>WJMT01000125.1 GCA_014727835.1 Candidatus Aminicenantota bacterium | reverse complement strand
TTAGGCGGGATCATTTCGCTTCTCATTGCTTTTTTGGGTTTGATTGCCTTGCTGGACCTTATACTGGGCTGGATGGGCGGCCATATCAACACTCTGTTCAGCATTCATTTTGATTGGTCCCTGAGGACCATCCTGGGATACATTTTCTATCCTTTCACTCTTATCTTGGGAGTCCCTCCCAGTGATGCGATTGAGATTGCCAAACTTCTTGGAGAAAGAACCGTGGCCACTGAAGTGGTCTCTTATAAGAACCTGGCACAGCTGATGGCGGATGATGCTTTGATACATCCCCGGTCTGCCATCATTGCTTCCTATGCTTTATGCGGATTTGCCCATTTTGCATCATTAGCCATTTTTATTGGAGGGATCAGTGCTTTGGCTCCCAAAAGGATGAGGGACCTGTCTAGAATCGGTCTGAGAGCGTTGCTTGCAGCGACCCTGGCTTGTCTTATGACCGGAGCTGTTGCGGGAATTTTTTATTCGTCAGGATCAATCCTTTTGAAAGGATTCTGAAAACAGGAAGCAACTTGCGTTTTGATTTATTCCTGATAGAATAACTTGGACAACAACGGAGACGTTGGAAGAAAATCTGAAATATTGGATTGCGTTCAATCTTGTGTTTGCAGAAGATTTGAATTCTGCACAAAAAGTTTTCCAAAGGTTTCCTACGGTTCAAGATGTTTTTCGAGCAAAAGAAAAAGATTTCAAAGGCTTGAATCTGAAAGCAGAACATATTGAACGCCTCAGATCTTCCACAATCCTGGATAGAGCATGCAGAGAACTTGACAGATTAAATAAAAAGGGCTATACAGTCCTCACTATAGAGGATGAAAAATATCCGGAGTATCTAAGAGAAATTTTTGATCCTCCCCGCGTCCTTTATTGTGTAGGGAATTTAAATGTACTCAGGGAGCCGGCTGTTTCCATTGTCGGGGCCAGAAAGTCCTCCCCTTATGGAAGAGCAGTGGCCGAGAAACTGGCCTATGAGTTAGCCTCCCGCGGGCTTGTGATTGTCAGTGGAATGGCCAGCGGGATTGACTCTGTGGCTCATTGGGGTGCGCTCAAAGGAGGCCAAACTGTGGCGGTATTGGGTTCTGGTTTAGATTGCATCTATCCCAGAGAGAACAGACGACTTTTCAGAAAGATCATTGAGTCGGGTTTGGTTATGACTGAGTATGGTTTGAAGACAAAACCATTGGGATTCCATTTTCCTTTAAGGAATCGGATCATCAGTGGTCTGTCACTGGCTGTGATCGTGGCAGAGGCTGCTGAGAGAAGCGGTTCTCTTATATCCGCAAAACTGGCGCTAGAACAAAATAGGGAAGTCATGGCTGTTCCCGGAAACATCACATCTCCGTTGAGCAAAGGCACAAACTGGTTGCTAAAAAACGGAGCCAAGCTCATTGAAACCTGGGAAGATGTGGTTGAAGAGCTTCCTCCGAGGATCGCAGAAAACATGTTTTCAGAAGCCAAGACGAGCGAGCAACAAAAAGCAGAAATGAGTCCTGTTGAAAAGGACATTGTCAAGAATCTCAGTGAAGATTCCTTGACTCACATAGATATGATTGTCAAAAAAACGGGCTTGAGTGTATCTGAAGTTTTATCATTTCTTTTAAAATTGGAACTGAAGGGTATCGTGACTCAGAGTCCAGGAAAATATTTTCAGAGGAAACTGTAATGAAAAAAAGTTTAGTCATCGTTGAATCTCCAGCCAAAGCAAGAACCGTAAACCGATATTTAGGCCCGGACTATAGTGTCAAGGCTTCTCTGGGCCATATCAGGGACCTTCCTAAGAAAAGAATGGGAGTGGATATTGAGAATGATTTCAGTCCGGAGTATACCATCATTCCAAGTAAGAAAAAAGTGGTGTCCCAGCTTCAGAAAGAAGCACAAAACAATGATTCGGTTATTCTCGCTGCTGATCCTGACAGAGAGGGAGAAGCCATCTGCTGGCATCTGTCAGAAGTTCTCAAGAATCATAACAGCAATATCCACCGAGTCCTTTTCCATGAAATCACCAAGAAAGCAGTGGAAGAGGCTTTTGAAAAAACACAGTCTTTGGATGAGCATAAAATCAAAGCCCAGCAGGCAAGAAGAATACTGGACAGGCTGGTGGGATATCGGATCAGTCCTCTCCTATGGAAGAAAATAGGGAAAGGTTTGAGTGCAGGAAGAGTGCAGTCTGTGGCTCTCCGGTTGATCTGTGAAAGAGAAAAAGAAATCAATGACTTTGAGCCCAAAGAATTTTGGAACATCACGGCTCGACTCAGGGCATCCTCTCCCCCGATCTTTAAAGCAGGATTGGTAAAGATCAAGGGGAAAAAAACGAAAGTGAAGGATAGGAAAACAGCCAAAAGAATTCTGTCTGATCTGGAAAAAGCCCGGTTTATCCTTGAGGATCTAAAGGTCAAATTAAAAAGAAAGAATCCTTATCCTCCTTATATTACCAGCACACTCCAGCAGGACAGTTTTCGTATCCACAGGTTTTCTGTGAAGAAGACCATGATGATCGCCCAGAAGCTTTATGAAGGGCTGGAAATCGGAAATCGGGGATTGGTGGGCCTCATCACTTACATGAGGACCGATTCTGTTCGGATTTCAGACCTCGCCATCAAAGGAGGAAGGGATTATATAAGCAAGAAATTTTCCAAAGATCATCTGTCCAAGACTCCTCGAAGGTTTAAAAACAAGAAAAAAGCTCAAGATGCTCATGAGGCCATCCGACCCACGAGTTTTGACCTTTTGCCTGAAAAAGTGAAATCCCATTTGAGTAATGATGAGTTTAAGGTTTATTCCATGATCTGGAACCGTTTCCTTGCCTCTCAGATGAGTCCAGCCAGACTGGAAGAGACTGTGTTTAAAATCCAAGCTGGAGACTATCAATTTCAGGCCAAGGGAGAGGTCATGAAATTCAAGGGATTTCTCGCGGTCTACCCCAAGACCAAATCAAAAAGCGAAAAGCTCCCTCCAGCCAAAAAAGGTGAGCAGCTCAAACTACAGAAATTGGATAGTGAACAGAAGTTCACACAACCTCCTGCACGCTATTCCGAAGGGACTTTGGTCAAAGAACTGGAATCAAGAGGAATAGGTCGGCCCAGTACATATGCTCCCATTCTATCCACCATCCAAGGAAGAGATTATGTGTTGAAGAAAAAGGGACGGTTTATTCCGACTGAAGTTGGGATATTTGTGAATAACTATTTGATCAAGCATTTTCCTGACCTAATGCAGTTTAAATTTACAGCGCAGCTTGAAGAAGCCCTGGATCTGATCAGCGAGGGGAAGAAAAGCTGGCAGGAATATATAAGGTCTTACAATGAGCTTTTGGATAAGGACCTAAATAAAGCAAGCGGCCAAGAAGGGGTGAAATCTAAGGGTATTCCTTCGGAAGAGAAATGTCCGGAATGCGGCCGTCCTTTGGTAATAAAATCCGGAATGTACGGAAAATTCAAAGCCTGTTCAGGTTTTCCTGAATGCCGGTTCAAAAAAAGCTTAAACCAGAAGAAAGCCAAACCAATTGATGAAAAGTGTCCCCAATGCGAATCCCAACTTGTGATCCGTCAAGGCCGTTATGGACCGTTTGTTGC
>WJMT01000124.1 GCA_014727835.1 Candidatus Aminicenantota bacterium | reverse complement strand
GTCTATGAGACTCAAATATGCAGTGATCACCTCGGTCACTCGAGACGATTTGGTGGACGGGGGAGCCTCCTTTTTTGCAAAGACTGTGAAAACAGTTCAAGAAAAATCCCCGGAGCTAAAAATAGAAGTCCTCATCCCGGATTTTAAAGGCAATGAAGATGCGCTCAAGACCGTTGTGCAAAGCGGCCCTTGTGTGATCAACCATAACCTGGAAGCCCCTCAATCTCTTTATTCCTCGCTCAACCGTATGCCTTCAAATTACATCCGCTCTCTCAATGTGCTCAAACAAGCAAAACAAATGGGAGCTTATACCAAATCCGGAATAATGATCGGTCTCGGAGAGAATGAGCAAAATATCATGCAGACACTTGAAGATTTGAGAGAAGTTTCCTGTGACCTTCTCACCATTGGGCAGTATCTCCAGGCATCCAAATCCAATCTCCCTGTGTGTCACTATTACCATCTGAATGAATTCAAGCAACTCAAAAATAAAGCTTTAAAAATGGGCTTTAAAAAAGTAGAATCAGGACCATTGGTTCGGAGCTCTTACCGGGCTCACGAGCTATACACGAGTTTGATGAAAGAGCATTGAAATGCGTTATTTAATTTTCACAGACATTCATGGGAATCTGGAAGCGCTTCTTGCTGTCCTTGAATTTGCTGAAAAAAAGAATATCGATCATTATATTTTCTTGGGAGATCTAGTGGGTTATGGAGCTGATCCTGGTAAAGTGATCAATAAAATTCGCTCCTTGAAATCAATCTCCTACATAAGAGGAAATCATGACAAAGCAGTGGCCAATATCAACAGTTTAGAGGGATTCAACTCCATTGCTGCCGCAGCAATTTTATGGACCCGGGAAAATCTGTCTGATGATAATATGGATTTCCTTACTCAGTTAAAAAAAGGACCCTCCCAGGTCAAAAAAGACATCACCATATGTCACGGGGCTCCCTTTGATGAAGATTACTACATATTTGGAGAGCTGGATGCAGCAGAGGCATTCAACTATCTGGAGACTCCCATCACCTTTTTCGGACACACTCACCTTCCTTTTGTCTATTCTTTAAAAAACAGTCTAGTCAAGGGGACTTACATATCCGGAAAAGCCGAAGAAGTCGAACTCAAAGAAAACATCAAATTCCTTATCAACCCAGGGTCTGTGGGACAGCCCAGAGACAGGAACAGCCTTGCGGCTTGTGCCATATACCAACCAGATCAACACAAGATCACCTTCTACAGACTGAAATATGATATCAAGAAAGCTCAGGATAAGATCAGAAAAGCAGGGCTGCCTCATTCCCTCGCAGACAGATTGTCAGTAGGAGTGTGAACATGACCTTTCATTACGCTCTGGTTTGTTTTGAGAAAGGGGCTCTTTTTCTGATGAAGAATGACTTAGGCATCCAGAGAATCACCTATGTCAAAAACCAGGACCAGACCTCATCTGTGCTGAATCAGGTCAAGGATCCAAACACACAACTTGTTGAAGACAAACAGGAATTTATGGAAGAACTTGAAATATTCAGACAGTATTTTTTGGGAAAGCCAGTTGATTTCTCCTCTCTGGAACTTGATTTTTCATCTGGAACACCGTTCCAGAAAAAAATCTGGCAAATGACTCGAAAAGTTACATACGGCCGTACACAAACCTACAAATCCCTGGCCCAAAAAATCAATCATAAAGGATACCGGAGTGTGGGAGGGGCACTGGGAAAAAATCCGTTCCTGATTGCTGTGCCCTGCCATCGCATCATTAGAACTGACGGGACTCTGGGCGGATTCGGAGCTGGGATCGGTCTGAAAAAATACTTCCTTAACCTTGAAGGCGCCCAAATATCCTAAAATTTAAAAGACTCGAATCTCAAGCATCTTATTTTCCTGATTTTATGAATCATCCAAAGAAGGGTTGGCATAGCAGTACAAGCACGCATGGGGGCAGCTCTGCAGATAACTTCCAATATCCACAGATTCTGTGCACCGGCATTCTTTTCTCTGGCTATTATCTTTTTTTACGGACACAGGTTCTTGTCCCGGATGAAGCCTCTGTAAAAGAGGTCCATTGATACAGGAAGAAGGACTGATTCCATCCAGCACCGTCAAAAAATTTTGGCTGCAGGAATACAGATTCAATCCCCATTTTTGTGCGGTCTCAACCAAATACCGGGCCGCTTTTATTTTCTCCTCTTCAGTAGGATCCAAATACGCAAATTCGTGTTTGAGGGCTCTTGCTTTGGATTTTCCATACCACTGAACAAAACTGATTCTGATGTCTGTGATTCCTCTGGTGCTCAATTCAGGAGCCAGTTGTTCAAAAAACCGGAGGTTGCTGGTCCGCGTTTTTTTCTTTTTCCAAAAGACCACAGGATCAAACCTGACTGTGATGCGCCTAGGATTTTCTGTGATCTTTATCAATTCATTCAACTGCTGAAATGCCTCATGGGGAAGAGGTGCATTTTTTTCAATCAAGGTCCCACCCAAACCCGTGATGGTGAAATGAAGATACATCTGGTCATACTTTCTCATTTGCTGCAAAAGATTGTTTTTATCAAGGATGAGGTTTGAAAAATCTTTTGACCAGAGAACCAAAGTATGGACTCTTTCCGGACTCAAATCCACAGTGTATTGATTCCTGCAGGGACCATAAACAACCGCTTTTTCCCAATGCAAGCATTGCTCCAACCAATCAGGGAAAAAAGCAATCAAGTCGCTTCTTCTTGAGGCACTGATAATTTGCTTCATTATGTCTTGACACCTAAAAGATGTGGTTTTAGTATAACTGTATCTCATTAATAAAGAATAATAAAAGAGCTGAAATGTCAATTATAATAGTCGAGAATCTCAAAAAAAGCTTTAACCAGCGCGTTGTGGTGGAGAATGTTTGTATCAAAGTTGAAACAGGGATCATTACCGGGCTTCTGGGAAGGAACGGAGCCGGGAAGACCACTTCTTTTCGAATGATCACAGGACTGACTGTGCCAGATAAGGGAGCTATTTTTTTGGACAATGAAAACATTTCCCCATTGTCTACCACTCAAAGGTCAGAAAAGGGAATCATTTATCTGCCACAGGAAGACTCTGTCTTCATGAAGACAACTGTAGAGAACAACCTCAAGATGATCCTTGAACTCAAAGGATACTCAAAACATGAACAGCAGAACAAAACTGAGGCCCTTTTATCAGAATTGGGACTTCTTTCTTTATCCAAACAAGCGGCTCATAATTTGTCCGGAGGAGAGCGAAGAAGACTTGAGATCAGCCGTTCTCTGGCTCTGAATCCAAAATTTCTGCTGTTAGATGAACCCTTTACCGGAATCGATCCTCTTACTATTATCGAGTTGCAGAGGATCCTGAAAAACCTCAAAGACAAAGGCATTGGGATCCTCTTGTCTGACCACAATGTCAGGGACACACTATCCATCACTGATTATGCCTATGTGATAGACAACGGGAATATCTTGGTGGAAGGAACTCCAGAAACCATTGCCTCAGATAAAAAAGCAAAACAAAAATTTCTGGGCGAAAATTTCAAATTAGGATCGGCCAGCTAATCGTGAGCGGGAAACACATAGTCTCCGATGGTCTCCCCCAGAAAAAACAGAAAGAAAAACAAATACACCATAAGCAGTATGATGAAAAACACAATAACGGCAAACGCTGAATTGGACATGAGCTGAAAAACAGTTACAGAAGTCAGATAAGAGGCGATCCAAAGAGTGATAAACCACAATCCTCCAATAAACAACACATCAAACACCCGTGATTTGATGGATGCGGAAATCTGAACAGACGGTTTTGGAAACCATTTTTCTTTCTTTTTAATGAGTTTTGGTTCCGTATCATCATAAAAAGGAAGATCCTCCTGTTCATCAGATTCTTCAGGCTCTGATTTTTCTTCTTCCTTTTCAATACCAGTCACTTCTTCTTCTGCGTCTTCCCCTTCTTCATCCACCGCTTGGAATTCTTTAAAGGAATCCTGCTGGAGTTCCTCGGCTTCTTTTTCTGAAGGCTCCTGTTTTTCTTTGTCTTCAATGGTCTCTGCCCAAGGGGGAAGCTCGTCTTCCTCTTCCTCAATCCGGTTTTTGATCTGCTGGCGTTCCTGTTTTAATGTATCAAGGAAAGACTCGATTTCTTGTTTTTCCTTTTCCGAAGAATCAAGGACCCTGTTCAGGTCTTCGGTCTTTAAAGCTGGTTCTTTTTCTGCTTGATCCTTTGGATCTGGTTTTGTGGTTTCTGTTTCTTCTTCAAATTTTTCCTCAGGAAGTCCTTTGGTTTCCTTTATGGATCTTGAATTTTCTGCGTCTGCCTCCTCTCCCGGCTCCTCTACATCATCCTGGTCATCTTTCACCTCAAATTCTTCTTTTTTGTCTTCCTCTCTCCCCTCTTCTTCATCTTGACTTTCCAGCTTTTGTTTTTCATTCTTGAGTTCAGCATCTTTGCCTTCAGAATCCCATTCGACTTCAGGCTCTTGGTCTTCTTCTTCCTCGTTGATCCTTTCCCCGGGGATTTCCTCTTCTATCTCTTCATCCTCAGGAAAAAGAAGTCTTGTTCCGCAATTAGAGCAGTATTCTCCGTTTTCTTCTATGATGGCTTTGCAGTAAGGACACCTTTTGATGGCCATTGTTCTCTCTATTTATAAATCGAAAAACAAATATTGTCAATCAAAGTCTCAACTCTGTTTCTCACTTCCCTTTCCTAAAAAATCTGAAGGGACCCTGGTATTTGTTTGTTTTGTCCACCCTTCCGAATGGAAATGCTTTTTTACTGACCATCCTCACATCTTCAAGAGTGAAAAATGCCTTTGGATTGAACTGCCTCAACGTGGTGACCACTTCCTTGTAGTCACATCTTCGAATCACCATAAAAACAATGTTCACCTCTCCATGTTTTCCCTCTCCGATCACCTTGGTCACAGGATATCCTTTGGCTCTCAAATGGTCCACCAATTCCGATGCGTCCATTCTGGTGATGACTCGCAGAACAGCATTCCCCAATGCCAGTTTCTCTTCAATACAGATTCCGATGTAAGTCCCTGCTGCGAATCCCAATCCATAGGCAATGTATCCCACCACATTGTTGAGATTTGATATGATGGTGTTGATAGCCAGCAGCCAGACTATGACCTCAAAAAAACCAACAACAGGAGCCAAATACTTGAGTCTTTTGGAAACAAAGACGATCCGTATGGTGGCAAGGGTCACATCAAATATTCGTGAGGAAAATATCAAAAGGGGCAGGACCACCCATTTGAACAATTCAGTGTTTATGAATGTTTCCATAGCTGTTGATTCTTACTCCTTCCAAAGATATGATTCTATATAACCTGGATGATTCATAAAAAAATGACGATTAAAATAAAAAATGCAAACATGAAAAATGTTCCAATCATTTTTCTTAAATAAATTCTTGTATATCGCACGAATGAAAATGATAATGAAAACATCGCCATTTTTTTTATGAATATTCAGGATAATGGGGATATTATATAGAATATGGTCTCTAAAAAAAACACCTTTGATAGGGATTTGAAGTTTCTTATGGTGAATGGAGGAAAAAAATGAAAAAAATATTCAGGACCACTAAAAGACTGATAAGCAAAATCGGGCTTCCTCCAGGGACTCCTGTTTATATGGGGGAAAGAGAAAGAGAAAAGATCAAAATATCCGTTATTGACTATGATCCACAAAATGTGACCCAAAAAGAAATCAGCCAAATCAAGGAATGCTGTTCTTACCAAGATAAGGAAACAGTGACCTGGATCAACATCGACGGAATCCACGAAGCAGAGGTGATCAAACACATAGGAAAAGATTTCAACCTTCATCCCCTGACTATGGAAGATATCATGAATCCCGGACAGCGTCCCAAAGTGGAACAATTCGATCATTATATTTTCATTGTCTTGAAAATGCTCAGTTATGAAGAGGAGGAAAAGAAGGTCACAGAAGAGCAAGTCAGTCTGATACTGGGAAAGAATTATGTCCTCTCTTTTCAGGAGAAGGAGGGAGATGTGTTCAATCCGGTGAGGGAGAGAATTCACCACGACCTGGGCCGCATCCGCAAAAGCGGTTCTGATTACCTGGCTTACTCTCTGACCGATGTGGTGGTGGACCATTATTTTCTCATCCTGGAAAAACTAGGCGACAAAGTGGAGCATCTGGAAGAATCTCTGACTGGAGGTCAAGACGACAAGATGCTTCAGCAGATTCACAGTCTCAAACGAGAAATGATCCTGCTCCGCAGGTCTGTATGGCCTTTGAGAGAGATGATCAACAGTCTGGAAAGACTGGAATCTTCTCTGATTCAGAAAGAGACCCTGCGTTTTTTTCGTGATGTCTACGACCACACCATTCAGGTGATCGACACCATCGAAACCTACCGGGATATGATTTTCAGCTTGCACGATACCTATTTGTCCACCATCAGCAACCGGATGAATGAAGTGATGAAAGTGCTGACCATCATCGCCACTATATTCATCCCATTGACATTTATTGCCGGAATCTACGGGATGAATTTTGAACTCATGCCTGAACTCAAATGGCCATTTGGCTATTTTGCCGTACTGGGAGTCATGGCCCTGGTGGCTCTGGTCATGGTCATCTATTTCAAAAAAAAGAAATGGCTTTGATATTTAAGATTCACATGATTTTTGGGATAAAGAGGAGGAAAAATTGACCAAAAGAATTTGCATCACCATAATTGTTTTTTGTTTTGTGTTCACATCATTTTTGTTTCCCCAAACCAGAGGTTCCCAGGATTTAAGGGAAAAGGAGCCCTTTGACCAAGACTTTTCTGTGACCAAACACAGCATCCAAATCAATGGGGAGAACATCAACTACACAGCTACAGTGGGAAAACTTCCCTTGAAAAATAACAAAGAAAAAGCCATCGGACATATCTTTTTTGTATCATACACCAGAGATTCGGTTGAAGAGCTGTCTCAAAGACCGGTGACATTTGCTTTTAACGGAGGGCCCGGCTCTTCTTCTGTCTGGCTTCACATGGGTGCACTGGGTCCTAAAAAAGTGCTTATGGATGAGGAAGGATTGAATCCGGCTTTTCCGTTTGAACTCATTGACAATCCTTATTCCCTTCTGGATATCACAGACCTGGTGTTTATTGATCCGGTCTCAACCGGATTCAGCCGGGCTGCTTTCAAAGAAGACCCCAAGCAGTTTCATGGTTATGAGAATGACATTGAATCCGTGGGGGAATTCATCCGTTTGTACATCACCCGGTTTGACCGGTGGTCCTCTCCCAAATTCATCCTGGGAGAAAGTTACGGCACCATTCGGGCTTCAGGGCTGGCAGGCTTTCTTCAGGGGCGAACCTTGGGCATGTACCTGAATGGAGTGATCCTGGTGTCTGCAGTGCTCAATTCTTTAGCCAAGGACTTTTCAACCGGCAATGACCTCCCATATATCTTCTTTTTCCCGGGATACACGGCTGCTGCCTGGTATCACAAACAACTGTCTGAGGAGCTTCTGGAAAAGAACCTGGAGGATGTCCTGGACGAATCCGAACAATTCGCTCTGGAAGAATATGCTCCTGCGTTGTTAAAAGGGAACCAAATCACCGAAGCACAAAAATCAGAGGTCATTCAAAAGGTATCTGTATATACAGGACTGTCTCCGGATTATGTGGAGCAGTCCAACCTAAGAGTCAATCTTTACCGTTTTCTCAAAGAGCTCCTGCGAAAAGATCACCAAACCATAGGCCGCCTGGACAGCCGTTTTAAGGGGAAGGATGAGGACGCCGCCGGAGAATACTTTGAATATGACCCTTCCAGCGCAGCCATCACCGGAGCCTTCTCCACTCTGTTCAATCATTATGTCCGGACTGAGCTGGACTATCCCAGCCCCAGCATCTACAACATCTCAGGCCGGGTTAGGCCCTGGGGCTACGGGAATGAAAATGCCCGCACTCGCTTTTCCAACTCCGCAGAGATCCTCAGACAGGAAATGAGCCACAACTCCTCTCTTCAAGTCTTTATTGCCAATGGATACTATGACTTTGCCACTCCCTATTTTGCCACTGAGTTTGCAGTCTCGCATTTGGGTTTGAATTCCGAATTCAAAGACCGGATCTTCATGAAATACTATAAAGCGGGACATATGATGTATATCCGAAAAGCTTCCCATCAAAAACTCAAACAGGACCTGAAGGAGTTTTACCTTCAAGCTGCTCCGGACAAGTGAGAGAGCGGACCGCTCTTTTTCATCAAGTCATTCAACAAACACCAGCAGCAGAAGAGCTGCGGCAGAAAATCCGGCCCCTGCACAGATGGCGCCTTCAATGCCCCACCCCACATACACCAATCCCATCAAAACAGGACCCAGTGTCTGTCCCAAACGCAGCACCATACCGTTGACAGACATGAAGGCCGCCCGGTACTTCATAGGAGCCAGCTCTGCCAACCGGGTCTGCAAACTGGGAATGTTCACTCCGTGAGCCAGCCCAAAGAGGATAGTGGGAATGAGCAGGAGCCACAAAGAGGGGATAAAGGGGAAAATGACCAAAGCCGCCCCGTACAGCACATAAGCTGCTTTGATCAGATTCTTTTTGGTAAAAGTTTTGGCTAGTTTTCCCAGCTGAGAAGAAGTGACCGCTGTGGTGAGGGACATCACAGACATAAGAAGTCCGATGACCAAGGGAGTTGCTTTGAATTTATGGCTGAGCAGGAGCGGGAAATAGGTCAAATACGATCCGTAAAGGATCACAAAGGTGAACGATATGGCTATCAAAAGCACCACCACCTGGCGCTTTTTGATGCTCTTCCATGCGCTGTGTAGATATTGTTTGAAGTCCTGCTCTTTTTCAGGTTCCGGATTCTTTAATGAAAACAGGACCCAAAGTCCTAAAGGAACCGCAGCAAGAGGAAGAAAAAAAGGGTAATGCCATCCTGCTGTGGCCAACACTCCTCCGATGGCCGGATAACTGGCTGTTCCCACACTCAAAACACTGGCATTGTAACCCATGGCTGTGGTCCGTTCATTTCCGGAGAACAGATCCCCGACAATGGTTATGTTCAGAGAGCCCAGCGAAGCCGCACCCACTCCCTGGAAAAAACGAAGAACCAGAAGACATTGAAAATCACGGACTAAGGCACAGGCTCCTCCTGCCAGGCCAAACAGGATCATGGAAGGGACAAGAATTCTCTTTCTGCCGAACCGGTCTGCCAGGGCTCCCAGCACAGGAGTCAAAAAGATTCCAGGGAGGGTAAACACTGTGATGAGAAGCCCGATGGATTGAGTCGATATGCCCAGGTCCTCGATGATCACTGGAAAAGCCGGTGTGATGCTGGAGACACCGAGCACAGCCATCAGGGTGACCCCAAAGACGATCTGAAGATTGGGATTCAAGTACAGGGATTTGTGTTTCTTTTTCTGGATCCGGATGGGATCTTCTCTTTCGTCCACTGGATTTGGGACCTCTCACCACTCAATCACCGATCATAAAGGGAAAACACACCATCCGTCAATAAACAAATCCACAAGATGTTGTTTCAATCAAATATTTTTTTGGTTGACAGGCCCACTCTTCAATCTCTATAATGTCTCTCTATGATTACCAGAGAGACAATAAATCACCAACCATCACACTGTTTCTCTGTTCTTTTCTGGTGGGCGGGCCCTTCCGCCTAATACTCACACCACCCAACCACCATATTTAAATTTCAATCCAATTCAATTGAATCTGAAGATTCAAAATCATCTATAGGAGACGAATTATGAAAAGATATGCATCCAGAAAAGAACAATTTCTTCCCAAAAATTTCTATAACATCAAAGCAGACCTTAAGGATCTGCCCAAACCACCATTAAACCCACAGACCAAAGAGCCTCTCAAGCCAGAGGACCTGGCCCCGATTTTCCCAATGCGGTTCATCGGCCAGGAAGGCTCCATGGAACGGTTCATTCCCATTCCGGAAAAAGTTTTGGAAGCCTATTCTGTGTACAGGCCCACTCCTCTGGTCTGTGCTTCGGAGCTCAAAAAATATTTGAATACACCCGCTCATATTTTTTATAAGTATGAAGGGGTGGGGCCTACAGGTAGCCATAAGAGCAACACAGCCATTGCCCAGGCTTACTTGGCGGCTCAAGAAGGGGTGAAGACTCTGACCACAGAGACCGGAGCCGGCCAGTGGGGTTCGGCTCTTTCTCACGCCGGAACACTTTTTGGCCTGGAGGTCAAAGTGTTCATGGTCCGCATCAGCTTCAGACAAAAACCAGGACGCCGGATCATGATGGAAATGTTCGGAGGCAATGTGGAAGAAAGCCCCAGTAATCACACAGAAGCCGGAAGAAAATTCTTCGCTCAGGATAAGGACCATCCCGGAAGCCTGGGTATAGCCATTTCCGAAGCTGTGGAGATGGCCGTTAGAGATGACACAGCCAAATACTCTCTGGGTTCTGTACTGGACAGTGTGATGATGCACCAGAGTGTGATCGGACAGGAAGCGGATCAACAGATGAAAGAACTGGGAGCCCGACCAGACACCATCATAGGATGCGTAGGAGGAGGCTCGAACTTCTCCGGTTTGGCTTTTCCCTTTGTGAGGAAAAGACTTGTTGACGATCAGGATATCAGGTTTATCGCCGTAGAACCTGAAGTTTGTCCGACTCTCACTGAAGGAAATCTGGAATACGACCATGGAGACAGCGTGGGCCTTACGCCCCTTCTTTATATGTACACTCTGGGTATGGATTTTGTCCCGCCTCCCATCCATGCCGGAGGCCTGAGATACCACGGCATGGCTCCTCTGGTAAGCCATCTCACGAAAAAGGGAATCATCGAGCCCAGGGCCTACAAGCAGACCAAAATATTTGACGCGGCCGAGGTCTTTTTAAAGACCGAAGGAATTCTTCCGGCTCCTGAATCCTCTCATGCCGTAGCCGCAGCCATTGATGAGGCCATGGAAGCCAGAGAACAGAACCGGGAAAGAGTGATCCTTTTCAACCTGTCCGGGCATGGATTCCTGGATATCAATGCCTATGACCGATAAGTGAGAATGAGGGATTGACAAGTGAGCGGATTTAACTAAAATGAGTAGAGCGTGGGCGATTAACTCAGTGGAAGAGTGCTACCTTCACACGGTAGAAGTCGCAGGTTCAAATCCTGCATCGCCCACCATCTTCCCTTGGGAATCTGCCTTATTGACCTTCCCTCCCCAGACATATGTATCCATGAAAATCCATTCATCTTAAAGCTATAAATGTCGCTGAATATGTCCATTTCGCGTCGGTATTTGTCACTTGTTTTGCACCAGAATTTGTATTGGAGGACGAGAGCCAAGGAACCTATGGTTAAAGACTAGGAAATTTTTTGGATGAGATGATCACAGCTCATGCGAAGTTTAGCCCGAATCTCAGAGTACCTCTTATCTAAAACAAGATTGTTTTTTTCGATCGAATCATTCTGCAGATCATACAATTCCTCAAATTCCGGGTGCTGGGGATAACGAATATATTTCCACTGTTGGGTTCGGACCGCCTCAGTCTGAGGAATTTCAGGATGATCCCAAAGATGCTCGGTCAAGATTTCCTTGCGGGAATTGACCAATGATCCATTTAAATTGGGCACAAGCGATTCTCCCTGAATTTTCTGAGGGATAGATAATCCTGCCAAATTAAGAATGGTGGGTGCTATATCCACATTAAGCACCAACCTGGAGTCGATGGTCCCTCTTCGTGTTTTTGCCATTCTGGGATCATAAATGATCAAGGGAACCCTGATCGATAAATCATACATAGTCCATTTTCCGGCAAACCCTCGCTCTCCCAGAAAATATCCATTATCGCTCATAAGGATAATAATGGTATCCCTATGTCTGTCCAGACGTTTCAGTTCATTTAGGAGACGGCCAAGGGCCATATCCACTCCGCTGATCATCCGGTAGTAACCCTTAACCATTTCTTGATGTTTCTTTGGAGTGTCAAATCGCCAAAACCAGCGGTCGCGATTCATAGATTGTTTCATAAACTCAGGAAGCGATTCAAAAAATGACGACTCGCCTAAGACAGGCGTGGGAATCACAACATCCCGGTACAGATCATCGCAGGCAGATGGCCAAAAATACTGCTGTTTTTCACTATCATGGGCATGTGGGGCCCAAGTGCTTAAGGAAAGACAGAAGTGCTGTTCCGGGCTCGTCTCTCTGATAAAATCAAGAGCCCGGTCCATGTTGATGTCTGTAAGATGTTTTTTTTTGCCATCAATGTCCTTAAAATACGGATAAGCGCTGGGCCGAAAATAATCAAACCATTCATCCTCTACACCTTCTGGTACTTTGATGCCGAATTTGCCCACAAATCCGGTTCTGTATCCCCCCCTCCTCAACAGAACAGGATAACTCAAATCACAGTATTCTTTGCGAATGGGAGGCCTGGTGAACGTATATCCATGCTTGCGTTCATACAATCCGGTCAATAAACTGGCGCGGCTGGCCGCACAGATCGGGGTGGTCACAAAGGCATTCTCAAACCTGATGCCGTTTTGAGCCAGCCAATCCATATTGGGTGTTTGAATGAGAGGATTGCCCGCACAGCTCAGCGCGTCAGAACGCTGATCGTCAGTGAGCAGGAATATAATGCTCGGTTTTCTCTTTCTGGTGGAACAAGAACTCAAAGTGAATCCCAAAGATGCAAGGCCAAAACCGGACACTGTTGATCTCAAGAACTCACGCCTGGTTGTTTTTTGTGCGTTCAAGGGTTGGTCTCCTTTTTCCTGCGGATCTCAAAAAGGTATGTGCCGGATTCCACTCGGTATACCAAAGAGCGGTCTCCTTTTCTCAACAACTGAATATTCTCAGAATTGACAAGGTGTTTCCCGTTCTCATAAATCTGGCTGTTTATCAGGTTGGGAAGATAGACAGCAGCTTCCGCATTAACCGGGATCTGGATCTTGAAGAAAAGGCTCCCTTCCTTTTTATGCCAGCTGCTCACTATCTTCCCACGTATGGATTCATAGCTGCATTCCACCCACTGCAGATCATCCATGACCTGGGGTCGAAAAACAATCTTATCAAATCCCACAGCTTCAGGAGCAGCTTGAATCCCACCCAGCCAGTTGTAGAACCACTGACTGACTGAACCGAACATAGGATGATTGTGGGAATAAGTATTGTCGCTGAATTCCCAGTGCTCCCACAGCGTTGTGGCCCCATTCTCCAGCATATGGCCCCAGCCCGGAAAGCTTTGTTTGTTCACCATCCCATAAGCAATACCAGAAAGATCCTGGCGGCAAAGGACATCCAGCATAAACGGAGTCCCCAAAATCCCTGTCGTCAAATGGCCCTGGTTTTCTTCAATCAATTTAACCAGATAAGCAAGCGCCTTTTCCTTTTTCCCTTCTGGTATCAACCCCAGATAAAGGCCAAAGGATTGGCTTGTCTGTGTGCCCGGAGCCAATTGACCCAAATCTTTCTGCCAGAATTTATCAAGGTAAGCTGACTCGATGTTAGCCATGAGATCTTCATATTCTCTTTTTTCCGTGCTGCGCTTTAATATCCCCGCCATTCTGTACAGAAGATGGGCGCTGTAAAAATACAGCGGTGTCACCAGCTCTTCGGAAGGAGTTTCATTCAGTGATTCATGGTCACTCAAACCCTCTTTCACCAGGAAATCAGGATACAGATTTTGAACCAGACCCAACCAGCGCCGGGAAACAGCATACTGATCCTCCAAAGTTCTTCGGTCTCCATAATATCGGTACAGATTCATCTGCAGCAGCGGATGCACCAGAGCCCAGCCAACTCCGCAGTACTGAATGCCCACATAGGGCGCTGTGTCAGTGAGCATTCCCCCATCCAGGACACTGTCACTCCAGTCTTGAACCGTCTTGGCATAAAAAGCAGCCATGTCATAGTTGAACATCAAAGCCTCGTTAGTGCTCACGATGTCGCCGCCATAGCCGAAGCGCTCGCGGTGAGGACAGTCTGACTGAACGCTGAATAAGTTGCTCAAAAAAGTCCATTGAGACAGAGTCTGAATGTCATTAAACATTTCATTGGAGCATGAAAAAGAACCGGCTTTGGAGACATCGCTGTTCAGACGCAGTCCCAAGATCATATCTGGAGATACAGTTCCCGGATACCCGGATATCTCGATGTATCGGAAAGCATGAAAGGTGAAGCGCGGAGTGTATGTTTCCCATCCATTTCCCCCGGCTGTATAGATATCCGCCTGCCAGGCAATCTCAGGGGAACCAGGCCCGCCGATCAGGACCTCTTCTCCGTTGCGGTCGGTTCGAGTCCCTTTGATCTGGCCGCACACACTGGTCATGGGATTTAAGGTTCCGTCCTCATTCAAAAGCTCTGCGTAGCGACATCTGATTTGAGTTCCCTGAGGGGCTTTGAATTGATATCTCACCCAACCTGCAAAATTTTGTCCCATATCTACAATATAAATCCCAGGATTGGGTTGAGTGATGTTCTCCGGCCGCAGAGTGGCGGTCACACGGATGGGAGGGAGAGGCTGGACACAAAGTTTTCCCTTTGGTTTGGAAGCCCTGGCTGCCGAGCGCCAACAGCGAGTATCGATGCCGCACAGGTTCCAATCCTTGACTTCGAGCCTGGCATCATAGACCTCTCCGAGATAGATATTATTCCGTAATATGGGGCCATCCTTGACCTTCCATGACTCATCGCTGATCACAACCTTACTGCTCCCATCAGTAAAGGTCAATTCCAGCTGGGCAATGAAACAGGGACGTCCGACGGTTAAGTGTTCCCTTAGGTTCAACCGTCCCCACATCCTCAACGGCAGGGGATTGTACCAGCCATTTCCCAGGATCACACCAATGCAATTCGCTCCCTCCTTAAGCTGGGGCAAAACATCATAAACCGAGTAGAATATGTGCTTGGAGTAATTCGTCCAGCCAGGCTCAAGCACGGAATCTCCGATGCGGTCCCCATTCATATAGGCTTCGTAATAACCCAATCCCGTGATATAAAGCCGTGCCTTTTTAACAGCTTTCTCCAACACAAATTCCTTCCGGAACAATGGGGCCGGATCATCCTGATAGAAATCTTTATCATTTGCCGGGTTTTCTTTGCCGTCATTGATCCAGTCTGCGCTCCACTCTTCTCCCTCTAAAAAGGCCATCTCCCACCAGGCAGTTTGACTCCATTCAGAGGCCTTTCCGCGCTTCCCCCAGACACGAACCTTCCAGAAGCATCTGAGCCTGGATTGGAGTGCCTTGCCGGCATATTCGAGGTTTGCAGACTGCCGGGATTGAACCTTGCCGCTGTTCCATAAGTCAGCATCTGATTCGTTCAGCTTGTCTTTGCTGCTGGCAGCCAATATCTGGTAAGCCGTCTGGGATTGTCCTCGGATATCAGAAGAAAGCACCCAGCTCAATCGAGGTCTAGGCGTGTCAATGCCAAAGGGATTGATCCTGTATTCGCAGCTCACCCTGTCGATCTGTAAAGCGTCCTTTCCACAGCCAAACGACAAAAATACAAAAGAAATCAAAACAACACTCAAGCAGAATCTGTGGCTCATGTTTTTCTTGGGGGGCATAAATGCATGGACTGATTATAGACAGCATCCTCACTTTTTATACAGATGAAATCCTTATCAAGATATTTATTGAATCCCATTTATCACCTATTGTCTTTATTTATGCCGGTCTCAAACAGATTGTCAAGCTTTGATTCCTTCTGGTGGCAAGAAAGGGGTGACTCTTTTGGCTGAAGTTGACGAACAGTCCGGACTGTTTATTTCCTTCAGTCTTTGGAGAGCTTTCGTCCCCTCCAGACATAATAAATCGCTGGAATGACAATGAGGGTGAGAATGGTTGATGTGATCAGTCCACCCACCATAGGCGCGGCAATCCGCTTCATCACCTGAGACCCGGCTCCATGGCCCCACATGATGGGCAGCAGTGCCATAATAGTGGTGGTCACTGTCATGAGCTTAGGACGAACTCGTTCCACTGCTCCGTGCACGATGGCTTCATGAAGATCTTTCCGCGAATTCATTTCTCCATTCTTGATGCGGCCTTTATACGCGTTGTCAATATAAAGAAGCATCACCACTCCTGTTTCAGCAGCCACCCCTGCCAGAGCAATGAATCCAACCCCCACAGCCACACTCATGTTGTAACCACTCATCCATATAAGCCAAACACTCCCCACCAAAGCAAACGGGAGAGACAGCATGATGATCAGGCTTTCAGTGACATTCTTGAAATTGAGATACAACAACAAGAAAATAATAAGAAGGGTCACTGGTACAACCAGCTGCAGTCGTTTCTGTGCGCGCTGCATATACTCATACTGGCCGCTCCAGACAATGCTGTAGCCGGAAGGAAACTCAATGGTCGTGTCAACCACCCTCTTAGCTCTCTTCACATAGGAGCCCACATCAACATCTTTGATGTCCACATACAGCCATGCTGTTCTTCTGGCATTCTCACTCTTGATGGCAGCAGGGCCCTTTTTGATCTGGATATCCGCTACCTGATCCAGAGGAATCTGAGCCCCTGAGGGGGTTGGAATCAGGACACGTCTTAAAGATGGAAGATCATCGCGAAGTTCCCGACTGTACCGCACATTCACAGGATACCTCTCCAATCCCTCCACAGTGGCGGTGACATTCATTCCGCCCACAGCAGACATGATGATGTCCTGAACATCCCCCACCGTCAATCCGTACCGCGCTGCCGCTTGTCTCCGGATCACAAAGTCAATGTAATTTCCTCCGGTCACCCGTTCAGCAATCACACTTCTGGTACCTGGAACCTGACGCAGGACCGCCTCTATCTGCTCTCCCAAGTCACTCAGGGTTTGCAGGTCAGGTCCCATCAGCTTGATCCCAACAGGAGTTTTGATTCCTGTGCTGAGCATGTCTATTCTGGTTTTGATAGGCATGGTCCAGGCATTGGTCAAACCAGGAAACTGGACTGCTTTGTCCAGTTCTTCCGTGAGTCCTTCAATGGTCATTCCGGGCCGCCAATGATCTTTATCTTTGAGCATGATGGTGGTCTCAATCATAGTCAAAGGAGCCGGATCAGTGGCCGTCTCAGCACGTCCGATTTTGCCAAATACAGATTTCACTTCAGGAAAACGGGCAATGATTTTATCTGTCTGCTGCAGAAGTTCTTTGGCTTTAGTGACAGATATCCCCGGCAGGGTGGTGGGCATGTACAGAAGGTCTCCTTCATTGAGTGGGGGCATAAACTCTGAACCAAGCCGGGAAAGAGGGAATACAGTGATCACTATGATTAATAATGCAGCCATGATGGTGGCGGTTTTGTGTTTGAGAATGAATTGGATAACCGGACGGTAGGACCTGATGAGTATTCGGCTGATAGGATGTTTATTCTCTGACCTGATCTTTCCCCGGATAAAGTATCCCATCAAAACAGGCACTGCAGTAATGGCTAGAAAGGCTGATGCGGCCATGGCATAGGTTTTGGTGAAAGCCAGCGGCCGGAAGAGACGTCCTTCCTGCTGCTGCAGGGTGAACACCGGAATGAATGAAAGAGTGATGATAAGAAGAGAGTAAAACAAAGCTGGCCCCACTTCTTTGGAGGCTTTGATGATGAGCTGCCACCTGTCTTTTCCTTTTTGATAGGGCTCTCGCTCCATATGCTTGTGGGCGTTCTCGATCATCACCACCACAGCATCCACCATGGCTCCAATGGCAATGGCGATTCCTCCTAAAGACATGATGTTGGCATTGAGTCCCTGGGCCCTCATCACGGTAAACGCCACCAAGACTCCCAAGGGAAGCGTGAAAACAGCCACAAATGAGCTCCGCAGATGAAGAAGAAAGATGATGATAATCAGAGCCACCACAATGGTCTCTTCAAGCAGCTTCTCTCTCAAGGTGGAAATAGCACGCTTGATCAGCGAGGAACGGTCATAAGCTGTTTTTACAGTCACTCCTTCCGGGAGTCCTTTTTTCAGTTCCTCTAATTTTTGCTTCACTCCTTCAATGACTTTGAGCGCGTTTTCTCCATACCTGATGACCACAATTCCTCCCACAGTTTCACCTTGTCCGTTCCACTCTGCAATCCCGCGCCGCAGCTCTGGCCCCAGATGAATGCGGGCCACATCATCCAAAAGCAGGGGTGCATTGTTCGGTCCCATCCCCACAGGAACCTGCTTCAAGTCATCAATATTTTGGATATATCCCAATCCCCGGACCATGTACTCGGTCTCTCCCATCTCGATCAGCCGGCCTCCCACATCATTGTTGCTTCGCTTTATCGCTGTTTTCACTTTCTGAAGAGGGATATCATAAGCCTGGAGCTTCACTGGATCCACATCCACCTGATACTGCTTGACAAAACCACCCACACTGGCCACTTCGCTGACACCGGGAACACTGGCCAGCTCATACCGTAAATACCAATCCTGAATCGTTCTCAATTGCTGAAGGTCATACTGGTCTCCTCCATTGAGGACATATTCATACACCCATCCCACACCAGTGGCATCCGGACCCAGCTGCGGTGTCACGCCTTGAGGAAGACGGCTCCCCGCAAAATTCAAATACTCAAGCACTCGGCTCCGGGCCCAGTAAAGGTCAGTGCCATCCTCAAAAAGTATGTAAACCAGTGAAAAGCCGAAAAAAGAATACCCTCGGACCACAGTGGCATAAGGGACAGACAGCATGGCTGTGGTTAAAGGATAGGTCACCTGGTCTTCCACCACATTCGGGCCCTGACCCGGATATTCAGTGAGAACAATGACCTGCACATCACTGAGGTCAGGTATGGCATCCACTGGAGTTGTCTGTATGGACACCACTCCGACAACGATTAAGGTCAGCATTCCTATAAAGACCAGAAACCGGTTGTTCACAGACCATTCAATGATTTTTTCGATCATGTTATTTTACCTTTTCAAGCTTCATCCCGCATTCCGGACAGCGTGCGTCTTTATCCGTAGTTAAAAAATCAGGGTGCATGGGACAAGTGTAGAATTGAGCTTCGTCCAGATCGACTTTATCTCCCAATTCTTTCACCGCCACAATCTTCATTCCGCATTCCGGGCATTTGGCATTTGGATCTGTAGTGATGAATTCAGGGTGCCTGGGGCAAGCGTAGAGCTTATCTACATCCAACTCTATTTTTTCGGACTTTTGTTCTTCATGACTGTGCCCAAGGGTTTGCTGTGTACCTGTCTTGAGAACATTCTCTTGGGATTCAATCCCATGTTCTTCCTGTTCAGGTTCAGCGGTGTCTTGCCTCTCTTTTTTGATGGTTTTGTGAGTCCTTTGTGACCGGGCTTCCCTCATCTTTGCGATGGCTTCGCGGGTCCTGCTTTCTGAGTCCAACAGGAATTGACCGGACACCACCACTTTTTCATGATCAAGCAATCCTGAGACGACATGGACATACCCATCTTCGGATTCCACACCGACTTTTATCTCCCTGGGGTCAAACTTTCCATCTCCCCGGCTTACAAAAACAATCTGACGCTTCCCGGAATGAATGACAGCTTCTGAAGGGACAGCCAGAACATCTTGGGCTGAAGCGCTGTGGATCCGGACTGTGGCATACATATCAGGTTTGAGGACCTGGCCATGATTTTCAAACACCAATCTGACCGTATTGGCTTTTGAATTCTGATCAAGATACGGATAGATGAAATCAACCCTGCCCACCCGGACCTCGCCCATGATGTGGTCCAGTTGAAGTTCCGCTTTCTGTCCCACATTAACGAAGGGCAGCTCTGATTCATACACAGTGGCCTCAACCCAGACTTCATCCAGATCTGCAATATGAAAAAGGTCCATCCCAGGCCCGACTTTATCCCCTTCTGTCACAGCTTTATGGGTGACCACACCGGCCACTTGAGATCTGAGGACAATGGTCCGGCTCACCTGCCTGGTTTCTTTAATTTGGTCGATCTCTTCCTCAGGAATATCCCAGTATTCCAGCCGCTCCTGAGATAATTTGAGCATTTTTTCTGCATTCTTCCGTACACTTTCATATGAACTCGAAGACAACTTTTGATAGTTTTTAATTGCCAGCAGATACTCTTCTTGAGTGGAGACCAATTCAGGTGAATAAATCTCAAGCAGGGGCTGGCCTCTGCGAACTTTTTGTCCTGTGGTGTCCAGGTATAATTTTTCAATCCATCCGTTTATTTTAGTGCTGACTGTGAATTGTTTGTCTTCTGCATAACTCACCTTTCCGTAGGCTCGGATGACATGATACATATCCCGCCGCTTAACAGGAGCAATGCGCAGATTCATATTCTGCTGCACAACTCCGTCAATGGTTATGTGTCCGGCTCCACCGGCTTCTTCACCCGCATAAACAGGGACCAAGTCCATACCCATTTTGGATTTTCCCGGCTTATCGTAGATTTCAGTGGGATCCATGGGGGCTCGCCAGTAAAGGATCTTTGCTTTTTCAGATGAGTCTGTGATCCCCTCTTTTGGCGAATCCTGTTCAGTGCTTTGTATGGGAGTGAGCTTCATCCCACATATGGGGCAGTTACCCGGCTCTTCAGAAATGACTTCTGGATGCATTCCGCAAGAATAGAGCTGTTCTGCCTCTGCTTGCGATTCGCTCCCTGATGTGCTCACCGCCGGAGTGATCAAATAGGCCGCCACAGCTCCTATAAGAATTCCTAGAATGAGGATTATGATTGATTTAGATTTCATTTTTGACTCCTATGGCTCATAGTCTTTTTTTCATACATATTTGTTGAATCTAACCCGGGCATATTTTCTCTGCCTACAGCCCGAACATAACCAGCCAAATTTTTGTAATAATCAGATACAGAGAAGACATACTGCAGTTCATAATTCTGAAGCATCATCCAATTGCTGATCAGGGTCAAAAAGTCAACTTTTCCCACTTTATAACCGGCCTGAGCTGACTCTAACGACTGACTTGTCTGAATAAGTAAGCCTCCTTGATAGAGCTCAACTCTTTTCCGGTTTCTCTCCAGTTCAGCCAGCAGGCCTTGTATTTCTGAAAAAGCATTGATTTTAACATATTCATACTCTGATTTTACGGCCTGATAGGCCAGCTCCTGTTCTGCAACTTTTGCTTTTTGTTTTTGGTTCAAATAGAGCGGTATGTTCAAAGACAGGGTTGCTGAAAAGAAATCCGTCATCTGTCTCATATCAGAGAGGTCACTTCTTTGTCTGTAGCTGGCTCCGACTGTAAAATCAGGCCATACATCACGCTCAGCAAGTCTGATTTCTGTCTCTGCTTTTTGAATCCTTTGATGCCAGGCTTTCAATAGCGGCCTGTTCTGTTCGATCTCCTTTGCAGAAAATCTTTGGAGAGGCCTATCAGGGAGCTTTAATCCCGGTTCTGTTTTTTCAACTTGAGTTTGAACTGGTCTGTTCAGCAGTGCGTTCAACTGAGCTCCAACAGAGAGTCTTTTTTGTCTCCACATGATGAGTTTGTCTTCCAGTTTGGAGATTTCTACCTGGGCACGGAGAACATCCTGCTGAAGACCTGAGCCCGTCTTGTATTTGGCTTCTGCACCTAATGCATATTGTTCCATCAAGGCCTTGTTTTTCTGTGTGGTTTCTATGGCCCGATCTATGGAATATAAGTCATAATAGAAATGCTTCACCATTTGGATGATTTGGTTTCGGAGCTCTTTGTGCTGATATTCCTTAGCAGTGGCCTTGTGTTCCTCAATCTCTTTGGACAGAGATAATTTTCCAGGAAAAGGAAACATCTGCATGACACCGATCAATTTTCCTGTCATGGGATCTTGATTAAAAGAGAAACTATTGACCGGAAGATTAGACAGACTCAAAGTGAACTGCGGATCAGGAAGAGCCCCGGCTTGAGGGATGACTTTTTCAGCAGAAAGCACACGCTGATAAGCCGCCTCCAGCCTGGAATTGTTTTCCAGGGCCTTTTGGATCCATTCCTTGAGCACACGGCTTTGATTCATCCTATTACCGGACAATGACGATAAAGGCCCGCTCATCACTAATCCTAAAACAAGAAATAACATCCCATACTTTCTCATTTTCTTTTTCCTTTTTTCAAAAGATTCATTGGTCTGATTTTGGCTTTATATCTTGCTCCGCTATTGCATGACTCGCTCATTTCACTCTATTATACATAGAGTGCTTATTTATTCTATCGTATTAATAGGGTTTGAAGCCAAAATTTTTTTTAATGTTTTCGAAACCTCTTTAACACATCCACGACCTCTTCGATTTTTCTGGCCTTGTCCTCTTTGCTTCCTTTGGCAAAAGATTGACGGACGCACCCCTTCAAATGTCTCTCTAGTATATTTTCCTCAACGCTCTTGATCGCTCCCACTATGGAATTGAGCTGGGTCAGAATATCCACACAGTACCTTTTTTTTTCGATCATCTTCTGAACTCCTTTGAGCTGCCCCTCAATTCTTCTCAGCCGTACCAATTCCTGCTCATGAGTTGTTTTCTGTTTGTTCATTGCTATTCTATTATGATCATAGCATACCCCCCTATGGTATTCAAGGGCTTTTGATCAAAAATGGATATGACACCTCTGTTTGAATTTGAAGGTAATGAACAGGTATAACAGCACTGGTTTTTCTAGAAGTTTTAGGCGAAATCAAGTACCCTATTGATGATGAACTCTAAAACCATCATTCAAACTCGCAATCTATCGGTTTATTACGGCACCCATCGCGGGATCAAAGATATCAATCTGTCTGTTCAAAAAGGTGAAATTTTTGGTTTTCTGGGGCCCAATGGTGCTGGTAAAACAACCACCCAGAGAGTGATCCTGGATATCATCCATCCCACCAAAGGAAGCGCTTTTGTATTCGGACTGGATAGTCGAAAAGATGGGATTGCTGTTCGCAGACATATCAGTTATCTTCCGGGAGAGCTGAGCCTGTACCCCTCTATGAGAGCCAGCTCTTTTTTTGACCTGCTCGGTTCCCTCCAAAACAACGGCCTGAATAAATCTTATCTCAGACAGCTATTAGAACGCTTGGAACTCGATCCAAATAGAAAAATAAAGGAACACTCTCATGGAAACAAACAGAAAATCGGTGTTGCAGCTGCATTCATGGGAGAAAAAGATCTGATCATTCTGGATGAGCCCACTATTGGCCTGGACCCTCTCGCTCAGCAGACAGTACTGGAACTGGTCCAGGAAGTAAAGGAGGATGGCCGTACGGTTTTCTTTTCTTCACACAATCTAAAGGAAGTTCAAGAGGTTTGTGACCGGGTGGGAATCATCCAAAACGGAGAACTGATCAAGACAGAAAAGGTGGAAACCCTCACCAAACAGCAGTTCAAACGCCTTGAAATCACTTTCCGGAAAGAGCCTTCTCCTGATGCTTTGGCCATGAAAGGTGTGAAAGAAATCAGTCGAGATGGAAATCAAATCCTGTTTGAAGTGGCAGAAGGACTGGATCAATTGATGGAAAAAGCTGTGACATATGGAGTCATAGATATTGAGAACAAAGCCGTCTCTCTGGAAGAAATATTCCTTGCCTTTTATGGCCGCAGCAAAAAAGAGGCTAAAAATGATTAACCTGTTCAAACATGAAATCAAATCCCGCTGGATCGCAGTCCTTTGTTGGAGTGTGGGCCTCATTTTTTTTGGAGCCTTTTACATATCCATCTTTCCTGGATTGTTTGAACAGCTGCAGTCATTGAAAGACCTCACCATTTACAAGATAGTGGGCATGTATCTTGGATCAATGGAGGGCTATATCGCCTCTGTCATACTGGCCTATATCCCCCTTCTTCTCAGTATTTACTGCATCACTGCAAGCACATCTACTCTGGCAGGAGAAGAAGAGAGCGGGACTCTGGAGCTGCTTGTGGCCATGCCCCTAAGCCGCGTTCAAATCTTTTCTGCCAAAGCAGCTGCTCTGTCCATTGCGGTCTCTCTCATCATGGTCCTGACCAGTGTGGGCAATTCCGCAGCCCTTTCCATAATCAAAATCAACTCATCCATAAATATATCTCCGTTTGATCTTTTTGCTGCTCTTATGAGCAGTCTGCCTTTAGCCCTGGGATTGATTATGATCGGCCTTTTCCTGGGAGCTCTCCTCCCCAATCGCCGGAACTCCGCAGCTGTGGTGACCATTTTCTTAATAACCAGTTTTTTTATAAAGAATATAGCTGAAATGGTGCAGTCATTGGAACCAATAAAATATTTTTCTCTTTTCAATTACTACAACACCACAGCCACCATATTTACACAAGGCCCCCGATTATCTGATATTGCTATTCTGTTAGGAGTGGCGGCTGTGTTTTTTATTTTAGCCCTGATCTGCTTTAATAAGCGCAACATCACTGTAGGAGCCTGGTCCTGGCAGAGGGGAAAGATGAGAAATTAGGTGAATGGGTATTGTGTCCCTGTATTTTATTTGCGGGATCGGACAGATCGCACAAACCAGGTGAAAAGAATCACGCAGAGGATGACAGCCAGGAGGATAAAAACAATGAACACAAACCCGGCCCTCTTTGATAAGGATCCTGACTCATCTATGACAGGGAGTGAGATACTGGAAGGGAAGTCATTGTTCCGATAGACAGTGACCTGAGGTGCCGGATCGATTTCCGGCGTCCGGAAGTTCTTCTGGTCTGCACAGGTGATAGCCACCCGGATCCTGTGTCCTTTATCAAACACATTGGAGGCGGGAAGAAGGTCAAACACCAGCTCCACAGGACGGTTCCTTGGAAGAGGCTGCATATCCTGTTCATAGCTTCTGTGATATGGAACACCTATATAATCAAAAGAAGGCTCAGATATTTTTCTGTGCGAAGCCCTCAGCACACCTTCTGTGATGTAGTGGGAATATCCATCTGAGTCCACTTCTTCTAAATACACAAAAAAATCTCCATCCTCCACAGGAGATGCAGCCCAGATAGATACCACAGGATGACCGGTCACCTCTACATCCTGCTCCAAAGGATCTGTGGTGTAGGTCAGAGCTTTTTCATCATTGGACGACATGTCCCCGTACCAAAACCCCTCTCCTCGACCATCAGTCCAGCGGCTTGTCTCGCTGCTGGTGGCGGTGTAATCCACTGTGTACGAATCTGTTCCAAAAGAAGAAGGAGCTTGCGTCGCGAGAAGACCATCATTGGATGAGTTGACACTTCCTGAGTGGCCTTCTCTAAAATAAAAAAATACACTTTTTGTTTCAGGAAGAGGCCATGCCTGAGCAAAACTCCACGCCTCCTCTTCTGATTCTCCAGTGGTGAAATAATAAATCGGAGGCTCATCCATGATGCCGTTTTTGATTCCTTTCAGCCAAAAATCATACCACCGCAGACACTCTGTTGACAGGCTGAATTCAAACTCAAAGCCCATCAAAGGATGAACCGTTTTTTCCCACCCTTCAGAGCCCATGCTGTGAGACCATGGAGTGATGATGAGTTTTTGGGGATTTTCGATATTTTGAAACCACAAGAGCGCATCCTTGGGCCAGAGATCATACCATCCGGCTACTGTATAAACCGCCACATTGGATTGGTTCAATGGCTGCAGGTAAGCATAAGGACTCCATTCCTTATAAATGTCAGATGACACCACATCAGAGTAACTGTCTCGAAACGGAGCGGAATCAACGATGTCTGCCGGATAGATATTTCCCATATGCTCCTTCAGCGCTCTCTGAAAAAGGACCCCATCAGGATCTTCGTCAACATGAGGAGTCGGTATCTCCTGGTCCAGTCTTTTCACCATATCGCTCCAACCCAACATAAAATCATCCTGTAAGACTCCTCCCGGATAAGCGAATGCGTACAGGTCAAACATGGCAAACACGGGCATAATAGCTTTGAGATGAGGGGGCGCCATCCCTGCAGCTATGTATTGAGTGATTCCCATGTAGGAGCCGCCGTACATCCCGATGCTTCCGTCACACCAGGGCTGTTCCGCAAACCATTCCACAATATCATAAGTGTCTCCGGCTTCTTCGGGAGTGAAAATGCCTCCTCTGGTCCCAAAAGACGCACCGCTCCCCCGGACATCCACCACAGCTATGATGTATCCGTGGCTTAGGATTTTTTGAAGTGCTGGGTTCCCCATATAGGTGGCCACATCGCCTTGTTCTGTATAATTGGCCCGATGATACCGGGTGTGCACCCATATAAGAGGAAGCGGCATCCCAACAGGTTTTCCGTTTATGGCAGGCCGATGGATATCCGCTGCCAGCTTTGTGCCGTCTCTGACAGTGATATACAGGGATTCTCTCACCCACTGGTCATACAATGGATCTGAGTATCCCCTGTATTGACCGGGTTTTGATATTTTCTCATCCTGGCCGGCATACAGTTCTGTTGAGCCAGAAACAAGGAAGAGGACCATTGAAATCCATAGGGATACCATGATTGTCTTTTGCGGATTGAAACCTCTCATATTCAACCTCCCTTTTATCTATTTACTCCAAATGGACTCATTTGTCCAGAAAGAATTATTCAATCCCAGTTTTCCCTGAATAATCCAGTTTTATTGACAAAAACCTGGCTCAAAACCATAATGAAGGGGATGGAGAAAGAACATCTCATCATCATACCCGGCGGGCTGAACACAGATGTCATGGGCATGGGTGTGGAGAGAATCATAAGCCAGGGGGAGCTCACACTGGGAGGCAGACTCAAAATCGGACCCGGAGGAAAAGCTCGAAACATGGCTCACATGGCTGCCTCTTACCTTGGAAAAGGAACAGTCGCCATGATGGGCAGAACCACCAAAGATCCTTACGGGCTCTGGGAGATTCCGTTAAAAAGCCTCCGAGAACAAGGGGTGGATATCAGCTGTGTCACGGTCCTGGACTTTGATGAATCCAGCCCTAAATTTCCCGGAGTGGCTCTAATCCCAGTGGATCAAAACGGAAAAAATCAGATCTATGTTCTTCCAGGCGTCAACGCTGATTTCAGTCCCCGAGATATCAAACAGGCCCAACATCTGTTTTCAAACCAAAATAAAAGCAAGGTGATGCTCCTAGCCCTTGAAATCCCTGTCCGGACAGCGCTCTTCTCTATTGAAAAAGCATGGGATTCCAACATCAGGGTCATTCTGGACCCGGGTGGCATCCAAAAACCCACACCAGAGCTGCTCAGCGAAAAGATCTTTCTTATCAAACCCAATGAACACGAGGCCCAAATTTTAACCGGAGTCAAAGTCTCTGATTTTGATTCGGCTTCCAAAGCTGCGGATGTTTTTCTCTCCAATGGAATCCCAAACATTCTCATCACCCATGGAGAAAACGGAGCTTATTTTTTCAACAGACAGGAATCCCTTCACCTCCCCTCTCCTGAGATCCCGGATACCGGATCCCATGATGAGACAGGTTGCGGGGACCAGGTTTCGGCCCTGGCTGCTTCCGGGCTGGCTGAGGAAAGCGACCTGAGAGAAGTGGTGGAACTCTCTGTTCTAGCAGGCACTATGCAGTTTTTTAGAGAAGGAATCCAGCCTGTGACCAAAAAAGAACTCTTGGATATGAAAAGGAGGATAAAATGAACCAAGAACAGGTCAAAAAGACTAGACAAAAAGCATATCAACTGATCAATAAGGCTCATATCACCTTAACAGAACAGGAACGAACACACATGGAAGTGGCAGACTGCGGATTTGATGATATCGAGAATCTGGGTCTTCAGGCTGTGACCTACATCAATACAGACCGGTACTGCGCCAAAGAGATCATCCTTCTTCCGGGTCAGCTCTTTCCTGAACATCAGCATCCTCCAATAGATGAAAGTAATCCCGGAAAACAGGAAACCTTCCGTTGCCGTTGGGGCCAAGTCCTCCTCTATGTGGAGGGAAAACCCTCTGACTCTCCCAAAGCAAAAGTGCCCTCTCAGTATAGGCCTTATCTTACAGTCTGGAAAGAGGTGGAACTGAGACCCGGAAATCAGTACACTCTTCCACCCAACACAAAGCACTGGTTTCAGGCCGGAGAAAAGGGGGCTGTTCTCTCTGAATTCTCGTCCACCAGCATTGATGAAAAAGATGAATTCAGCGATCCACGGGTCAAACGGATCCCCCTCCTCAAATAACCAAAATATTTTTATTATTCACAAGCCGAGATTGCTTCAAATCCAGGGCTCAGAGTGTGGAGCTGGGTCCTTCACTGCGAATGCTCTGCAACGAAGCAGATGCGGTGAAATCGGCTTGCCTGTATGGTAAAATATGTATGTATAATAAGAAAACTCATAACTTGAATTAAAGTCAGGTTCATGTTCTTGATAAATATAACATGATGAAACTATTGATCGTGATAAATTTGTAAAAAAAAATGCGTACATATTTTATGAATGATCAAAAAAAATGAAAAGCAAGGAAAGATTTCTTAAAGCTTTAGAGAGAAAAATCCCGGACCGGCTTCCTGTGACCACCCATCATGTGATGCCTTCTTTTCTAGACAAATACATGGAGGGAATCTCATCCCAGCAGTTCTTTGATTATTTCGGCCTGGACCCCATATTGTGGTTGGTGGCTCACAGGCCTTCACAGGAACAAGAATCCATCCATGGTTCCGAAAAACAAGATTCAGACTCCATGGCCCCATCATTGATAGAATCAGACAACTGGACATATATCATTAAAAAGATTCCAGATTCCCGCTATCACACCCTGCGATATGAAATCCAGACTCCGGATAAGACCTTAGCCATGACTCTCCAGAGCTCTCCCCAGACTTCCTGGGTCTCTGAAAGGCTGATCAAAGAGAAAAAGGACATTGAACTGTTCGAAAAGCATGCTCCTGTTCCCCTCTGTGATGTGGAGACCATTAATGAAAAAGCACGGAAATTAGGAGACAGAGGTTTGGTCAGGGGTATGATCCCTGGATTTGATGTCTACGGACAGCCGGGATGCTGGCAGGATGCGGCTGTGCTCTTCGGCATTGAAGAGCTCATCATGGAAACCTTTCAGGACCCCGAATGGGTTCATGCCTTTCTCAACATCTTAAAACAGAGGAAAAAGAAATTCATTCAGTCCATGAAAGGGGCTGAGTTTGACCTGATCGAACACGGCGGCGGTGATGCCTCTTCAACCGTGATATCCCCCAAAATCTTTGATGAATTCGTGGCTCCCTATGATGCAGAACTCATTGCGGAGGCTCACAAACTGGGACAGAGAGTGGTGTATCACACCTGCGGAGGAATGATGCCTCTCCTGGAGAGAATCGCAGATATGGGACCGGATGCTGCAGAGACCTTCACTCCCAAAGCCATGGGAGGAGATGCAGATCTCAAACAAGCAAAGAAACGGATCGGGCACCGGTTGTGCATGATCGGCGGGTTTGACCAGTTTCATTACTTCAAGGGCTGCACACCGGAAGAGACCCGAAAGGAGGTCAGGCGCTGTTTTGAAGAAGCGGGCCAAGGAGGAGGATTCATCCTGGCTCCCTCTGATCATTTTTTCGATGCTGAAATTGAGCTCATCCAGGCATACGCGGATGAGGCTAGAAAATGCACCTACTGAATCTCACTTGAGCATTTCTATGATCAGACTGACTTCTTTGACCAGCTTCTCGGTGTTGCCGTCAAACCCCACGCTTTTGAACCGGATCCGTCCTTCCCGGTCGATAAAAAATTTGGTGGGGATTCCGGATACCTTGTAGGAGTCAATGACTTCATTTTCTGTATCAAGGAGCACATGAAAAGGATAATTGTTTTCTTTAAGAAAATCTTGGGCATTGGACTTCCAGTCTTCAACCCGCTCCCAGGAATCAACAAACAAAATCTCCACTGAATCATCTTCTTTGTAAGTCTCAACCACTATCTTCATTCCTGGAAAGGATGTGATGCATGGTCCGCACCAGGTGGCCCAAAAATCCAAAACCAGCACCTTCCCCTTAAGGCCGCTGAGAGAGACGGACTCCCCTTCCAGGTTTTTGAGCTCAAATTCAGGAGCTGGAATATCGATCATTTCCTTTCGGATCTCTGCTTTCAGGATTTCCTCTCCTTTTCCTTCCAGCTGTTCCAGTTCCTTTTGCGCTTCTTCTTCGGTTGCACCCTGTTGCACACGGGCTGTGACAAAAAGCTCTTTGATCACAGAAGTGCTGTTCCCAGACTCCAAATACACCTTCATCTCGTTTAAGGCAGCATTGAGGTCCCCGGCTGCAACCAAAGCCTCCGCATAATGTTCATTGAACTCGCTGTTTTCCCTGTCTGTGAGACGGACGGCCTCTCTCAAAACATCCTGGGCTTGCTGGGGTTTTCCCTGCTGAAGAAGAAGAGTGCCGTAAGTGTCCAGACTGTAAGACAGATATCGTTCCCTTGTTTCTTTCCACTGTTCTTCTGTGTAATAGGAGGGTTTTTCTTCGGAGGGATCATTGATCTCAGATCTGGCCAGCTTCACGGCCCTGGAGGCAAATTCTTCTGCCAGTTCCAGGTTCTGTTTTTGTTCAGCCATCTCAGAGGCCACACTGTTATACATGTTCCAGCTCTCTGCTTCCGGGTGTTTTTTAACATAGTCGTCGATTTTTTCAAATTCTCCCTTTTGACTCAAAGCCCGGCATAGATAGGAATGCCACATGGAAAGGTTTTCGCTTTTAGGAAAACTTTTTTGGAACTTTTGAAGAAGAGCTCTCTTTTGATCGATATCTTCGGTCCGATAAAATTCCATGAATCGTTCCGATTGAACAAAATCTCCTCGAGGGTCTTTTTCCCGAATCAATGCTTTGATCTGTTCAGCTTTATCCGGCTTCTCAAGATTTTCATACCAGGTCGCTGCAGGAGACAGCTGTTCCGCATTCAATTCATATTCTGAGATTATCTGATCCAGCTCCTTGAGGATCCTTTCATCATCTTCTTCAGGTTCTGTTTTGGAGAGCGTCCTTAAATAATGAAATACATACTCTTTTTTCAACTCAGGATGTTGACTAAAATCCTTCTCAAAAAGCTCTTTGACCTCTTGATCACTGATTTCCACATCCAGAAAAGACTGTGCCCATCCGGAATAGGCTTCTGCCAATCCGGCAAAGGTGCCGGGAACCGCATTTCCCTCCTCATTATACAGATGAATCACATAACCTGTTTTTTCGTTGTTATCTATGGTGTCTTCATCTTGAAATTTGATCAGGACTCCTCTGGATTCCTTCGGAACAGAAACAGCTGCTTTCCAGATCCCGTTTGTTCTGCGCATCACCAACTCTTTGGCTTCAGGCAATCCCTGGGAATAGGAATAGGCAATCAGGGACACTTGTTCTGAATCCTTCAACTCAGTCTCACTGGGATTGTAAAACACTGATATCAGATTCCCAGGTTGGGGTTTTGTTTGGGAAACTGAAAATTGATCCATATTTTCGCTTGTATTCTGAGTGCACAAGCTCAAAAACAAAACAGCTGTCACCAAACCTAATACAAGAGCTTTTCTCATAAGTCCTCCTTAGGGTTTGGGCTCAAAATCCTGAACACCTATTCTATAACAAAACACCTTGAAGTCAAATGACTTCCAGCACTCCTTTAAGAAATCCGATCGACTCTGCAGCACCAGGAAGAGGATCATTGCCGTCTTTTTCAAACTCCAGGGCAGCACAATCCCTGTAATCGATTTTGATTAAAGTCTTGATCAGCCGGGGGATATTGATGACTCCCCGCCCGATTTCACAAGTGGTGCCTGCTGCTGCAGCCTGAGTGACATCTTTGATGTGCACATCCAGCAGCCTGTCCTTGCATTGGAGTGCAGATGCAGCCGGATCCTTTCCGGCCCTCTGAGTGTGACCCGCATCCAGACACAGACCTATTCGCTGGTCAAGCTCCTTGATCCGCTCATAAGCACTTTCCGGTGTGGGATAAAGTTTGTCTGTGGGCCCATGGTTATGGATAGCCAACCGGATATCAAGCTGTTTGACTTTTTCTTCCACTAACCCCAAAAGGTCAGGATCAGGAACTCCGATAATGACCTGAGCTCCTGCTGTATGGGCGTATTGAAAGGCTCTTTCCACTTCCTGCTCATTTTTCATGTAAATGACCCCCACTCCATAGAGATTCAGGCCTGCATCTTTGACCAGCGCTGCAGCTTTTTTGATTTCATTTTCTGAGCTGTCCAGAGGAAGATGGAAGCTTTTCAATGAAATCCGGCTCAGACCCAGTCTTTTAGTCATGGAAATGGCCTGCTCCAGGCTGAATTCCCTGAAGGTATAAGAAGCCATGCCCAGGTTTAAAGCCTCCTGAGATAACCCGGGGGCTTTCGCCTCCTCTGATAAGCAGGAATTGACTGAAAAGGCAGCTGCTGCCAGTCCCAGACCCGATAATTTGATGAAATCCCTTCGGTTTGTTTTGTTCATGTCTTCTCCTAACCTGGACTCTTGGTAAAAACTGCAATATTTTTTTATTATTATTTTATTTTCAGTGATATGCAAGATTCTTTTAAAAAAGGATATGACAATTTTATGCGCTGTTCATAAAAGGCATTGTCTTAGAGGCACGGAATAAAGTAAACTGAGTTATAAACATGGATCATTCAGGGCACCAAATACAAAAAAGGGAGCTTCAATTGATGAAAAGACGCTTATTTTCTTTCTTCATTTTATTTGTATTCACTTTTCCTTTCATCTCATGTGCCCCCTCCCAACAGGAGCCTAACAAAGACAAAGTGATTCTAAATCTCAACCAACTGAGTATTAAAGAAAAAAATGAAGGATGGATCCTTGTCTTTGACGGAAGCACCTTCAATGGATGGCGGGGTGTGGGCCGCAGTGATATTCCGGAAGGACACTGGATCCTAGAAGAGGGGTGCATCAAAAAAATTCCCAGTGGTGAAGTTCCGCTTCAAGAAGACGGTCAGCCTCTTCAAGGGGGAGATATCATGACTCAAGAGACTTTTAAAGACTTTGAGCTCCAATTCGAATGGAAGATCAGCAGGGCTGGAAACAGCGGTATCAAGTACAATGTCTCTGAAGAGATGTCCATGTCTCATCCTCCAAAAACCGCAGCTTTGGGATTTGAATATCAGATCCTGGATGACAAAAATCATCCCGATGCTGCTAATGATGAAAACAGGACCGCAGCTGCTCTTTATGACCTTATAGCGCCCAAAGGAAAAATCCTGAATCCAGTGGGACAGTTCAACACCGGCCGCATTGTTTTTACTGGAAACCACGGAGAACACTGGCTGAATGGAAAGAAAGTCCTGGAATATGACCTGGACACACCCAGAATGGATGAACTCATCCAAAAAAGCAAATACGCTCCCATAAAAGGATTTGCGGACAAACGGTCCGGGCATATCGTTCTCCAGGACCATACAGATGAGGTGTGGTACAGAAATATAAAAATACGAAAAATCAAATAAAAAGAGAACTCTTTTCAATTTTATGAAGCGTTCATGACAATAAAAATGAAGGAGACACAAATGAAAAAAATCACCCGACGAAATTTTATAAAGACCGTTTCTTCTGCAGCCGGAGCTGCGGCTTTTGTACCAGCTTCCAGCTATACCAGAATCCTTGGGGCTAACGACAGAGTCCGGGTGGGCATTGTGGGTTTCTCGGACCGGGCACGGAATTCTCTGATTCCCTGTTTTTTAAATCACTGTTCAGAACTCAATTTTGAAGTCACCGCTGTATCTGATATTTGGAACCGAAGACGGGAGCAAGGAGTGGCTTTCTTTAAAGAGAAAACAGGAAAGCAAGTGACAGGAATGAGAAACAATGAAGAGATGTATGAATCAGGAAAAGTGGATGCCGTGATCATCAGCACCGCTGATTTTCAGCACGCCCGGCACTGCATCCAGGCAGTGAATAACGGGTGCGACGCTTATGTGGAAAAACCTTTTGCCAACACTATGGATGATGCAAGGGCTGCCCACAAAGCTGTGACCCAAACCAAAAAGATGGTACAGGTGGGAACTCAAAGACGGAGTGCTTTAAATTATATCCAGGCCCATCAATTCATCCAGTCCGGAAAATTCGGAGATATTGTGGCTGCGGATATGACATGGAACGTGAATCAGCCAGGAAGATGGCGTCGGCCGCATCTGGTCAAAGTCTTGAGGAAACAAGATGTGGACTGGAGGCGTTATCTCATCAACCGTCCTTATGAGCCCTGGGATCCCAGAAAATACATCGAATACCGCCTGTTCTGGCCCTATTCTTCGGGCATTCCCGGCCAGTGGATGGTCCACCAGATCGACACTGTTCACTGGTTCACCGGACTCCCACACCCCCGAAGTGTGGTGGTCAACGGCGGACTCTATCTATGGAAAGACGGAAGGAAAAATTTCGACACACTGACCGCTGTGTTTGACTACGGACCCCTGAATGACATGAGCAAAGGATTTCAAGTGGTGTACTCATCCCGGCAGACCAACTCAGCCGGAGGGGTGAAAGAGCTCTACTTTTCAAACGGGGGCACCCTGAATCTGGCCACAAACAAAATCACTCCGGAAGGCGGACTCACCCAGAGGATGGCCCAAGCCATGGGGATGAAGGAAAACCGTCTTCCTGAAATGGATATTTCTGAAGTCAGCAGTGTGGAGACTGCAGCCAATACAGGCACTGACAGCGCCACCTCCGCGCACATGAGAAACTGGATGGAATGCGTCCGGAGCCGGCAAAAACCCCGGGCGGATATCAGGGCCGCTTACAAGCACTCCTGTGCTCTGTGCATGACTATCGCGGCCATGCACACAGGAAAGAGGGCGTCTTTTGATGAGGAAAACCAGGAAGTCATCATATCATGACAATTCTTAAAATGCATTGAGTTTAGGACATCTTAATAAATATGTTGCGGGATAAAATCTATAAAAGCACTACTGTTTTTCTAAGAGGTCAGTCTTTGAAACGCGGCCGTCTTTTTGAAAGCAGAGTGTTTTGATCTCCAGGGGTTTGAGAGAGACTCTGTGCGTGACCTCCGGCTTTTTTAACTGAACCACAGCTTGGGTAGAGATTCCCACAGCTTCCTGAATTCTTATGATAAGTGCCTCTTTATTCTCTGAACGCTTACACGTCAGAAGACACACATTTTCAGGACTGACAGAAAGCAGGTCCACAGAGTCAACATCTCCCACCGGAAGATGGGACAGAGCAAAGGGAGGCGACATCAACCAGTCAGCCAGATCAGGGAGTCTTCGGAGTACAGAATCAGGTTCCCCGGGAACCACCAGAAGGCGCAGGAAATGCTCTCCCAGGTCCATGCATTTGTGACCGGGATGGTCTTTCAAATCCAATCCCCGCTCATGACAATAGACCGCACTTCTTAAAACAGAAAGCCGGACCTCGCCGTCTTTAAAATCAAAGCCATGCTGCCCGCTGCTGACAATGCCCATGGATACAGGATTTCCGTTGATTTGTCCCCGGATGTAAAGCCATTGTCTGTGCACATGTTCTTCTCCGTCAGCAGGGCTTTGACTCATTCCTCCCGGAACTTCGCAGAACAAGTGGTCTTGCTTCAATTTTGTAGGAACAAACAATTTCAGGCGCTTGTGTTTGTGATTCCACAAAATCTTCAACCGGAACTCCAGAACCGGCCACTGGGCATAGGAAACAATCCTCATGGTGATAGAACTCTGTTCATAAATGAATTCTGCCTGCTGGATCATGCGCACAGGTCCTTTCTCAACCACTCTGGAACTTCCCTGCTTTAATTCAAACACACCTTCCTTACTCCGGTAATTATGGATGCCGGTGCCCCAGGAATCACCGGGATCATCAATCACCACCGGAAGCATGAGAGGCCCTGAAAGAACATTTTCTTTTTGAGGTCCGTAAAGTTTTTCAATCAAGCCTGAATCGGGATTTATCTCACAATCCAGGGCTGGCTTGAATTTATTAGGCTCGACTTTTCCCTTCCTGACTTTCATCTGAAAATTTCTTATTCCCATTCCTGACAGAGGAGTGAAAAATGAGACTTTCCGCCGCCATCCATGAAACGGAAGCAGCGCCTCCGGCTGTTCCTCCTGGCACACTATCTGTTTTCCGCTGAGAGTGGATAGTTCCACATGCCACTGCCCTTCCCATTTGGGGCGATGGGAGAGCATGAATTCCACTTCCACAGGAGCTGCGGCCAAAGAAGGATTGGTGTTGAGAACTGTGATGGGAATTGCGAATTTGTGTTTGGGCTTTTGATTCAAAGCAATCACACCCTTCATCCTGAGGAATCTTGCAGAATCCAGAACTTTCCCGTAAAGGTCCAAAGCATCTTTTTCCGCTGACTGGATGCAGGTGCCGGGAAGGATATCATGAAAGTCATTAAACAGATGGTTATTCCAAGTCTCCCTAATTTTCTTTTCCGGATAAGGAATTTCCCTCAGCCACCAGGCCGCAGCACTGGCAGCTTCAGCCTGTTTCAGCAGGCCTGCACTCTGGAGGGCTTTTCTTTTGACCCGGGAAAGGGAGGTGTAGCATCCGGTAAAAACACGCTGAAGCCCTCCCTTAAAAACTGGAGCCTCTTTCAGGGAATCTTTCACCGCCTGATAATAGAGATCCGGCGTGCTGTGGCGGATACCCACCCGGCTTTCCCGGTCTCTAAAATCATCGATCTGCTTCAGGTCCTCTCTGGTCGCACCGCCTCCGTGGTTGCCGAGCCCCCAGAAAACCGGAATATCCTGTCCTGTTTTTAAGGCCAGCTCAGTCCCCTGTTTGAGCCGTTTTCGGATGTTGTGGTATTCGGTGTGGTAAAGTCCCACCGGAATTCTCAGGGCTGCAATTTCTGATCCATCGCATCCCTGCCACCGGTAAAGAAAAGAGGGAAGCACCAGCTGGTCTTTTTGTGGCCGCATATGGATGTACATCTGGTACCCGCTTTTTTTAAGGATTTGAGGAAGTCCGCTACTGTGTCCAAACGAATCAAAGTTGTAAGCCACTTCAGGGAACGAATGGAAATGCTGTTTGAAAAAGCGTCTTCCTTCCAGAATCTGCCGGATGATGGATTCTGTGGATGTGAGGTTCACATCCGGCTGCAGATACCATCCTCCGCTCACCACCCATTGCCTTCCTCTGACCAACTCCTGGATCTTCCGGAATAAAGAGGGATCATGTTCTTTAATCCACTGATAGAGAATGGCTTCGTTGTGATTGAAAATCAGATCTCTGTGCTCATGAAGGAGCTGAACCGCATTCCGGAACGTGGAGAGAGCCTCGGCACATCCTTCCTCCCACTGCCATTGCCACACCGGGTCCAGATGGGCGTTGCAGATCAAATGCACACACGGCTTCCTCATCGAATTCAAAACCTTATTTTCGTTTATTATTTTAACAGCTTTCCCTCACCAAATTAAAACATAAATTTGAGCCTGATTGATTATCTAAAAATATGAACGGAGCATAATCTATTCCAAAATTTATGTTTTAACTTCATTCCTCATCCCTGGATGGCAGCTTTTTATACCAGGTAAAATACAATATAAAAGCTAAAACTAGAGCTGCCGCTCCCCAACCCAAAGCACCTTTCCATTTTCTTAGCAACGCATAAAAAGGAACCAAGGCCAAAGAAAACTGAAACACAGCGGTCAAAAGCCCGTTCAAAGCATCATAAAACGGAATCCGGTCCTTTTTGGGGACCTTCCCTCTTTTCTCAGCTTCTTTTCTCACAGGCTTCCAGAAACCAAACGGCCTCACCCGGGAATAAAAATCAACCAGCACCGGCATTCGAGTCGGTTTTTCAAGCCACCCGAATATCACGGTCACAGCAAAACACGCGGCAATGTCAATGCCCAGGGATTTGGGATCAGACCAATGACTGAAAAACAGTTTCTGAAGAGCGATCAGTCCCGCACAAGCCGTCATGCTTTTGTAGAACGCCTTAGCGCTGAACCGCCACCAGTGCCATCTCATAGTGGCTGGCACCAATATCATGGTCAAGACCACAAAAATCATGGTCTCCCACGCAGAGATGATATCCTCGAACGACATGCTGGCCACAAAACCGATCATCAGCATCACAACCGATGCCAGCTGTCCGAGTCTCACCAGCTGTTTCTGGGATAGGTTTTTTATGAAATATCTTTTGAGAAAGTCATTCACAATCACAGAGCTGGTCACATTGATCATGGCATCCAGAGTGGACATCAGGGCCGCCAGCAGGACTGCAATAAAAAGCCCCCTCACGCCTATGGGGAGTTTGAGGATCACCAGAGGCATGATTTTTTCAGCATCAAATCCAGCCTGAGTTCCCAGGAAAAAAACTCCCAGCACCAAAAACGCACATCCCATGATCCACCGGGCTGTGTAGCCTACAGTCCACATGCCCCCGGCTAAAGCCGCATCCCTGGAGCTTCGGGCGCTTAAAAAAAACTGAAAGTCCCACACATTGGGACCGGCCAAAAGGCGAAACACCATCCATGAAAATCCAGCCACCATCACAGGACCGAATAAATAAAAATGATGATAGCTTTCAGGCGAGGACTGCAGGTATCCGGACCACAGCTTCCAGGGGATTTTCAAGGAATGCCACCCCGCGCTTTTTTCGGAAAAAAGCTGAGTCAACTGATTATTGGTGAACACCATCACAGACAGAATGACCGCTCCCACTCCGATGAGCAGAGTCTGAAGCATGTCTGTCAATATCACTCCGAAAAAACCCGCCAGAGTCACATAGACCCCCACAGCGGCAAACACAATCAGCGTGGCCAGCTCACGGGATAAAGGAAGAAACTCTTCAGCGAATTTTCCGATGCCTACGGCAATATAAGTCAGGTTGAACATCATAAGAAGAAGCAGAAACAGAGCTGAGGCGATCCGGGCGTTTTCCGCATCTCTGTTGTCTCCGTACCGGGTCCGGTTCCATTCCGCAAAGGTCATCACCCCTGAGCGTCGGATCCATTTGGCCTGAAAAGCCATGTAAAAGCAGATCATAAACCATCCCCAGTAGATGTGGGTCACCCAAACCGCTTTAAGACCCAGATAATACAGGGCTCCCACCATGGCCATGGTGCCGCCGATGTCAATGTAGCTGGAACATCCGGCCAGACCCAGCATCCACCAGGGAACATTCCGTCCGGCCAGATAATAGGCTGCCAATCCTTTGGTGGCTCTTTTCTTGATCCAGAATCCCAGGACTGCAATAAAGACCAAATATCCCAGGATCAGGGACAGGTCAACGGAAGAAAGTTTCATTACCGAACAGGTATTTTTAACCCAGGACAAAAAAGATGTCAAATCAGGTTGTAAAGATATTCAGTTCAGTATAGCATTGAGAAAAAGATATCTGATTGACTCAAATTGTTTTTCAAAGGTATTATAAATGATGCAAATATTCCAAGGGTAAACATTTATTAGAACGGCAAGGATATCATCTGTCTATTGATATCATCAATAATGTCGATGTCACGGTATTTATCTAAAGTAAAGACAGACTGGCCGAGAAAAAGGAGAATAAAATGAACAAATCAACTTTGACATCTGTTATAGGTGTCTTACTGCTTACAGTCGGCACATCCGTGAGTTTAACCTCGCAGGATTCATCAACACCCGCGCCAAACCAACGGCTCATTGTTCAGATAGAGCAGTTGGTCAGTGGGATGGAAGGGACCGCGGGAGTGGCTGCCAAACACATGGAAACCGGAGATCACATCTCGATCAACGGGGATGAATATTTTCCCATGGCCAGTGTGTTCAAGCTTCCTGTCCTGGTCGAGCTGATGGCTCAGTCTTTGGAAGGAACACTGTCCCTTGATGAAGAAATCAGGCTTCAATCTCCGGATCAGCACCTAGGAAGCGGGATCCTCTCCGGTCTGGATACACCAGGGATCACTCTCTCTGTCCGGAACCTGATCAAACTCATGATGCAGCACAGTGACAATTCGGCGACTGATATCCTGTTCAACATGGTGAAAGCTGAAAACGTCAACGCGAGACTGGAGACATACGGCATTGATGCAATCACAGTCAACCGTTCCTGTCAGCATCTGATCATGGATGCCATTGGTCTTGATTTTGAAGCACACAAAGGGATGAGTCTGGAAGAAGTCATCACATCTTACAGGGTAAAGCGGCAGGAGAATCCGGATTTGGGAAAAGAGACACGTGAAACGTTCACGTCGGTTATGAAGGACCAGAGCACACCGGAAGCCATGAACACACTTCTGGAAAAAATCTGGAATCATGAGATTCTGGATCCGGAAAGCTGTCAATACATCCTCAACATCATGCTCGGCTGTGAGACCGGGGTGCGGCGCATCAAGGCTGGACTCCCGCCGGGGATCCCCCTGGCCCATAAAACCGGAACCATCGGCGGTACGGTGAACAACACCGGTATCATCTATCTGCCGGAGGGATTGGGACATGTGGCTCTGACCGTTTTTTTCAAAGATACCCAGCCAATGAAAACCGCAGAAGTTGAAGACAAAATCGCAGAAATCAGCCGCTATGTTTATGATTACTTCTATTTCACAGTGCCGGCTGCAGATTCACTTGAAGACATCCCCTGAAAGAATAATCTTTATATCATCCGGTTCACTGCAACTTTGCAACAGTGTTTCGAGTTCAAATTGTGAAACAAAAATACAAATCACCCTTTAAAGGAGTCTGATCATGAAAAAAATCTATCCCTGTGTGCTTCTTTCCCTTATCTTTTCTATACTGGTCTTTTCTGTCTCCTTCTCACAGGAAACAGAGACTAAAGACGGAATTCAAATCATTCACAACACTGATAAAAGTCTGAAAAACAGCTCCTTGAATTTGTCCCTTGAACTGGTCCATACCTTAGGCGATATCAACACTCCGGATGAAAATCTAGCTTTCTATCTTCCCGAAGATATTGTTTTTGATGATAAAGGCAACATCTTCGTCCTTGATTCAGGAAACCACAGGATCCAGAAATTCAACCCTGAATATGAATACATCACCACCATAGGAAGGCAGGGTCAGGGGCCGGGAGAATTCTATTTCCCCTCATCACTGGCTCTAGATGAAGACAACTTCCTTTATATCTCGGATCCCCGCAACAACAGAATCCAAATATTGAATCCGGACGGTTCTGAACACAAGACCATTAAATTTCCCAAAGAACAGGTGGGGTCCATTAAAGTGCTCAAGTCAGGAAATATCCTTATGAATCAAACAGGTAGTCTCATGATGATTTCCCAATCAGATGAAAATGAACTCCCCACACTGTTGCAAGTCTTTGACCGGAAAGGGAATCTGGTCCGAGAAGCCGGTGAACCCACTGACTTCAAACACAGACTTTTGAACCACCTCGGAAACCAGTTTGAATGTGCTGTGGATGGAAAGGATAATGTTTATCTGACCTTTTTGCACCAAAACAAAATCGAAAAATATTCTCCGGAAGGCAAGCTGTTATGGAGAGCTGACCGGCCTTTAAACTACAGTATGGATCCTCCAAAAAATAAGGGAAAGATGGAATCCAGAGGAGGAAGCATGACAGTGATGATGCCCAAAATGAACAAATGCAGTGAAGGAATCTCGGTTGACAGTGAGGGACGAGTCTGGGTGATCACCCTGGACAGGCAGCTGAAAAAAGACGAACAGGTGAGAAAACAAATGGGCATGCAGATCTCAAACGGACAGCGCTCTATGTCCGTAAAACTCATGGGAAACACTGAACAGACACAAACCAATGCTTATGTTCTTGAAATCTTCAATCCTCAAGGAATTCTGATCCAAAGGATTCCCCTGGAATGTTTTGTCAATGAGATCCACATCCATAAAGACCGGGTTTTTCTTTTGGATAAAGAACGCGGAACTAAGTTTTATGAATACAAGATCATAGAAAAGTGAAATTTATTTCCCGGGGAGTTTTATAGGCACCCAGTGCTCCATGAAATTTTTTCCTTTTTCCTGTTCATCCACCAGAGCCTGGAAGATGGCCCTCATCTGCTCAAGGGTCAAAGTGCCTATGACCATGCGTCCGTTGATGATCATGGTGGGAGTGGAGCGGATTCCATAATCATACCGATCAGATGTTTTCTCATACTCTCTTCCCGTATTTACAATGATGTCCACCATCTCCCGCACAGAAGGGTCCTGTGCCAATTCATACACACCGTATCTCAGTGCCAGTTCTTCCCTCCACTCAGGACTTGTGCGGGCTAGATTGAAGTTAGCAAAGATCTCATCATGGATGGCTGTAAACTGAGATGGATCTGCGGCTGCATAGTAGGTCAGTTCACAGGAGCCAGGATGAATATCTTTATCCACCACACTGTTGCATTTCCCTTCCAAAGGGAAAAACTGGAAAGCCACGTTGATCTTTCCTGAAAATTCTTCCTTCAATTGACTGAACTGCTGTTCCAGATACAGACAATCTGAACAGAGATAATCCCCGTACTCCACAATATGGATGGGAGCTTCTTCAAATTCCTCTGTGGAGCGGACAGTCCAGTAAGGGGAGATAAAGCTGGGATTTCCCTTCACAGGGAGTTCATAAAATTGAGTGACCACTTTTATGGCAGCGGCTTCCTGCGCTTCTTTCCTGACCTCATGATACTCAAACATTCCAAAAGAGACCATAAATGAGATCACCGCAAACGTCACCAGCATCTTAAAGGAAGGATTGAAAAATCGGGAGAGAAAACCGTTATCCTTCTTGAAAGAAAAGGCAACAAAAAGACAAAAGCTCAACAAGGAAAACACATAATAGCCCAGACACAACAGGCACAGAGTCTGATTGACCAGAATTGAATAGAGAAACAAAAACACCACTCCAACCATATTTGCCAATGAGATAAATGAATTGGTGAGTTCGAATTTTTTGGACGGAAACAATGCCCCCATCATCACCAGAGCACCCACTATAAAACCAAAAACTCCAATGGGAACGCCCATCAGTTGAGACAAAGACGAAAAAGCGGAGCTGTCACAGTTGAAAAAAGCATTGATGTCACAAAAAGAGCCTTCAAATATGGACTCAGGATAATTGGCCAGAAAAAAATGCTGCACGGTGAGTGCAGAAGCTGCGGCCATGCCCGCACCTGAAATAAAGCTGAGAATACGCTTCCAAGTGACACCTTCTGAAGTCAATGATTGTTTCATTGAAAACCTCTAAAAAAATGGAATAGTTCTGCACAGGATAAAGTGTTTTTTCCTTAAATTCAAGTTTTTTGGCTCATCATTCTTAAAATCCAAGAATTTTTTAGGGAAACGGAGCTCTATGAACTGGGGAAATTCGGGGTTGGCTGAAACGGTCTTGAAATCAATGGGATTCAGTCCAGGGGCCAAAACTGATGATCAAACCAGATCTTTTCTTTCAGGTCATCATCGATCCGGGCCAGCATCATCATATGACCTTTTTCCCAATCTCTGAGCCATTGGAACAGCTTTTTCTCATCTTCGGATTGAGCCTTATCTGCATGGTCCGAATAATACTTCACTGCATTCTTTTCAAACTCCAGAGCAGCGGAAATCACAGCTGCTTCATAACCGGCACCGGTTACGTTTTCTTTGATGGAATCAGTTAAAACCGCTTCTGAAGTTTCAGCATGAGAGTCTTTGATTCCGCTGATGTCAAATCCTTCTCCTTTAGAAATGCGGGAAAACTGCTTGTTCAGCATCTGGATGTGTTTTTCCTCTTCATTGACCAGCATGCTGAACAGATCTTTGACTCCCTGAACTTGAGATGTCTCTATCACAGATTTATAGAGAGCTTTTCCTTTGTGCTCCAACAGAATAGCTCCTTTTAAAACCTCAAGGACTTTATCTTTCGACATCACTCCTCCTATGATCCTTTTATCAATGATCTCAAATTTTTGGGATCATCTAAAATTTAACTCTAATTCATCCAGAGAGACCCATTCATCCTGGTCCCACCCGTAAATATTTTCAGCGTAGATATTGGTCAGCTCATGAAGCGAGGTATTGTTCCCGCTCTGTCTGCAGAGCCGGGGATAAACTCTTCTCAGGCCGCTGTTGGGAAAAATATCCATCAATTGCAGAGTATTGCTGAAAACATATTCAAATCCAATATAAGTGTTTTCATAGTCATGGTGCCATGGAAAAACATAAATATGAAACAAGTTTTGATCCGAGTGATCAAATACAGTAAAGATATAAGTTTTGGTGAATTCATCAAATTGATTGATTTTTTTAAACCTTATATAAGCAGTCTGATTTCCCGGCTCCGCTTCATCCGCAATGTATTTCTGCAGAAGATATTTGAGGTGCTGGAATTCAGGTTCAATGCGGTTGGGAGGGCAGACACCTTTGAATTCCTTGAGAGGCAAAACAGCTAAAACCGCTTCTCCGTTGAGAATATTGTTGGTGGCTCCAAAAAGAATCTCATCTGTTCCGTCCTGATTCAAATCAATACAATTGATAAAGGAAATATGACCTGTGTGAATATATTCATTCAATAAATTCCCATTGATATCATATCGAGTTATAATCACCAGAAAACGGGTTCTGTGGCGCCATCCTGTGATAATAAAGGTCTTGTTATGACTTTGAGCGAATCTGCTGTGCACCGGAAAAAAGTTGGATCTGAGCAAAAGGCCTCTGAAACTTTGGTCATTACTGATAGACTCCCGCCATATGCGGGTGCCGTTGTTGTCAAACAAAGTCAGATAAAAACGATTGGTCTCAACATCATACTCCTTGGCGATCACTTCATTGGCCTGGTCACCGTCAATATCACAGAAATCCAAGTTAGATTCCGCACTCATCAATTCATTATCCAGGGGCTTGTCATTTTCAATATAAGCCCATATCACCTCTCCGGTTCCGTCTTTGATGTATATATATTTATCTTCGATCACTGCAGATCGGGGATTTGGGGAAGAAGAGGTGTAAAAATCGATCTTAGGGCTCTTTGGCAATAAGAAAATCCAAATCAGAATCAAAACAATGATAGCAGCCAAAAAACCTGAACCCCAAAGGATTCTTTTTTTGGTTTTTGCTTTTTCTGCACCGGAAACCGGTTTGTTTTTCAGCCACTTTTCTATCTCATCCACAGAAGCATACACGGTCCTCTTATTGGAATCAGCCACTCTATGAAGAGGAAAATCCAATTCCTGTTCCCAAATATAGACACTCCTCTCGCTGACGTTCAGATAATCAGCAATGGCTTTAACTCCAAAAATGTATTTTTGGGAGAGAGATTTGTTCTTTAGAGTGTTCTTCATTCAGGTCATCTCATTCAAACCATTGGTGCTCCTAATGATAAAATAATCACATTGGACAATCAATCAGAAAATTCAAATCCTCTCATTTTTTTTGTTATAATAGACATGATCATCTTATGACCAAAATCATTTGTACTATCGGTCCCAACAGCTGTGACAAAGACACTCTGAGACAAATGGCAGACCAAGGCATGAGTATGGCGCGGCTCAATTTTTCTCATGGATCCCATTCCCGACATGCAGAGGTGATCAATACCATCCAACAGCTGAACAGCGCATATGGGTTTCGCATCAAACTTCTTCAGGATCTGGAAGGATACCGCATACGGGTGGGCCGACTTCCCGGCGGCCAGCCCATACAATTAAACAAGGACCAGATCGTGATTCTCAATCCAAATTCCACCCAAATCCAGGAAAAGAGTACTGCGTTCATCCCTTTTGATTTTCAGGGGGATCTATCACAGATCAAAAAAGATTTTGAGATCTATATGGATGACGGAAACATCCTCCTCAGAGTGTTGTCCAGTTCACCTGAAAGCGTCAAAGCCCGAGTGATTATTCCGGGAAAACTCACCCACCACAAAGGCATCAACATCCCGGAACTCTCTATCGATCATGACATCCTCACTGAAAAAGATAAGAAAGACATCCTATTCGGCATCCAACATCAAGTCGATTACGTGGCTCTTTCCTTTGTGTGCGGTCCTCAGAATATGGCCCGTCTTAGAGAATTTATGGGACAACATGATTATGAATGCCCGCTGATCGCCAAAATTGAAAACAGAGAGGGCCTTAACAATGTGGAAGATATCTTGAATCAATCTGATGGAGTGATGATTGCCAGAGGAGACCTGGGGGTTTCTATCCCTATTTACGAGGTCCCGGTGATGCAGAAGCGCATCATCCGTCTCTGCAACCAGCATCAAAAAATCGACATCACAGCCACCCAGATGCTCGAATCCATGACACAGAATCCCAGACCCACCAGAGCCGAAGTCTCTGATGTGGCCAATGCAGTCTTGGACGGTTCGGATTATGTTATGCTTTCCGGGGAAACAGCAGTGGGCAAATATCCGGTCCAAACTGTTCAAATGATGAAACACATCATTGATTTCACCATTGCAAATCTATATTGAGACTCGGACAGCTCATTCATATCTCAATGTCTTGACCGGATCTGTGAATGCCGCTTTTACTGCCTGAAAACTGATAGTCCAAAGCGCCACAATCAATGCAATGAACCCAGATAAAACAAAGATCCAGGGCTCCATAGGGATCCGGTAGGCAAAGCTCTGAAGCCATTTTCGCATCACAACATATGCAGCGGGCCAGGCAATGAGATTAGCAGTCAGGACTAGAAGGGTGAATTTTTTGGATAAAAGCAGCATGATATTTCCTGCTGAAGCCCCCAGAATCTTGCGAATACCGATTTCTTTGGTCCGTGTCTCAACCATGAAAATACTCAGACCGAACAGACCCAGACAGGCGATGAAGATGGCCAAGAAGGAAAATGAGCTGAATACTTGACCAAGCTTTTCTTCCCCTTTATAGATCTGATCAAATGTCTCATCCATAAAAGAATAATCAAAAGGATGTGCGGGATCCAATTCTTTCCATTTGGTTTTGAGGAATTCCAAAGTCTGGGGTATATTATCCGGCCGAACCCTTACAGCAAAGACAAAGGTGTTCTGGAGCCAGACATGGATAACCAAAGGATTGATTTCATTTCTAAGGGATTGAAACTGGAAGTCTTTGACCACACCAATCACTTTCCCCCGTTTATCACCCCATTCAAACCGGGTTTCCAGCGGCTCTTCCAGCTCCAATTTCCGGACTGCAGCCTCATTGATGATGAATGCCTGTGTGGCATCTGTGGACATTTGTTTTGAAAAATCCCTTCCCTCGATGATTTCCATTCCCATGGTCTTTATATAGTCATGGTCTGTGTAAATCATATCCAAGGATAAGGTCTTTTTTCCATCTTCTGTAACCAGCTGAATGGCATCCCCGGCCACGACTCCTCCCGGAACTCCAATAGTTACCGTAGAAGACAGCACATTGGGGTTCTGCATCAGCTCTGATTTGATGGCCTCTGCGTTTGACCTGATATTATGAGACCTGATGGGAATGACCACCACATGCTCCTTGTCAAAACCCAATTTCCGGTTTCTTAAAAAATCAAGTTGATTCAAAACCACTACTGTAGAGATAATCAACACAATGGAGATGCTGAATTGAAACACAACAAGACTTTTTCTGAGAAAAGAGCTTTGAGATCCTGTTTTTTTGTGCTGTCTCAAAACCTGGGCTGGCTGGTACCGGGAAATGAAAAACGCTGGATAGCTTGCTGATAACACGCCCACAAAAACCAATATCAGAAAAAGACTTCCCATAAGAAAAAAACGATTGAAGAGATTCAGCCCAATTTCTTTTCCAGTTAAGGAATTGAAAAAAGGAAACGCAGCTATGACTAGGACCAGTGAAAGCCCTAAAGCCATCACTGTAAACAAAAGAGACTCGCTCAAAAACTGTTTGACAATCTGATAACGGGTGGCGCCCACCACTTTTCTCAAACCCACTTCCTTGGAGCGGTTAAAAGAGCGGGCTGTAGCCAGATTGATGAAATTCACACACGCGATCAGCAAAACAAACAAAGCAATGACAGAGAAAATAGTCACGTATTTGATATCCCCGTTGGGCTCTAATTCCGCCTGGAGATGGGAATGAAGATGGATACTGGTCAAAGGCTGCAGCCGCGAATACAGCTTTCCGCCTAAAATGGATTTGATTTGAGCTGCAGCATGTCTTTCAATGAACCCGGGCAGTTTGGCTTCCAGCTTTTCTACAGAAGTGCTCTCCTGAAGCAGAAGATAGGTGTAGAATTCATGACGGGCCCAGCTCTGGAAATACCGTTTTTTTATTGATGGAATCTGCTCTAGCGTTTTTAGAGAAGCAAAGAGATTGGCAAAAAAATGTGAATTTTCCGGGACCTCCTTCATCACTCCTGTGACTAGATAATCCTGGTTGTTGATAGTGAGAATTTTGTTCAAAGGATCTTTGCTGCCAAAGTACTTCCGAGCGATTTTCTCCGAAACCACGATGGTGTGGGGAGAGATGAGAGCGGTTTCCGGGTCTCCTTTGATTAAGGGAAAGGTGAACACCTTGAACAGAGAGGCATCGGCAAAGAACAGATAGTCCTCATAAAACTTCTTTTCTTCATACTCAACCATTCTCCCCCGGCCCGGGAAAATCCTTACCGTCTCTTCCACTTCAGGAAATTCCTTTTTCAGCCTCGGAGCAAAAGGAGCTGATGAGAGGGCATAATAACGGCTCAAGCCTCCTTTGACATCAAAACCATCCACTAAACGCACAATCCGGTCTGCTTTGTCATGATAACGGTCAAAGCTCAATTCATCCTGAACAAAGAGTACAATCAGAATGCAGCAGGCCATTCCCATGGCCATTCCAAAAATATTGATAAAGGAATAAGACTTGAACTTTTTGATATTCCGAAAAGCGGTTTTGAGATAGTTTTTTATCATGGTTAGGCTCCAATACAAATCATTTTTCATACAAACAGGAAACAGGATGATGACTTGGAAAAAGTACCAGAAAACAGCTCTGGCCTTTCCCTTCTGATGATAGATCCGGTCATACATCTCTTCAAAATCTCCGGCCAGATTTTCCCTGTCATCCACAGAGACCAGATTTCTCAGTAGAAATTCCAAAACCTTTAAATTGTGTTTTGGTTTGTCCATAAACGTATCACTTGGCGATCAAATTTATATAATCTTTCCACAAAAGGTCTGAAATCCTCTTAGTCTCATCCAAAAATTCAAAACCAGGTCTTGTTATTTGATATACTTTCTTTCTTCTTCCTCCTCTAACAGCAGTGGATTCACCATATTCTGAATCAATCAATCCTTTTTTTTCAAGACGGCTCAAAGGCAAATGAACGGAGGTGAGAGAGACTTTCTTTTTTGTTACTTTTGAAAGATGGTCAGCAATGGCCACCAAATAGGCCTTGTTTTTGAGATGAAGGATGGAAAGCATAATCAGTTCTTCTTTTCTGGTGAGATTTCTCATGTTACTGTTCCTTTGTTATTTCTTTCTAATTTCTATAAACATATCATTTATGTATACGCAATAAATAAAAAAAAGGTTGCTTTGTGAGTGAACCTTATGAAGTTTATTTCCGTTTACATTAACAGCCATTGAAAATCCATTATAATTTCAAAGGAAAAAACAATGAAAGCTTTTGGACCTATCATCCTCATTCTGATGATTCCCTGTGTTATTTTCTCTCAGGACATTGACAGCGGAGTCACTGTGCCGCCTGCAGGAAGGGCCTCTCTGGCCTTTTCTTATCAGGATCTTTCCAGAACCTTTAAGTTTGATGGACTGAAAGAAAAAGTTGAAAGAGATATTCTGAAAGCCACTTTCAAATACAGCCCTTCACAATATGTGAACTTATACGCATTTGTGGGAACATCTGATTTTCCCAACTCCTTTTTCTCTACTGAAAACAACATTTACTATGGGGGAGGAGTCAAATACACTTTGACCGGCACAGTGGATATTGAAGAAGAAAACGGGAAGCACATCAACATCAAAGGGAGCACCGGATTTGACCTTCAAATCGCTCGTCTTCAGCCTCTCAACAACTCTGACCCATCAGATTTCAGCCTGACGAAACTCCAAGGTGCGGTTGATTTTGGAGTAAGGTTGTTTCGTTTTGCCGGCTACATTGGATTTAAAACCAATAAGCTGCTGGGAAAAGCCGTTCTTCCTTTAGATGAGGAAATGGACATCAAAAGCCGGGGTTTTTTCAGCATGTTTTTGGGATTTGACTACGACTTCAGTCACACATTGGCTTTGACTTCTGAGTTTTCCTTTTTCTCAGACAGTTCCTGGGCGCTGGGCCTCAGAATTGATTTATAAACTTTCCTAATCTTGTGAGATTCCTTTCAAAATAAAGCTGGCTTTTCTAACCAAAAATTGAATAATCTGAACAGAAAGGGCGTATATTCCTTGGAGGTTCATATGATAGACAGCATAGAAAAAAATGACATCACCCCAATCTGCCCTCACTGCAGTTCCTTGATCAAAACTTTGGGATTCAGACGGGCTCAAAGTCTGTTGGGAAAACGCTATATCTACTTCTGCCTGGACTGCAAGAAAGTACTGGGCATTTCCCATAGAAAAGGATTCTGGATGGGATAAAATCACTCCTAACAGACAGCTTCTTTTTTAATGAAATCTAAACCGTATCTTTATCTGTATTTCACAAAAAAAAATAATATTGGTGTATAATAGCAAAAAACTTTGAGAGGAGTTTTTCCGTGGCGAAAAATATCAAAATCATCGGAGCCGGAATCAGTGGGCTGTGTGCCGGCTGCTACCTCCAAATGAACGGATATGACACAGAAATATTTGAGATGAATTCTGTACCCGGAGGCCTGTGCACGTCCTGGGAACGGAAAGGCTACACCATAGACGGATGCATCCATTGGCTGGTGGGATCCAGTCCTTCCAACAAACTGTATCATCTCTGGAATGAGCTGATCGATATGAAAAAGCTGGATTTTGTGGATTTCAAAGAATATCTGAGAGTGGAGGATAGAGATGGTCAGGTCATGAGAGTTCCCACGGATATTGATGAGCTGGAACAGGAATGGCTGGACAAAGCACCTGAAGATAAAGCCCTGATAATGGAATTCACCAAGGCAGTCAGGAAATTTGTGGGTTTTGAGATGCCTGCTAAAAAAGCCCCGGAACTGTATTCCCCATGGGATGGAATAAAAATGGTCTTTCAAATGCTCCCGTACTGGCGTCCGTTTAAAAAATGGATCTCCATATCCACAGGAGATTATATGAAAAAATTCAAGAATCCTCTCCTCAAAAACACACTCCGTTATATGTTCATCCCAGAGATGTCCGTGCTCTTTCTGATCTTCACACTGGCCTGGATGCATCAAAAAAGCGCTGGATATCCCATCGGCGGCTCATTGAATTTCGCGCGGCTTATTGAAAAAAAATACCTGGATTCAGGAGGAAAAATTCATTACGGCTCCAAAGTTGAAAAAATCATAACGGAAAATGACCGGGCCTGCGGAATCGAGCTGCAGAATAAAGAAATCCATCCTGCGGATATCGTGATTTCAGCAGCTGATGGACACACCACAATATTCAATATGCTGAAAGGAAAATATACAGACCAAAAAATTGAAAAAGATTACCAGAATCTTTTAACCTTTCCCTCCTATCTGCAAATCTCATTAGGTGTGGCAAGGACCTTTGAAGACGCTCCTCACCATCTTTATTTTCCTTTAACTCGGCCGTTGGAACTGGGAGACGGAACCCGACATGACCATATAGGAGTGCGGGTGTTTAATTTTGATCCCATTCTGTCTCCCAAAGGGAAGACCCTGCTCATAGTTCTGCTCACCACAGATAATCACACTTTTTGGCAGGAACTGAGGGATAAAGACATCTCCGCGTATAAAGCAAAGAAGAAAGAAATCGCTGATCAGGTCATTCATAGCCTGGACCAAAAATTTGGCGGCATCCGCTCTCATTTGGATGTTACAGATGTTTCCACTCCGGCCACAGTCATCAGATACACCAACAATTGGAAAGGCAGTTTTGAAGGATGGCTGCTCACTCCTGAGACAGGGATGAAAAACATGAAAAAAACTCTGCCCGGATTAGAGAATTTCTATTTGATTGGTCAGTGGGTGGAACCAGGAGGTGGAGTTCCCACTGCCCTGATGTCCGGGCGGAATGTTGCTCAAATCATCTGCAAAAAACACAAAAAGGAGTTTGAAACGCAAACATGAAAAAAATTATCACTGTATTGTTTATGGTCTCCCTGATATATGTGTCCTGTTCCCGATCACAAATAGACCATGAATCCATCCAGGACACCCTCTTCTCCATTATAAAACAACAGCAGAAAGCATGGAACAATCACAACATTGAGGGATTTATGGCGGATTACTGGCAGTCCCAAGACCTGACTTTTCAATCAGGAGATCAGAGGCTTTATGGATGGGAAACACTTCTCAAACGTTACCAGACCAACTATGCTGGTGAAAAAATGGGAACCCTCACGTTTTCTGATATCCGAATCAAAGTTTTGAGTGAGGATTCAGCTTATGCTTTAGGGCATTGGAAAGTAAAACAAGAAGATGTCACCCATAAAGGGGTGTTCACTATTATCTTTAAGCGCTTTGCATCTGGATGGAAAATCATCCACGACCATTCTTCTTAGAAAAGATCTATGAAACTTATTTCCTCTTCATTTCTATGGAATCCCGGCTTCCATCTGCAGTTTCCCAATATCCGGTCATTTGATCGCCTTCCACTTCCAATGTGATCCAAACGGTCATATCCTCGTAACCATCAAAAATTGAAAAATTGAAGCTCAGGGTCCCGTCCTCATAACTCGCATCATCAGCTTCCACACCCGGGACCATGCCGAAATCATCTGAGATGAACACTGTGTATTCACCCTCTTCTTTTTCGATCTCAAGAGTCAGTCCATCTTCCCCTTGATCCGGAACATAGGTCTTTCCAACCCAGGTTCCTGTGATGTCTGTTCCCTGACAAAGAGCTGCCATAGGAAATAAAGTAAGAATAAATGCGGCCATAACAAGAGAAGATAACGTCCTTTTCATCTGCCTCTCCTTTTTAGAATTTCTTGATTCGTGTCCAATATATTATACGATTTTTTGTGGAAAAAGTTCCATTAGTTTGTTCAAACGCTGGATGCACTGAATCATGCACCGGACTGTGTGATAATTCACTTTCCAGGAATGGCTCATATGAGTCCAGATGGGCTTGCCTTTTTGATTCAATAACGGATACCACTCTCCTGCTTGCCGGTTTATCATGTGCTTGAAAACAAAATAATGTACATTTTCATAAGCATCCCAGTAACCCTTTTGCTGGAAATGGATACATCCGTCCAGCATTCCGATCATGACTTCAGCCTGCTGCCAAAACTCTTTTTCCCTGTCATACACATCTCCGGAATGACTCCCTTCCACAAAAACGCCTCCCCATTTGCTATCAATGCCGTATGCGGCAGCGTGATCCAGCAGTTTTTTAATGATATCCAAATAAGGTGTCCGGTCTTTTCCCATGATATCCAGGGCATGCAGCAGGAGCCAGGCCAATTCTACATTGTGTCCAAAACTGGTGTTATCGTGTGAATGCACTTTGGTTCCTTTCTGGCTGAATCGGTCCCATCCCCAGATGATGTCGAATTTGATCTGCGGGGCTATGCTCCAGTCCCTCCAAAACTGAGGAACTCCTGTCCTGTATTGATGATGAAGCATGCGGTGAGTGAGAATTTCGATCACTTCCTTGAGTTTCCGCAAATGAACTTGTTTTCGGGTGCATTCATATAATGTGGTCAATGCCTCCATCAGGTGCATGTGAACGTCCAGGGTTTTTCTGTCTCCTCCTCCGGCACCTCCTTCACACAGTTCCCAATTTCTCTCAAACATCTCAAAGTATCCTCCGTACATGGTATCAACAGCATGCTTTTGAATGAGGTTAAATGTTTTTTCTGCATAATGGATGCCCCGTTTATCATTGGTTGCCAAGGTGTATTCACTGAGGGCATAAATCGAAAAGCTCAATCCATAGAGAATTTTTTTACTGATCCGGACCTGTCCTCTTCGGTCCACAGTCCAATAAAAACCCCCTTGTTCTGCGTCCCACATCTTTTCAATCAAAAAATCAACTCCATGTCTGGCAAAGTCCTCACAAATCCCGTCTCCGTAACCAGACCTGTGAGCTGAGGACATGGTGTAGATGGTGCGGGCCTGTGCGACCAAAGACTTTTCATCTTCCCCGGTATCTTTTCCTTTCTCCTCAAAATGAGTGATAAATCCACCGCAATCATCATCTCTGCACCGGTCAATCCAAAAGGGCAGCAGTTCATTCTCAAGATGTCTCCGGAGTTGATTTCTGTATTTCTGCATTTTCTGCTTGGGCCATTCCTGTTTGTGTTTCATCCTCGTTTCTCCTGCCTTTTGGTCACATTATCTGATTTTACCAGATAATTTCACTTTGACTCACAATTTTTTTTGTGATATTCACAATAAAAAGGATTATATGGAGGGAAATTCTATGAAAAAAATGACAGCTGTTGTGGCCTTAATGGCCGTGTTCACTCTAGCTATCTGCTTTATCCTTCTTGGTGCCATTTCAGTCGAACTCATGGAATCACTGGGAATCAATGAAGCTCAGTTCGGCACTCTTGTCATGGGACTTTTTTTGACCAGCTGTCTTGTTCAGCTGATCATCGGTCCTTTGGTGGACAAACTGGGTTACAAACCCATCGCACTTGTGGGTTTCACGGTCACCAGTGCCAGCATGTTTTTTCTGGCTTTTGCTTCAACTTTTGGATTGGCTTTGGTCGCCTGTATACTGCTGGGTATTGGAGCCATGTCCTTGAACACAGTGGGAAACACACTCATCCCTGTGGTGCTGTTTAAAGGTGAGGACCCGGCCCGGGCCAGTAATTTTGGAAATGCTTTTTTTGGATTGGGTTACGTGATCACTCCGTTTTTGTTTGTGTTTCTTTTAAAGAATGTGAACCTGACCTACAGCACATCTCTTTCCATCCTGGGAATATTGGTGGCGGTGTTTCTCATCTTTGCGCTCACCACAACCTATCCTCAAGTCGCCACAGGATACAAATTGTCCATGGCCTTTAAAGTCCTGGGAAAGGGAGCGGTTTTGATGGCAGCACTTGCTTTGTTCTGCTACATGTCCCTTGAAATATCGATGGGCACATGGATCCGGAAGCTGATGGAACAGCTTTTTGGAAAAAACAATGACCCCAATGCTGCATTTCATGCGGGCTTGGTCCTCAGCGGTTTTGGAGTGGCCATGATGCTGGGCCGATTCCTCTCATCCACAGTCAAGAACCTAACGGCTATAGGAACCAAACTCATCTCTGTCATGGCTCTAATTTCACTGGGAGCCATTGGGCTTATGATTTTCACCAATAGTCCGGCTCTGGCTATGGGAGCCATCTTCATCGCAGGACTGGCTTTTGCCCCGATATTCCCCACTATAGTGGGAGTGACCTTTGCAAAGTTTGATTCCAGCCTTTACGGAAGCATTTTTGGCATTATATTTGCTGTGGGTCTTTTGGGAGCCACCTTTGTTCCAAAATTCATAGGAAACCTGAGTGTGGCCAAAACAGTGCAGCAGAGTCTTCCTATTGCAGCGGTTATGGCCGGTATACTTTTTGTCCTGGCTTTGATAATGGGATTAACCGGAAAAAAGAAAGTGTGATCAAAAACAGATATCAGAATTAAAAATCCATGTTCACCGGCTCATAATACTCTTTAGGGTTCTTGCACGAAGGACATTTTGGAGGAGGCTCTTTTCCTTCTACGGTGTATCCACAAACACTGCATTTCCATTTGATTGGTTTTTCTCTTTTGAATACAGTCCCGTTCTGAACCATTTCAAGTAGTTTCTTATACCGTTTTCTGTGATTCTCCTCGATTTTTCCTATCTGCTCGAAAAGTACAGCCGCTTCCTGGTTTCCATCTTCTCTGGCTTGTCTGGCAAATTCAGGATACATATCCACGGTCTCGTAATGCTCTCCTTCAATCGCTTGTTTCAAATTCTTTTCAGTGGTTCCCAGTCCCTCCATCAGCTTGAAATGATCTCTGGCATGCTCCATCTCATTGAGTGCGGTTTCTTCAAAGATCTTGGCAATGTAATGATAACCTTCTTCTCTGGCCTTTTCTGCAAAATAGGTGTACTTGTTTCTTGCTTGAGACTCTCCTGCAAAAGCAGCCTCAATATTTTTTTTGGTTTGACTCATTTCACATTCTCCCTTGATTTAGTGTTTAAAGAATCATTTTTATGTAATAATTATTATATAATAATTATTTTAATTAATCAATCAAACTTCATTTTTTCTGCCTCTTCCAATACTTTTGCAAAAATCTTAGCAATTTGTCAATGAATTATGGAATAATGAAATAGAGACTTCAATTTAAAGGGAGCGTTATGAGTTCAAATCAAAACAAACGCAAAGATGTCTCCATTGTGATCTGCGGTGCCGCAGGTCAAGGAATCAAAACAGTGGAGAAACTTCTGGTCCACAATTTCAGCCATTCAGGTTTTCATGTGTTCTCAACCAAAGAATACATGTCCAGAGTCAGGGGAGGAACCAACTCTGTCTCTATCAGGGTTTCCTCCCAAAAAGCTGCAGCTTTGAAAGACCGGATCGACATTCTTCTTCCCCTTCACTCAGAGGCTTTGGGCCATCTGGAAAAGAGGATTTCCTCAGAGACCATCGTTATCGGTGATAAAGAGAAAATCTGTAAAGACTGTCCCACTCAGATCAAGCAATTCATTGATGTCCCTCTTGAGGATCTGGCACGGGATATTGGGGGAAAAATATTCATCAACATCATTGCTGCAGGGATCATCTCCGGTATTCTGAAGCTTGATCTGGACAAAATGAAAAAAGATGTGAAGGACTTTTTCTCTCAAAAAGACAAACAGATTGTGGAAAAAAACATCCAGTCTATAAGCCAAGGGTATTCAAAGGGAGAAAAGTTTTCCGATCAGAAGGGAATCTCCTTTGACCTCACTCCATGGACTGAAATCAAAAATCAGGTTTTGATCAATGGAGCTGAAGCCGTAGGGTTTGGAGCTCTTGCTGGAGGATGTGATTTTCTCTCTTCCTATCCCATGTCTCCTTCTACAGGTGTTTTGGTCTTTATCTCCCAGCACGCTCACAAGTTTGAAGTGGCAGCAGAGCAGGCTGAAGATGAAATCAGCGCTATCAACATGGCTTTGGGAGCTTCCTATGCCGGGGCCCGAAGCCTGGTCACCACATCAGGCGGAGGCCTTGCTTTGATGGGGGAAGGAATCAGTCTTGCAGGAATGATCGAAACTCCGGTGGTGATCCATGTGGCCCAAAGACCAGGGCCGGCCACCGGCCTTCCCACACGCACGGAACAGGGAGATTTGGAATTGGTCCTGCATGCAGGACATGGAGAGTTTCCCAGAATCATCCTGGCTCCGGGAAGCCTGGAAGATGCCTTTTCATTGACTCAAAAAGCCTTTGATTTGGCCGACAAATTTCAAATCCCGGTATTCATACTGACGGATCAATTTTTCATGGACTCTTATTACAATATCCCAGCACCTGACTTCCAGAACGTTCAGGCCAACAAACACATCATCAAAACCGAAAATGATTATAAGCGGAGCCTTATCACCAAAGACGGCATCTCCCCTCGTGGGATCCCGGGATACGGAGAAGGCCTGGTTGGAGTGGATAGTGATGAGCATGATGAATCTTCTCACATCACCGAAGACCTGGATCTAAGAACACAGATGGCGGAAAAGAGACTCAAAAAAATGGACCAGATCAAAAAACAAGCTATCCCTCCAGAGCTGGTCGGCCCTGAGGATTATCGAAATCTGATCATAGGATGGGGATCCACCTTACATGTGATCAATGAAGCCCTGGATGTGCTTGGCCTTAAAAAAACAGCTTTTCTTCACTTCAAGCAGGTCTATCCCCTTCCTGATGAGACCAAAATTTATTTGGAAAAAGCAGATCAGATTGTGATCGCGGAGCACAATGCCACTTCGCAGTTCAAAAAACTGATCAAGCTGGAAACAGGAATTGACATCTCCAAAACAATTTTGAAATACAATGGTCTGGCTTTTTCAGTGGAAGAAATGGCAGAGAAAATCAATCATGCTCTGGAACAGGAGGACTGAGATGAAAACAAATGCCTATGATATGGACGATATTGATATGGCTTGGTGTCCTGGATGCGGAAATTTCAACATCCTCAAAAGCCTAAAAAAAGCACTGGCTGAACTGAGTATTGAGCCCAAAGGCCTGGTTGTGGTCTCTGGAATAGGCCAAGCAGCCAAAATCCCCCATTATTTCAAAACTCATTTTTTCAACGGCCTCCATGGACGGGCGCTTCCTCCGGCCACAGGCATCAAAGCTGTCAATCCTCAGCTCACGGTCATTGCTGAAAGCGGAGACGGAGATATGTATGGGGAAGGAGGGAATCATTTCCTTCATGCCATCCGCCGCAATCCGGATATCACCAACATCATCCACAACAATATGGTCTACGGCTTGACCAAAGGACAGGCCTCGCCCACCAGCCAGTTTGGGTTCAAAACCCCAGTCCAAACCAAAGGAGTTGTGCTGGAGCCTTTCAATCCGCTGGCTTTAGCTGTCTCACAAAACGCCTCTTTTGCAGCCCGGGCATTTGCAGGAGATGAGGAAGAGACCAAAGAGATCATCAAAAAAGCCATTCAGCATAAAGGATATGCGTTGGTGGATATTTTCCAGCCCTGTGTCAGCTTTAATAAAGTCAACACCTTCAAATGGTTTAAGGACAACACTGCTTATCTGGATGACACATATGATCCCTACGATCGAAGAGCCGCATTTGAAAAATCTTTGGAAACCCATCCTTTTGCTCTGGGTGTGATCTATGTAGGTCCTCCAAAGAACACTTATGAGCAGAATATCGGCCTTTATGATAAGGATAAAAATCCCCTTGTTTTCAGGGAGCAAAAAAGAAGTCAAAAGCTCCAGCAGCTGATCCAAAGCTTCTAGCTTTTTTTCCTTGAAGCTTCAGTAATCAAAATAGAATTCATTCATACCGCAGCAAACCAGCCGGATTGGAAAGAGCGATCTTGATGGAATGATAACTGACGGTCATCACAGCAACTGTAAGGGACAAGCCGGCAGCAAGCACAAAAATCAAGGGGCTGATGCTGATTTTATAGGCAAAATCCTGAAGCCACCTGGACATCACAAAATAGGCAACCGGCCAGGCAACAGCGTTGGCTATCAGAATCCACTTGAGAAACTCCCAGGTTGTCATGGCCACAATCCTTGGACTGGAAGCTCCTAAAACCTTACGGATCCCGATTTCCTTAGTCTTCTGCTCAACAGTATATGAGGCCAATCCAAAAAGGCCCAGGCAGGCAATGGCAATAGAAAGGAAAGTGAACGCATTGAAAAGCTCTCCCAGCTGGTGCTCGGATGTGTACTGCTGATTGAACACTTCATCCAGAAACATGTAATCAAACGGTATCCCTGGAGAAAAGACTTTGTAAGCCTTTTTGATCTGGGCTAAGGCTTTCTGTATTTGGGACCCATCCATTTTTATGAAAGCATACTGATGCCAGGGTCTGTACATCCTGAAGACAAACGGTCTTATAGCTGTGTGCAAAGAACGGGAATGGAAATCTTTGACCACTCCAATGACCTGTACGGTCCGGAACGATTCTGGCCACGCAGGGTGATTCATATAGATATTGGTGTCAATGGGATCAGTGATTCCCATACGCCGGGCTGCTGTCTCATTGATAACACATGCGGTCCTCACATCAGTGGGGTATTCTTTAGAAAACGCACGCCCCTGAACAATAGGCATATTGAATGTTTGAAAAAAATCATAGTCCACACAGGTGTAATCCGCTGAAATCATCTGATCCGTTTGATTCCCCTCCCAGTTGATCTGGATATTCTCCCCCACACGAAAAGGAGGTTGAGCCGCAGATGTGACATCTTTTATTTCCGGTTGATTCAGCAGGGAGTTTTTAAAGGTCTCAAATCTGGGTATAAAGCTCGGGTAAACATACAGACCAATGATCTGTTCCCTTTCCAGTCCGATATCTTTCTTTTGAATATAACGGAGCTGTTGAGAGACCAAAAGGGTTGAAACAATCAGTCCCACGGAGATGGAGAATTGGACCACAATCAAAATTCTTCGAATGCCTCCCCCTTTGTTTTTGAAAGAATTTTGGCTTCTTAGGGTTTGAGCCGGCTGGAAGGAAGAAAGAAACAAAGACGGATACATTCCAGCCAGAATTCCGGTCCCCAGCGTGACAAGCAAAAGAGTCAACACCATGGGAATGTTAGCTTTTGATAACAGAGCTAAAGATTTTGCTGTGAATTGATTGAAATAGGGAAGTGTCCCTTCCACAGCGATCAGTGCCAGGATAAGCGCACAAAAGGCAATGAGCACCGCTTCTCCTAAAAACTGTCGTATGATTTGACGCCGCTGTGCTCCGATCACCTTTCGCATTCCCACTTCCAAGGCACGCCTGGAGGACTGGGCTGTAGCCAGGTTCATGAAATTAATACAAGCCATAACAAGAATAAATAATGCAATCACTGAAAACATGGTGACTTTCCTCACTCGTCCCGGACGCCCCGGATCATACAAATGGACCTGAGTGAGCGGCTGAAGTTCCGGAACATAAGTCGTTTCCGGACCAACATTTTTTTTGTATATCCCTGCGATTTTTTTCTCAAAATCATCAGGAGAGACTCCCGGCTTAAGAAGAACATAATTCGGGCCTGACCATTCCTCCCAGCGAGCCAGCCGTTCTTTCCCTAGAAATTCAATCCGTCCCATCATGTCAAAACGCAGATGGGAATTGGTGGGGATGTCTTCAATAACCCCAGTGACGGTAAAATCATTATCCCATTGAGACAAGTTGAGAACCTTTCCCAGAGGATCTTCTTCCCCAAAATACTTTTGTGCAGTCTGTTCAGTGATGACAAGTGAATACTGATCGGAAAGCGCTGTCTCAGGATTTCCTGAGATGAACGGGAAAGAAAATATTTGAAAAAAACGAGGATCCGAAAGATAAATATTGCGTTCTACATACACATTGTCTTGGTATCTCACATGAGATCCGTACCAGGTGCAAACACGGCAGGCTTCTTCCACCTCCGGGTATTCCGCTTTCAATGCAGGTCCTATGGCATATGTGATATTGAAATCAGTACTGTCATCAGGCATTTTGTTAAGCACACGGTAAATCCGATCTTTTTTCTGATGAAAACGGTCAAAACTCAATTCATCTTTCACCCATAAGCCGATCAACAAGAAACAGGCCATCCCGATAGTAAGCCCTAAAATATTGATGAAAGAATAGACTTTTTTTCGTTTGATATACCGGAATGCGACTTTCATATAATTTCGAAACATTGTTATCCCCCATAAGAATGATTCAAGTGAAAAAGAGAAAAGGAGTGAGAGTCCCTGAAGCTGACATAAAAACCAGGCAAAAGCGGGGCTGTGTTTCTCTTTGGCTCTGATGCAGCGGACCTCCAGATCTTCCTCAATGGAAGCCAAGATCTCTTCATCAGCAAACCTTCGCAGGATGGAAAAAAACCATCGCGGAAGTTTGAATTTATTTTGCTTCATGACTCAAATTCTTTTTTCAAATCCGGCACACCCATCCAGATGGACTCATTGACATCCTGTATGGTGGCCAATTTTTTTTTACCCAACCTGGTGAGTTGATAATAGATACGCGGTCGTCCCCCTTTTCCAGCTGATCCTTCAGCCTTATACGTGCGGACATATCCATTTTTCTTCAACCTGTTCAGCGGCGCATACACAGCTCCAGACTGCCATTTCACTCCAGTGTCGCTTCGGACCTGCTCCCTTATGGAAATCCCATATGCATTATCCTTAAGTTTCCAAATCGCTATGAGCAAAATCTCTTCGATCCTGGATAACATTTCCATGATTTCTCTCCTTATATATTTGTTTATTATTATTCGTTTATTAGTATTCTTATTGAATTATACTTCCGAAAAAAAGACATGTCAAGAAAAAATTGAACAAATCATTGAAATTTTTTTAATCTTTTTATTGTTTGTGATAAGATATTCTCTATTTTTTAGATTGAAGGAGCGGTTTTATGCTCAAAATTTCTCATCTGTCCAAATCATTCGACAAGGTCCAGGCTGTGAATGATATTTCCCTGGAGGTGAAACAGGGAGAAATCTTTGGTTTCCTGGGGCCTAACGGAGCTGGAAAGACCACCACCATTTCTATGATCGCGGGGCTCCTGAAGCCAGATTCCGGAACCATTGAAGTCGATTCCATGAATATTCAGCGTTCTCCACAGAGGATCAGGGGAATCATGGGGGTTGTTCCCCAAGATATGGCCTTTTACGAAGAGCTGACCGCCAGAGAAAACCTGCGTTTCTGGGGGCGGCTCCAGGGAATGTCAGGTAAAGATTTAGAACAGCAGATTCAATATTACCTAAATAAAATCGGGCTTAAGGGAAGGGAAGATGACCCACTAAAAAAATATTCCGGAGGCATGAAGCGCCGCATCAACCTCATCATCGGCCTTCTTCACAATCCCCGCCTTCTTCTTCTGGATGAACCCACCATCGGCATTGATGTCCAGACGAAAATGAGCATCCTGGAATCCATCCGGGAAGCTTCTCAAAAAGGGACCACCACTGTTTACACCACTCACAATCTTTTCGAAGCTGAAGACCTCTGTGACCGCATCGCGATTATGGATCAAGGCAAAATCCTGGCTGTGGGTACACTTGAGGAGCTCATCCAAATCGTGGGGGAAAAAGACATAGCCCTGATCCAGGGAGAATTCAGCACTGATCAGGCCCAGAAGATCATCTCCCAGGAAAAAGGAATTGAAGTGATCACCATGAAACACGGATATCTGGCCATATCCCTGGATGCCTCAAAGAAAATCCCAAGCCTTATGAAAAGCTTTTTTAACCTAGGAGTCAGCATGGATGATATTTCCCTCAAACAGCCCAATCTGGAGAGTGTCTTCTTGAAACTGACTGGAAGGGAACTTCGCGAATGAAACGAGTGTTGCTTTTGACCGGAAAAGATTTCCGGCGCAAATGGAAAAATCCGGTGGTTATCGTCGGTTTTCTGCTCATTCCTGTTGTTTTCACCTTTTTGTTCGGCATCATATTCGGCTCCTCAGAGGAAAATGTTCTTCCCAGCATCAAAGTCCTCTCTGTAGACCAGGACCAGAGCTTGTTTTCACGGTTGTATCTCAGCACTCTAACTCAAGGGGAGCTGAAAGACATGATCGATCTTCAGTCTGTACCGACTGAAGAAAAAGCCAGGACTCTGTTGAACAAAGGAAAAGCATCAGCCCTGATGATCATTCCATCAGAGTTTGGTGACAAGATATGGGCTGGAGAGACCACCCAGGTTCTGCTGGTCAAAAATCCTTCAGAACAGTTCCTCCCTCAAATTGCTGAAGAGATCAGCGACACCACGGCTCTTCTTTTTTCCGCCCTTTTTCAGGTCTTCTCCGAAGAAATCGACCAGATCAGAGAGTTCTCCGAACAGTCGGAGATTCCTGATCAAATCATTTCCAGCCTTTCTGTGAAAATCAAAGACCGGATACAAGGAATCGAAAAATATGTCTTTCCTCCCGTGATATCCCTCAAACAGATCACTCAAAAAAAGGATTCCGAATCCCAAAACAACTCCCTCACTGTCCAGAGTTATATTCTCCCGGCCATATCCATCATGTTCCTCATGTTCATCTGCAATATTGTTTTCGAAGACCTTTTGCGCGAGAAAGAAAAAGGGACCCTTCTTCGCATGTCCATATCTCCATTGCGGATCAGTGAGTTCATCTGGAGCAAGATCCTGGCTGCAGTCATCATCGGAGTCCTCTGTTCCCTGTTTTTAGTCATTTTGGGCGCAGTGGTTTTTTCCATTGGATGGGGACGGACGGATATCCTTTTGTTGATTGTTTTATGTCTGAACATCTTGATTGCCGGATTCATTGCCATCCTGTACACATTCATCCGGACCGAACGTCAAGCAGGGGCATTGCTGTCCTCTGTCATCGTGGTTATGGCACTGTTGGGTGGGAGTATGACTCCCATCTCGAGTTTTCCCCTCTTTATCCAAAAAATCTCACGCTTCACAATCAATTATTGGGGACTGGAGGCTTTTAAGAAAAACATCACCGGTGAACCAATGGGCCAGATCTGGCCCATTGTGCTCGGCATGCTGGGAGCGGGTATCATTTTTGCTTTTATCAGTTCTTTGCTGCTGAGAAACAAACTAAAGAGAGGGCTTTACCGATGAGATTCTGGACCATTGCCCTGACAGATTTGAAAATCGCCCTCAAAGATAAAATGTTTTTCATGTGGCTGCTGCTGTTTCCTCTTCTGTTTTCCTTTGTTTTTGGAATGGCTTTTCAAGGCTCCTCCCCTGCTGATATCAAAGCAACACTCAATATTCTTGACCTGGACCAGAGCGTGCTGTCAAAAGCTTTGATTGAGGAACTCACTCATGAGAAATACGACATTGCTGTTGTGGAAAAAAAGGAAGAATCTGAAATCCGTGTTCTTATCATTCCTGAAGGATTTTCGGAAAAAGTCATAAATGGACAAAAAGTGGAGCTGGTTCTGGAGAAAAAAGCAGAAAGCAGCATGGAAGCAGGACAAGCTGCTTACACCCACATTCTCAAAGCCGTGATCAAAGTCATCACCAGGCTCATTGACCTGGCGCCGGAAAATATACATGAACTCAGAGATCATTTCAGCCAGACAACAGTCAAAAAAATCATCGCTTTAAAGGTGGAACAGGCCGGAAGATTGAAGACCATTCCTTCTGGATTCAACCATTCTATTCCTGGCACTACAGTCATGTTTTTGCTGTTCACAGTCCTTATGTACGGAGGGATCAATCTTCTGGAGGAAAGACGTCAGGGTCAGTTGGAGCGGATCATCACCACTCCGGCCACTTTTTCTGCTGTGATCAGCGGCAAGTGGATCACCCGGGTTCTCATTGGAATGCTTCAAATCACTTTGATGTTTTTGGCCGGCCGCCTGCTGTTTGGAGTTTATTTGGGAGGCTCCCTGCCTGCTCTGCTTCTGGTCTCCCTGTTTTTTTGTGGAACCATCGCAGGCATGAGCATTCTTTTCGGATGCCTGATACAGAAAGAAGAAGTGCTGATCGTTCTCAATATCTTAGCAGCCAATCTCATGGCAGCTCTTGGAGGATGCTGGTGGCCCCTGGAACTGGTTCCCAAAAGCATGCGCATTATCGGACTGATTTTCCCGACCGGATGGACCATGAACGCCTACCACAAATTGATTTCTTTTGGTTACGGATTTTGGGAAGTCCTTCCTCACATCGGAATACTAGCTCTTTTCAGTCTGGTTTTCCTGTTTCTGGCTGTCAAGTTCTTCAGACTCCGCTAACTCTTTTTTTCTTTTCTCATCCTGTATTCAACAGCTTTTCTGGCTTCAAAGTATATTTTTGAAATCATCTTGAACATGTGTTCTCTTCCAGAATCATCGTGGCTGTATTCAATACCGTTTTTATACAACGCTTCCATATCCATTCCAGGCTCATAATCCGGATAATATTTGCTCACCGCAGTGATGATCTCAATACAAATCTGAAGCCGGATGACTTCGGACAAATTGATGGAATAGATGTCTGCTGTTTTTTCTATATAGTTTGCCAACCAATCTGGAAGCACCACTTGAAATTTCTTGGACATGACTCCCTCTCTGGTTAAAAAGATGTTTTATAATACCATAATCTTGACATACTCTCAATCAGAGTATATCATAGACTACTATTGAGAGTATCAATCAATTTTTCCAAAAAGGTGAGCCGTGGTTGGCGGAAGGGGGTAATAAGCTTATTTCTTTTTATTCCGTCCGCAGCACATCAGCAGGATTCTTGAACGCAGCCCTAAAACTCTGATAACTGATGGTAGCCAGAGCAGCCACCGCGCTTCCAAAAAGAGCCAGCACAAACGCCCATAAACTCACATCCTCCCGGTAAGCATAGTTTTGGAGAAATTTTTGAATGACATAGTAAGCTGCTGGCCAAGCAATGAGATTGGCCAGCCCGATGAGAAGCATCATGTCTTTGACAAACATGGACAAAATGCTGGGAACAGTGGCTCCCAGGACTTTGCGGATCCCGATTTCCTTGGCCTTCTGCTGTGCTGTGAAAGCCGTCAGACTAAACAAACCAAGCAAAGCAATACAAATGGCCAGGATAGAGAAATAGAGAAAGATTTTCTGAAACCTTTCCTCTGACTTATAAACTCTGTCAAAAGCTTGGTCCAGGAAAAAGTATTCAAAAGGAAGGAGGGGAGAGAATTCTTTATACACCTTTTTTATCTCTTGGACCGTCCTGGGAAGATCATTGGTGTTGAGCTTGACTGAGAGATAGTCAAAGCGGTTCTCCCAGGGATTGCGGGTGATGATCAGAGACCCTACATCATGGTGAAGAGTGGAGAACTGGAAATCCTTGACCACCCCGATCACTTTCCATTCCCCGTTCCGGCTGATGGTCTTTCCAACAGGATTCTCCCATCCCAACTGCTTGGCCAGAGTCTCATTGATCAGATAGGCCTCTTTATCCGTGGAAAATTCTTTGTTGAAATTTCTTCCTTTTATGACCTCAATCCCATAAGCGTCAAAAAAGTGCTCATCAATATCCAAAGCGTGAAACATAAGTGAAGATGCATATCCTTCAGGAACATAGCCGTTTCTAGTGAACCCCCGGTAAGGCACTTGCGAGGAAGCACTGACATGAGTTATTCCTGGAATAGATAACAGCTTTTCTCTCATTTCTTCTGTTTTGGTTCCCAGTTCCTGACCGGGAAGATTGATCACCAGCATATTTTCCTTTTCATAACCCAGCTCTGCTTTTTTTATAAATCTGATTTGATTCTGGACGAGAACAGTGCATATGATCAATGTCACTGATATGGCGAATTGAAACACAACCAGAAAGTCCCGGAATTTTTTCCGTCCTCTCCCTGTTTCCGCCTCCCCTCTGACCGTCTTGACCGGTTGAAACGCTGAAAGGTAAAAAGCGGGGTAGATCCCTGCAGCAATACCAACCACTAAAATCAATCCGATCAATGCCAAAACACTCAGAGGATTGATCATGGCTAAGACATTCAGGTCTTTGTTTAAAAGCCGACTGTACAAAGGAGTGAAAAGAGAGACCAGTGAGGCTCCGAGAAGAAACGCCAGGAAGGTCAAAAACACGGACTCTCCTAGAAATTGTCTGATCAGATTTCCCCTGTTGGCTCCCACCACTTTTCTCAAGCCCACTTCCCGCGCTCTCCGGGCTGCCCGGGCAGTGGTGAGGTTGACAAAATTGATTCCCGCAATCAAAAGAATAAACACAGCCACCACAGTAAAGGTGTAGAAATTGGTCAAGGCCATTCGGGAGCCGGGATCATAATGGAAATGTAGCTTCTTTAAGGGCTGAAAATAAGCTTCGTTTTTCCATCCGTATGAAGCAATCCGCTCATTGATATGACGCCACATGAAATCCGGCAGTTTCTTTTCCAACTCTCCGGGAGATGTGCCCTCATTGAGTTTGACATAGGTTATGTACTGATTTCCTCCGTTCCAGCCCAAATAAAGGTTGGGTAACGTATAAAGAGTGGAAAAGGATATCAAAGCTGTAAATTGAATACTGGAATTTTCTGGGGGATTTTCAACCACACCTGTGATTTGATACAAATGTTCGGGACCGATCTGAACCGTCTTTCCCATGGGATCTTTTGAACCAAAAAGCCGTTCCGCTGTTTTCCGTGAAAGCACAATGGAAAAAGGATCTGTGAGTGCGGTGGCCTCATCTCCCTGGATCAGGTCAAAGGAAAACATCTCAAATATTTTGTCCGATGCGTACCGCATACTGGTTTCTTTATGAGCTTCATTGTTGATGTTCAAGTAAGCGGGCCTCAATGTAGACATCCTCACGAATTCTTCCACTTCGGGAAATTCCTTTTTCATTTCTTCCCCGATGGGTGGAGTGAACACATAAGATTCGTTGCTGTATTTGCCCTCCTGATAGGATTTTATTCCCACCCGGTATATCTGGTCCGCATCTTGATGAAATTTGTCGTAGCTGAGTTCAAACTGCAGATAAAGAAGAATCAGGATAAAAGCACTCAAACCCACAGCAAGGCCCAGGATGTTGATAAAAGAATAGACTTTATATTTTTTCAAGTTACGAAATGCCATCAGCAGATAATTTTTAATCATAGATTCAAGCTCCTTGTCTCATTTTTGACAGAGGTTTCTCTTTATCTTAAGCAATTTTCATGCCAAGTTATTGAAACAGGGAAAGCCCCCATTAAGATCAATAGAACAACAGCAAAGTGTCCATTTTAGACCAATTGTTGTCCGCTATCGGACACTTCTGGTTTGAGGCCTTTTCCCTTTGTATATACTCTTATCTGTGTAAAAAGGTGAATTCAGATTATTTCTTTTCTTTTTCCTTTTTGTCTTGTTTTTCCATATCTTTCACTTTCTGCATCAGATTCTTCTCTGCGCGTCTCTGATATTTTCTCACTTTAAAATAATTGGGTTTTTCCTGTACAGTCCATTTGTTATTTCTGCTCTCCACATCCGCAGATTCTAAAAATGGATCAAAGGTGACTTTGTGGACCTCTTTTTGAAACACAAATACTTTTTTCACCTGGTCATTGTTGCGGCGCCAGATCTCAGCCGGGATCCTCTGGACTTGCTCTGTCCCATCTTTGAACTCAAACTTAAGGATCAAAGGCATAGCCATGCCACCGATATTAGAAAAAGTGATTTCATAATAATTATGTCCCGAATTCAAAATGTCCCTCTGTTCTTCAGTCAATGATTCAAGATATTTTTGGTACTGTTTTTCCTCTTTAGGGGATACCTTAAGCGGATCATATTTATCATAAAAATCGAGCAGAGACTCATCTTTTTCCGCTGCGGTTTCTTTGATTTCCTTCTGATTCCGGATATTAGAGATATACTGGTCCCTCAGGCGGTTTTCCTTTTCCAGCTCTATGGCTTTTGCCAGCTTTGGATCTCCTGTATTGATTTTATACCACTTCACATCATCCATGGCGATATCAACATGGTCGGTTCCAAAAAACCAGCCGCGCCAGAACCAGTCCAAATCCACTCCTGATGCATCCTCCATGGTGCGGAAAAAGTCTGCTGGAGTGGGATGTCTGAACTTCCATCTCTGGGCAAATTCTTTAAACGCATAGTCAAACAATTCCCTTCCCATAATGGTCTCGCGCAGTATATTGAGGCCGGCAGCTGTTTTGGCATAAGCATTGCTTCCTACATTCATGTCAATGTCAGGCGCGGTCATGATAGGAGACATATACTTTTTTTCTCCTTTCATGTATCTGACCATGGTGTATGCCGGACCGTTTCTTTGGGCAAACTCTCTTTCCCACTCCTGTTCGGAAACGTATTCCAGGAATGTATTGAGACCTTCATCCATCCAAGCCCACTGTCGTTCATCCGAATTCACAATCATGGGAAAAAAATTGTGGCCCACTTCATGAATGATCACCCCAATAAGACTGTATTTCAAACGCTCGGAATACGTCCCATCCTTTTCAGGTTTGCCTCCATTGAAAGAAATCATTGGGTATTCCATTCCTCCGCCTCTTCCCGTGAGAACAGATATGGCTTTTGGGTAGGGATAGTCAAAGGTGTATTTGGAGTAAATCTTCACAGCATGAGCCACGGCTTTGGTGGAATACTTTCCCCAAAGGGGATTTCCGTCTCTGCTGTAAAAAGACATGGCCAGGACTGAGCGGGTCCCGAGTTGGACGGCCATGGCATCCCAGATGAATTTCCGCGAGCTGGCAAAAGCAAAATCCCTGACCTTTTTTGCCTCAAAAATCCATGTCTTTTTGCTTTCTGAGCGTTTCTTTTCACTCTGGACCGCCTCGTCTTCAGTGATGATCTTTACTGTACTGTCAGTGGTTCGGCGGGCTTGTTCAAGCCGGTTTTGCTGTTCTGGTGTCAACACACTTCGCGGGTTTTTAAGCGTTCCAGTCGCCCCGATGATATGGTCTTCAGGTGCAGTGATCCGCACAGTATAATCTCCAAAGGGAAGGGCAAATTCTCCGCTTCCTAAAAACTGCTTGTGCTGCCAGCCTTCTGCATCGCTGTATACAGCCAGGCGGGGAAAAAATTGGGCGATGGCAAACACATGATTCCCATCTTCTTCAAAATGATGGAATCCAGACCTTCCATGGGTCTTATCTCTGTCATTGATGTTATACCACCATTTTATTTGAAAAGAGTATTTGGAGTCGGGTTCTAAATCTTCCGGAAGATCTACCCTCATCATGGTGTTGACAATGGTGAAACAAAGATCTTTCCCTTTTCTGTCTTTCACATATTCGATTTTGAATCCGCCATCAAACTCACTGTGCCATCTCTGAAGAGACATGAAATACACGGAATCAGAAATGCGGCCCGAACTGATTTTTTGTGTCATGGAGTCAAGAGCACGAATGTTTTGATCAAGCTGAAGCCATAGATAGGATTGAGAGTGGGGCGAGTTGTTGGTATATGTGATGGTTTCTTCTCCGTACAAGCGCTGTTTGCCTTCATCCAGTTCCACGGACATATCATAGTCCACCTGCTGCTGCCAGTATTCCGGACCCGGTGCTCCTGAAGCAGATCGGCATGAATTGGGAGCGGGGAGTTCCTGGTAGAGCTGCCTGAATTGATTGTCCTGCTGACTCTCCTGCTGAGCCTGGAGTCCCGTGATGCTCGACACAGAGCATGAAAACAACAATACAGCACATATAAAAATACACTTTTTAAACATACCTGCCTCCATAATTACCTATTATTTTGTGGAATCCAGTGTTCTCAAGTTCCAAGGGTGAAATAAAACACCGCTCCTTCCCCCGACTTTCCTTGAGCATGGATGGTCCCGCCATGTTTATGAATGATCCGCCTTACAAGAGTAAGCCCCATCCCAGATCCAGGAAAGACCTCATCCGGATTCAACTTTCCAAAAGGACGAAACATTTGATCTGCCTCTGCTGTTTCAAATCCGATTCCATTGTCTTTTATGAAATATTCTCGGACATCCTTACTTTCACGAACTCCAAATTCTATCCTGATGTTCTCCTTTCTTGATGAGTATATCCACGCATTAGTGAGCAGATTGTCAATGACTCGGTTCAACAGCCGGGCATCTCCTGATACAGTGACTCCTTCCTGAATAACAAATTCTGCTTTTTTCTCCGGATTCCCTTCCTTGAGTTTAATCGACCTCTTTTTCACCATTCCGCTCAGGTCAACCTTCTCCAGTTTCAAACTGTCAGATGACAGGTCTGCCAGCTCATCGAATTTTTGGGCCATCTTTATGATGCGGTGTGTTGCAGCACGAATCTGAATGAGCCGGTTCTTTCCTTCATCATCCACTTTTTCTGCATAATCCTGTAAAAAAGACTTGCTGAAAGTGTTGATCTTGTCCAGAGGATCACCCCAATCTTTAGCCATAGAGTCATAAAAGTCTGCCAGCTCATTATCTAAAGCTTTCTGCTGAAGCCCTTTATTCAGTTCCATCAATCTCTTTTTATTATCTTCTTTGAGCTTCTCTTTAAATTTCTTTTTCTGTTGTTCTCTTTGTTTTTTCCTGGATTCTTCTTTGATTTTTTGGTCTGTCACATCCCGAAATAATACCATAACATCCTTGGAAGGAAGCTTGTGGATCACCATTTCTCTCCAGCCAGACTTCTTATCACTTCTTAGTCGGATATATGGAATAAACTCTTCCTCTTCATTCCGCCAAGCATTTTGTATGGCTCTCAGCAGTCCGGAATGCCTCACCTCTGGAAAGACTTGTGTGATCTTTTTCCCGATTAAATCAGCTCGGTGTTTTCTCTCCATGACCTCACCTGTGCTATTCAAATCTTTGATCACAAAGTTTTGTCCGTTATCAACCGTTTTCAAAACAAAAATGCCATAGGCATTGTTTTCAAACCTCTCCTGATATTCTTTCCTGGTTTTCTCCAGTTCTATTGCTTTTTTGCGTGCTTTATCAACCTCTTCCAACTTCATCTCCCTCATGTTTTCAAGTTCCAGCAAGTACTTCAATCGATCACGCAGTATGAACAATTCATTCTTTTTCTTTTTTTTGATTCGAACCCCGGCTTCTCCAGATCCCGATATTCTCTTGGTTGCTGTTACTAATTTTAATATGGGTTTGGAAATGGCACCCTGAAAACTTCGCGCCAACACATAGACAAAAAAGAACATGATGACAAACAAAGCTGCTGCCAGGAAAATGGAAAGTTTATGTTTTCTTTTCAGCTCATCTACAGAAGCCCGAACAAATATCTCTCCATAGGTTTGATTCCTATCTGAAATAGGGACCATAACAAGAAGAAATTGGTCAGTGAATAAAAAAGGCTTGATTCGTTCTGGGTCAGGAGGATCAAATTGAGCGCCCTTACGGCTGTAAGATGCCAAAACATTCTGATCCTCTCCATAAATGACACCCTGAGTGATTGAGGGAATCGCCTCTAACTTTGATAGATTCTGTCTGATTCGTTCCGTGTCCTGTGCAATGAGAGCCTCTTGACAGTACTCTCCAGCCATTTGTGCATACTGCTTGATCTGTCCCACAAATTCTGACCTATCTGCTCTGGCTTTGACCAAGACTGCCACACCCAAAACAACACTCAAGCTTATAAAAGATATCACCAGAATGATTCCAATGACTTTTTTGCGGATAGACAGATTTTGAAATAATTTCACTTTCTTTTGTTATGCAATTCCTAATATCCACACTTGTTCAAGGCCTGAATAATAATGATACTCCAAAAAAGTTATACAATTCAAGTCAGAACATGGGTCAAACTTCTCATTGACTGTGTCTATTCCATAGCATAATATCATCAACAGAGCAGGCTTGAATGCAGAGTCTCCAGAATCAAGACATCAAAAAGAGAAAAAACAAATAAGGAGGGCTGAATGAAAAAATGCATGGTTCTTATCTTGAGCATTTTTTATCTGGGGGTCATGCCGTCTGAGGCTCAGGAATTCAATTGGTATAAAGGAAACACTCATTGTCACACACTCAACTCAGATGGAGATTCCTATCCCAGGCAGGTCATCAGATGGTACAGAGATCATGAGTACAATTTTCTATTTATCACAGATCATAACATCATCACTGAAATCAAATATCTGGATACAGATCCAGACGATGACTTCCTTCTTATTCAGGGAGAAGAGGTCACAGATTCTTATCAAGGCATTCCTGTTCATCTCAATGCTTTGAATTCTCAGATACACATTGAACCTCAACACGGAGATTCCGTCATAGAAACACTGCAAAACAACGCAGATGCCATACTTGAAGCTGGCGCGGTTCCACAGATCAATCATCCCAATTGGAGGTGGTCATTCACAGACAAAGAAATCTCTCAGACCAAAGGTGTCCATTTATTCGAACTGTATAATGCCCATCCTGACTGCAATAACTTCTCTGCTGGGGGCAGGCCAGGAATGGAAGATATCTGGGACAAAATCCTATCTAAAGGGATCCTGATGTATGGAATCGCTTCTGACGATGCTCATGACTATGTCGGAGAATTCACCCCCAGAAAATCAAATCCAGGTACAGGTTGGATCATGGTCAAGGCCAGAGAGCTGAGCACAGAGGCCATTATGGATGCCATCCAAAAGGGGCAATTTTTTTCCACTTTGGGGGTTTTGCTCAAGGATATCTGTATAACTCAAACTCAATACAGAATAGACATTAAGCCTTATAAAGATGCAGCCTACACCACTACTTTCATTGGACAAGACGGAGTCATCCTCAAGGAGGTTTACGGAACCACCGCTGAATACACTTTCAATGGGAATGAACTTTATGTCAGAGCAAGGATTGTTGAATCATCCGGGAGGATCGCCTGCACTCAACCTGTGTTTTTAAGTAAGGATTGATCATCTGCCATGGGAAAAATTCCAAATGTGTTTGTGATTGTTTTTTTTCTGATCATCCTTTCCGCAGCTTTAACCTGGATTGTTCCTGGAGGAAGCTATGAGAGGAGACAAATCGAGATCAACAATTCCCAAAGAACCGTGGTGGTGGAGGGAACATATGAAAAAGCAGAGTCTGATCCACAAATCCTGGAAGTCTTTACCGCACCCCTGAAAGGATTCATCAAGTTAGCTGAGATCATCGGTTTCATATTCATAGTGGGGGGAGCTTTTTACATTCTGAACGAGACCGGAGCCATCAACGCAGGGATTGGGAAACTGGTGAAGGTCCTGAAGGGAAAAGAGCTGCTGATCATCCCCATTGTGATGACTGTTTTTTCATTGTTCGGAGCGGTGTTTGGGATGTGTGAAGAAGCCATGCCTTTTGTCCTGATTTTTGTGCCGTTAGCCATCAGCTTGGGATATGATTCCATTGTGGGGATCTGCCTGTCCTTTCTGGCTGCCGGAGTGGGATTTGCCGGTGCGTTTATCAATCCCTTTACTCTGCAGATCGCACAGAAAATTTCCGATATCAAACCAGTCTCTGGAATCGGATACCGGGTGCTGATATGGATTCTAGTGACAGCCTTCACCGTCCTGTGGGTCATGGTCTATGCTGCGAAAATCAAGAAAGACCCCCGCAAAAGCATCATGTATGAACACGACCAAAAGAGACGGGAAGCTCTGATCCAAAAGCAGGAATTTGTGAGCCGATTCACATGGAGGCATGGTGCCTGTTTGGGCATCTTGATACTGGGTGTTGTGTTTATGGTAGTGGGAGTCATCCTCTTCAAATGGTATATCAAGGAAATTGCCGGACTGTTTTTAGCCATGGGCCTTTCCAGCGCCATCATTGCAGGAAAAGGAATGAATGAAATCGCCGGTTCTTTTATCAAGGGATGCAAAGAAATGGTATCTGCTGCCCTGGTTTTGGGATTTGTGGGAGGGATTATTGTGATTCTGGAGCAGGGAGGAATTATGGATACCATACTGTTCAGCATGGCTTCATCCATATCCAAGCTTCCGGGAATTTTGGCCGCTGACTTTCAGTATTTCATACAGATCATGTTTAATTTTTTCATACCCTCGGGCTCCACTAAAGCCGCTCTGACCATGCCCATCATGTCGCAGCTGGCTGACCTGTCTGGCATCACACGGCAGACTGCTGTGCTGGCCTATCAGTTCGGGGATGGATTCACCAATATGATCATTCCAACCTCAGGTGTGACCATAGGAACTTTAGCCATGGCCAAGATCCCTTATGAAAAGTGGTTCAAATGGAACTTTCCCATGCAGATATTTTTCTTTATCATATCATTATTACTGCTGGTGTGGCCGGTTCTGACCAACTGGCAGTAATAAAGGAGGCAAAATGAACATCACAAAATATGTCATCCTTTATCTTATTGCTGTCACTGTTTTTTTGGCAGTAGACATGATATGGCTTGGTGTCATTGCAAAAAATCTATACCGAAACAACCTCAAAGGGCTGCTCAGAGACAAACCCAACTGGGCAGCTGCTATCATTTTCTATCTGTTGTTCATTGTGGGGATCATCATCTTTGCAGTGGCTCCGGCCATCAGAAATGACTCTCTCATCACCGCAGTCCTTTACGGAGGGCTGTTTGGTTTCTTTACCTACGCCACTTATGACCTGACCAATTACGCCACCTTGAAGAACTGGCCTTTTAATATTGTGGTCATTGACATCTTATGGGGAATAGTCTTAACTGGGATCGTATCCACAGTCAGTTACTTGGCTTCCAAAAAGATATTTTGATTCCCCTTTGGGGTCAATTAACCTGGATTCTTCAAAAAAAAAGGTAAATAGGTATTGTGTCCCTGTTTTAATGACTTTTTTGGTACACTCTGTAGGTATTGTATCCGAAATGAGAGATGACCACAAAACAGAGCACGGTCAGAATAAAGGAAGCCCTAACCCCAGAGAGAAATCCCACCTTCCCAAGGTCTATAATAGCGCCCTGAAGAGGAGGCATGACTGAGCCCCCTAGAATAGCCATGATGAGCCCGGCTGCTCCGATTTTAGCATCGTCATTTCTCAATCCTCCAAGTGCGATTCCGTAGATAGTGGGAAACATCAAGGACATGCATCCTGATATCCCCACCAGGCTTAGGAGCCCGATCAATCCGGGTGAAAACATCACATTGAGTGTTAAAATCCCGCCAACAGCGGCCAGAACCATAAGCAGCTTCCCTGCTTTGATGTATTTGAGCAGATAAGTGAACACAAAACGGCTGACACAAAAGATGACCATAGCTGCAATATTGTACTTCTGAGAGAGGACCTCTGCTTTTTGGACAGACATGCCGTATCGGGAAGAGGTGAACAGTTCTGTACCGTAATGGATGATAAACGTCCAGCACATGATCTGCGCTGCCACATAAAAAAATTGAGCCACTACCCCATGAACATATTTCCTGTTTTGAATCAATTTGTTTAGAGTCTGAAAGATGTGTATTTTGTGCTCTCCTTGGTCTTTGGTGGGCATATTGCTGAATGCAACCAGAGATAAAACCACCAGTATCACCAAAGCAATGGCCACATACGGAGTGCGGATGATGTTCAGGTCACTGGATGTGATGGCTTTCAATTCTTCGAGATTGAGAGCTGCTCTCTGGGCTTTTTCTGCAGGATTGAGTCTGCCGAGGATCAGAGATTGGGCTGTGAACATGCCGATGAGAGAACCAATGGGATTGAAGGCCTGAGCAAAGTTCAAACGCCGGGTGGCTGTTTTCTCAGACCCCATGGAAAGGATATAGGGATTGGCAGTGGTCTCTAAAAAAGACAATCCGCAGGTCAGGATAAAATATGAGATCAGAAAAACCCCAAAGACCTGGAGCATGCTGGCAGGGATGAACAGAAACGCACCTGTGGCATACAATCCCAGCCCCACTAAGATCCCAGATTTATAATTGAACCTCCGGATAAACAGGGCTGCTGGAAAGGCCATGAAAAAATATCCCCCGTAAAAGGCAAACTGAACCAGAGAGCCCTGGAAATTGCTCATCATCAGAATTTTAGAGAAAGCTTTCACCATGGGATTGGTCACATCATTGGCAAAGCCCCACAGCGCAAAACAGCTGGTGATGAGAATGAAAGGGAAAAGATACTTCTTTTCAACGACTTTAGCTGACATATTTTCTGTTCTTTGTCAGAGAAGCTTCCAAAATATGGACCCCTATCTTACAGTCCTTTTCCCGGCTTTCCGGTTCTTGTATTGTTTTTTGATCCACTCACAGGTGGGTTTCATCCCCTGGGCAAATGAGGTTTTAGGCTCCCATCCCATGTATTTTTTTATCAACGTGTTATCACTGTTCCGGCCCACCACGCCCTGCGGTTTGGATTCATCATATGTTCGCTTGACTTTAATGTTCAATATATCTTCAATCACATCCACCAGTTCATTGACAGAGATCATCTCTTCAGAGCCGATATTCAACGGAGTGGCTGTGGTGTTGATTTTATGCATCAAACGGAAAATCCCTTCTGTGCAATCATCGATGTACATGAAACTTCGCCTTTGTTTTCCGTTTCCCCAGATCAAGATATGGTCTTCATCTCCTTCCAATACAGAAATGACCTTACGGGCTAAAGCCGCCGGTGCTTTTTCACGGCCTCCGTCCCAGGTTCCATAGGGACCGTACACATTGTGAAATCGTGCGATATGGGTCTCCATTCCTTTTTCAATAAACATCTCCTGGCACTTCTGTTCAGCAATCAATTTCTCCCATCCATATCCTCTCTCAGCATCCGCAGGATACGCATCGCTCTCTTTCAGACCCATCACATCATGTTGCTGCTGCAGATCTGTGTTGTAAGCACAGGCAGAGGAAGAGAAAAAATAACGGGTGATACCGGCTTTCCAGGAGGCTTCCAGCATATTGTCATTGATTTTGCTTGAATTGATCAAACAGTCCACTCTATGGGTCTCAATAAATCCCATCCCGCCCATATCCGCAGCAAAATTATACACCTCAACCGCACCCTGTACCAGGTTCTGGCAGTCCCTGGATTCCCTAAGGTCCAGACAAAGATTCTCCACACCTTCAGTGGTCTGATACCACTCAGAAACAGGCTTGATATCCGCCGTCACGATGTTCCTGAATCCCTTGTCCTTCAGATATCTGACCATAGCCCCTCCGATAAAGCCGCCTCCTCCTGAAACAGCGATTCTCATGTTCGGATTGAGCTTTTCTTTATAGGGAGTTTGGATGAGCTCTTGGTCCTTCACTGGCAAGGGGGCATTGAAATATTCCGGCTCCCAGCCGCTGTTTAGTTTTCTCTCCACGTCCTCCCTTGTTGCATAAGACATGACTTCCTCCTAAATTCCGATAATGATTTCGTAAGATCTCTATTTTACAGGTTTTTCTTCTTCCAAACATCATTTTTTTATCTTTATCATTACCTAAAGCAAAATGGACGAAGATATGACTTAAATTTTTTGGATGACTCCCTCTGAAATCAAGATATCAACCATATCCAAGACCTCAGGCAGGCAATCATCACTGAGACCTGCTTTAAGTGAAATTTCCTGGACCGAAGAGGGCTCCTCAGTAGGGAAAGGAAGATGAAACAGAAACCGGCCCTGACATTCTGTTAGATTGTATCGTCTCTGCTCACGAGACCGCCCCTCTCCCTGGAAAACCAGAACAACAGATATCTTCTCACTGCGTCCCTCCCTAAATATAGCTCCGGAACTTCTGCGCTCCTTGATTTTCCAATTTTTTTGAGAAGAACGAGCCTCAGGATCATACAGATCATCTAAGTCAATGGTTAATTGAATTTTTTTTCTCTTAAGAGAATACCTGAAATACGGTCTCTTTCCTTCGGCAGCCTCTTTTTTTTCCAGGATATCTTGTTTTTCCAAGCCCTCCAGAAAATCCTGGGAAGTTTTGATGTGAAGTCCTAACCGGGCCGCTGCCTCTGATGCAGAAACATCTTTATATATAACGAGAAGCTTAAAAAAATCCTTGGCATAATCTTTAGAAACCAGTGATGCCAGATGGCGGGATTTTTCAAAACGGGAAACACTTTTTGTTTGCATTTTGTCACGCCCCTTTTTATGTTGAATTGAGTCGATCCAGGATTTTTTCCGGTATCCCTTCCATATACCACTGCACAAACTGCTTGAACAATTCCCCTAATGACCCACACAAGTGGTCAAAGGTCAGTTCTTGTTTGTACTTTTCATAATCGCGCCGGGCGATCCTCACCGTGACATTTCCCGAGTTTTCAAAAGCCACATAGGTTTCATTCTGGTAGCTGTTTCTGAACAGAACCATATACAGCCACATGTATTCGGGTATGACCAGCACAACTCTATCCGATTCAATAAACGGAAACACCACCACATATTTTTTAAGATACCGGGCCAATCCTACAACATCCTTTCCGGTAAAATCCGCAGACCCTGCAGGAAAAGGACGATGAGAAAAGCCATCGGCGGTTCCCTTTACTGGTTTGGCTGCCAGTTCTAGAATTTCCTTGAAGCGCCAGTTAATTCTTTTCGATACCAGGACAAAGATAAAAGCAAACAGAAGGACGGCTGAGGCACCTGCAAAGTAGGTGTGCCAGGGATGATCCTCAAAAAGATGAAGAAAAGTCATTCCCCAAAGAAAATACATGCCCACAGGTATCAAATAGGCCAAATATCTGGTCCTCAACAAAACGAAAAAGTGCATCAAAGCCAACAAAAATTGAATCGAACCAAAAGTCCAATAGAAACCAGATGAACCAAAAAATATCCAAGCGAGAAGAACGGATAGTGTGAGGGCCAGGGTGAAAACCCACATCCCAACCTGAACTGGCTTCAGTTTGACTCTCTTCTCCATGATTAAGCTCCTTTTGTTTATTTTTATTATACTTTATTTTATTTAAATTGCATACATATTAAACTATCTTGTCAAGTCAAAAACTTAACTGAATTGGTCAGGCTAAGAAAAAAGGGTAAACAGGTATGGCGGTGCTGTATTTTAGAGGGTGGAGACTTGGGAAAATTGGATTCCCTTATTCTCCAGAGTAGTCCCCATAGATTGATCCAGTGCGGCTAAAGCCAGATTGTAGTCAATGATGGCTCTGATTTCATTGCTCCGGGCATCTGCGAGGTCCCGCTGATATTGAAGCACAGTGTAATTGGTGGACAGTCCCACTTCCAGCTTTTTCTCCTCGGCTTTCAGGGTTCTCTCAGCCAGTTCTCTGGCTGCTTTATAAGCCCGCACGCGCTTGTAATTGGACTTGACGTTCCGTACTGCGTTTCTGATCTCTAAAAAAGCCTGCTGTTCATCGTTCTGAAGTCTTAATTTCGCCTGTCTGAAATTAACCTTTGCCTGAGCCAACTGGGCCCGTGAAAAAATGGTCTCCACAGGGATGGATAGAGTCAATCCCACAGACCAGTTTTCATAGGCAAAGGAAAAAGCATCTTCCAGAGCTTTGGTGGAATCTCCGGAGATGGTTCCCACGACCTCATCAGTGAGAGGATTGTTGTCTTTGTACAGGATCTGAGTCCCAGAAATCCCCGGACTCCAATACGAAGCCTGCAGATTCAATCCAGGAAGAAGCTGGTTCTTGGCATAACTCAATTCAACATCTCTGCTTTTGATATCAATCCGGCTGGCCTCAAGATCAGGGCGGTTCTGCATCCCCACAGCCAGGGCTTCATCAATGCTGATTTCTCTGGGCTCATAAGTCGGCTTATCCACAGGTGTGATTTCTTGACTCTTTATCTCTGCTTCAGCAGCAAGATTGATGATGGTTTTGAGAGTATCCCCATTGTTTTTGACCAGATTCTCTGCAGTGATGATATCCGCCTCTCTGGCCGCCACTTCAGATTCAGCACTCAACACCTCAATGGGAGCCAGCATCCCCACTTCCGCTTCTCTTTTGTTTTTGGCCAGCAAGTCGCGCGCCAGCGTAAGAGACTGCTCCATCGCCTTTAAATTTTCAAGGCTGTACACATATTCCCAATAGGCTTGTTCCACTTCATAGATGGTCTGAATCAAAGATTCCTTGAAATTGGCTTCTGATATTTGAGCGTTGTTATTGGCCACAACGATTTCTCTCCGGGTCACTTTGAAACCAAAATCCCTTAAAAGAGGCTGAGTGAATTGGAAGGAAAGCCGGGAACCAAACCGGGGATTTATTGTCTGAAACTTCTGGTTGGTGTCACTTTTGTAAGAATAAAGAGATGCGGAAAGAGTTCCGCCTGTGGGAAAAAGCTGCTGCAATTGAACACTGTAATCGTCATACATGGAGGTGATCTGACCCGCAGCATCGATCCACGAATAAGAGGGATTGTTGGTCTCCTGGGTGCTGTAATTGAATGAAAGCGAAGGAAGAAACATTTCTTTGGACACAGAGGCAGAGATGTCAGCCAGCTCCGGATTCAAGACCTCCACTGCTATACTGAGGTTGTTTTTCAATGCCAGGAAAATGGACTCTTCCAGAGTGAGGTTTCTTTCATTTTCCTGTCCACTGAACAGGACCACGGATACAAGTAAAATTGAAATAATGACTGCCGTCGCTATTTTTCTCATTTTGAATCTCCTAATGATTTTTCTTCCTAAAGCTCATCCACGATCCACCCGTCCAGAAGATTGATGATTCTCTGTCCGTAAGCGGCATTTTTTTCTGAGTGAGTGACCTGGATGATGGTGGTTCCCCCTTCATTGAGCTCTTTGAGAAGCTCCATCACCTCTTCCCCTTCTTTGGTGTTCAAGTTTCCTGTTGGTTCATCGGCCAAAATCAATTTGGGATTGATGATCACAGCTCTGGCCACAGCCACTTTCTGCTGCTGGCCCCCGGAAAGTTGATTGGGAAAAAGATTCTTTTTCCCTACGATATGGAATCGGTCCAGCATGTCACACACTTTACCCTTTCGCTCTGATCCTTTGACTTTTTTATAAAGAAGAGGGGTTTCCAGGTTTTCATACACAGTCAGGTCATCTATAAGATGATACTGCTGAAAGACAAAACCGATATGATTTTTATGAAGATCTGTGAGCTGCCTTTCGGTCATCCTATGGACCGGCTTATCAAAGAAATAATATTCTCCCTTGGAAGGCTTATCGAGCATCCCCAGAATATAAAGAAGGGTGGACTTGCCAGCCCCGGAAGGTCCCATGATGGTGATGAATTCTCCGTCTTTGATATCCAGGTCTATGTTCCTCAGCGCATAAGTCTTGACAAATCCAGAGGAATAATATTTGTTGATTTTTTTGCATTTGATCATACCTGTCTCCCTTCCTCACTGAATATACGGATAAATCCCCTAATCAGCGTTTAATTCTCCTTTTTTTCTGAACATAATGGGGATGTTGGCATCAGTGGGCATACCGATCTCAATGAGCTGCCAGTCCTTATTGTATTCCTTGATCACCCGTTTGATCACATCCACTTTATCCACCGTATCTCCATTGTGATCTTCCCAGTCCACGATCTCCACTTTATAGTGCAGGGTTCTTCTCTTGCCATTTATCTTGACCTCAATATCTATGTTCTGCTCTGCCCCCAATGTCGGTATCTGAAGCACCACTTCTCTCATATTATCCTCCCTATTTTTATCCTTATCACAGAAACATCATCCTTTCACTCATACCTTAAGGAATCCCCTGGATTGGCAGTGGCTGCCTTGACGGATTGATATCCCACAGTCAAAAGGGCGATGATGAGAGCCAAACCTCCTGCCAGAAAAAACATCCACCAGCTGATGCGGATCCGGTAAGCATAGTTCTGCATCCATCGGCTCATCACATACCAAGCAACAGGCCAGGCGATCGCATTGGCGATAAGCACCCATCTGGTGAAATCCTTAGACAGCATGAGCGCCACACTTGAGACTGAGGCTCCCAGGACCTTGCGGATCCCGATCTCTTTGGTCCGCCTTTCTGCCATGTAACTGGCTAGACCAAAAAGACCCAAACAAGAGAGAAATATAGCCAGTAAGGTGAAGTCATTGATGATCAGACCCATCCTTTGGTCTGTCTGATACTGCCTCTCAAAAACGTCATCTAAAAAAACATACTCAAAGGGATACCCGGACGCAAACTGCTTCCATGATGATTGGACAGTCTGCAGAGCGGGTTGAATCCTCTCTGGATTGATGCGGACAAAGATATAATTATGGGACCAGTTTGTGGTGAGAGTGAACACAACTGGTTTGATTTCATCATGAAGAGAGCGGGAGTGAAAATCTTTGACCACTCCGATGATCCGGCCTTCACGTTTCCAGATGGAGAATAGTTTTCCAATGGGAGATCCCAATCCAGTAAACCGGACTGCGGCTTCATTGATGATGTAATTTTTTTCATCTGTAGCAAAATCTCGTGAAAACGTTCTCCCTTTTGTCAGATCCATTTGAAAAGTCTCAAAATAATCATAGTCCACAGCCGCAAAATTCATCACTTCATACTGGTCAGGACCTCTTCCCTCCCAGTAAACCGGATTGATGTTTCCTATGCTTAAGGGCGTGTTTGTGGCTGAAGTGACATTCAAAATATCAGCATTTTTGACTAAGCTCTGCTTAAAGGCCTGGTAATGTCCTTGAACATCTTTGTTCATAGGCAGTCTGAGCACATGACTGCGGTCAAAACCCAAGTCTTTATTCCGGATGAAGGTCATCTGCTTTTGAAGAACAATGGCGCTGAAGATGAGTCCCACCGCTACAGTGAACTGGAAGATCACCAGCACACGTCTCAGTACCGGGCTTTTAAAGCTCAGGGAGCCGGATTCTCTCAGCGCCTGGATCGGAGAGAACGAGGAAAACAAAAGAGCTGGGTAGCTGCCCGAGACAATCCCGGTGAAAAGGGCTGTCCCTAACAGAATCAGAATCAAAGTGGAGTTCTCAACCGGATCAAAAGTCAGCTGCTTTTGGGTCAACTGGTTGAAACTGGGGAGAAACAGAGAGACCAGCAGTATAGCCAACAGAAAAGCCACTAGTGATATGAACACCGCTTCTCCGAAAAACTGCTTGATGAGATGGCTCCTTTGGGCACCGATCACTTTTCTCATTCCCACTTCCACAGCCCGTTTTCCTGATTTTGCGGTGGTGAGATTGATGAAATTAATACAGGCAATGAGCAGGATGATAACAGCTATACCAGAAAATATATATATATAGAGAATCCCTCCGGCATCATTCAATCCATGAAGGTGCATTCGCGATATAGGCTGAAGGTCATTGACCACTGTCTGGTTCTCAATCCGTTTGTCGTATTTCATGGTCGTACCGGAAATTTTAAACCTCAATTCCTGAAGAGATACATTTTTTTCCAGCATGACATAGGCAGATGTTTCCAGAGCCCAGGTCCTGAGCTTTTCCTCTCCCAAAAGTTTGACTGGAGCCAGCATGTCAAACTGGAGAGTGGAATTTGAAGGAACATCTTTCAAAATCCCGGTCACCTTCAGGTCAATACTATTGTTGACAGTTAAAAACTTCCCTAAGGGATCTTCATTCTTGAAATATCTTTGAGCGGCTTCTTTTGTGATGACCACTGATTCTCTGCTTGATAAAGCCGTTTCTGGATCGCCCCGCAACAGGGGAAATGAAAACATGTGAAGAAAATCTAGGTCCACAAAACCCACATCTTCATAATGGGACTTTTCTTGACGATCGGTTAAAAAGTGAAAGGTCCTGAACCGGGTGGACCGGATGACTTCCGGAAAGTCTTTTTTGAGAACATCATTAATGGCCCAGGGGCTGGTGGAGGTCCATTCTCCTTCCAGACTGGACACCACCCTGTAAAGGCGATCTTTGTGTTGGTGGAATCTATCATAGCTGATTTCATCCTGGATCCACAGAAATATCAAAATGCAGCAGGCCATGCCTACGGCTAATCCGGATATATTGATGAATGAATAGAGCTTATACTTTTTGATATTCCTGAATGCGGTCTTTAAGTAGTTTTTCAGCATAAAACGCCTCGCCTTATTAATACAAAAAAGCTAGGTCTGCTTTTGCTTGAGTTTGTAAAGAACGCTTTTGAGATATCCGGAATCATTGATCTCTGCAATGTACAATCCGGGCTGCATATGGGCCTTTTTTTTCAACATGGGCGTAGAGAGATTGTTCAATAGTTCCCGGGCTTCCCATTTTTTATCATTGGAGTCGCATAAAAACACGGGTGTATTCTGTTCCACCAATTTTTCTAAAATTTCACGTAAAGACATTATTTCCTCGTCATTCTTTTTCATAATTTCTGCATTTGATTACTAAATCATGAATTCTTCTTGAATGTTTTCTGAGACAATATGACCATCAAAAAGATGGACTGTACGATTGGCATACTCTGCATAAGATGGCGAGTGAGTGACCATCACAATAGTGGTCCCTGCCTCATGAAGTTCACCCAGAATTTTCATCACTTCTTCACCGTGTGCAGAATCCAGGTTACCAGTGGGCTCGTCAGCGAGTATCAATTTTGGACGCGCGACCACAGCCCTGGCCACAGCCACTCTCTGCTGCTGTCCTCCGGATAGCTGCTGGGGAAAATGGTTGTTTCTGGCCATGATCTCCATCTGTTCCAGGACATCGTTGACCCTTTTTTTCCGGTCTGAAGACGAAAAACCGAGATAAAGAAGGGGGAGTTCCACATTTTCAAACACAGTGAGCTCATCGATCAAATTAAAGCTCTGGAATACGAATCCGATATTGGATTTTCTCAGATTGGCCCGCCGTCGTTCTGAAAACGCCGAGACTTCTGTCTCCAGGAAATAATACTTGCCATCAGTGGGCTTGTCGATCAAGCCCAATACATTGAGCAGGGTTGACTTTCCACATCCAGAAGGTCCCATAATGGCCACATACTCACCAGCTTTGATGTCCAAATTCACATTATTCAAAGCTGTGGTCTCCACTTCTTCCGTCGTGTAAATCTTTTTGAGGTTTTCTGTTTTTATCATTCTTAGTCTCCTTCCAATAGACTTGTTTCTTTATTCTATTTATATAAGACGCATATTCATCATGTTTAGTTTACTTTAAAACCAATCGCTCCATATCCCCAAAGCTTTCATAGGAGGATGTGATGACTTTTTCGCCAGGCTGCAGTCCATCCAGAACCTCATAGACATCAGGATTCTGTCTTCCCAGTCTGATCCTTCTTTTTAAAGCTGTGTCTCCGGACTCATTCACCACATACACCCAGTTTCCTCCCGTGGTCTGGTAAAATCCCCCCTTAGGAACAAGCAAAGCCTCTGAAATATCTCCCAGCTCCAACCGGATGTGCAGGGTTTGTCCACGAGTGATCCCTTCAGGCTCTTCACCCACAAATTCCATATCCACCTCAAACCGGCCCTCAGTGACTTCAGGATATTTCTTGGTGACCTCGAGCTGATATTTCTCTCCGGCAAATTCAAACTCACCTGACCGTCCCACTTCGACCCGGGCTAAATAATGTTCATCGATCCCTGCTCTGACTCGAAAGCCATCCAGCACATCGATTTGTCCGATGTTTTGTCCCGCAGATTTGGACTGTCCGATCTCCGCTTCCAAAGCTGTGAGATGACCGGAGACCGGAGCCCGGATGGTCAATTTTTCAAGCCTGCCCTGTATAACATTCAAATTACCCTGCATCCGATTGACTTGTTCTTCCAGCGCCTCCACCTGGCTTTCCCTGAATTCCAGGTCTTTCTGCTGGCTTTCCACAGTCAATTTCCGCCGTTTTTTCAAGTATTCAAACTGGTCTTTAGCCAGTTCGTATTCATGTTCGGAAATCAAATCATCATCAAACAATTTCTGGTAGCGTTCAAATGTTCTCTTCTGCTGCTGAAGGTCATTGTCGATATTGGCCAGCTCCTGGCTGAGCTGAAGTCTGTACCGTTCCATATCCAGTCTCGTATTCCTCAGATTGTTCACTTGCTGAAACAGTTCCGCTTCCCTCCACATGCTGTTGATCAAGAGGTCTGTATTGGCCAGTTTCAATATCTTATCCCCTTTTTCCACCACATTTCCGGCTTCAATGTAAATCTCTTCCACAGTTCCTCCCTCTTCTGCACTCAAATAAAACTGATAAATGGGAAGAACATTCCCCATAATGGGAATAAACTCCTGAAAAGGGCCTCTTGTGACTGTGGAGATGGTTAGCCTTTCAGCCTTTACATTTAAGGTCGACTTGCTCACTCCAAAAATAAGCATGTAGATAACCACAATCACAAACAATCCTGCGGCAGCAAAGGTTGCGATTTTTTTTGGCGGCCACTTCTTCTTTTTAATCTTTCGGTCCATGCCCATGTTCGTTCTCCTTAATCCATTTCCGGTCTTTTTGAGTCACTGTAAATGATCTCATTCCTTTCCTTTGCAAATGGTTCATTTTCACAATATGTCTTATTTCTGCAATAAATGTGCCATATTCATCATTCAGGGGAAACTGCAAAAAAATAAGGCTTGTAAGCCGGTTAAGTGTTCACTTGGGAACAGAGACTGTTCAATATCGGACAGTTTGTGTATAATACATGTGGGTTCATGCACCACTCACCCCGGATAAAATAAAAAACCATAAGGCACGTATCTTGCATAATAAATGAACTTGAAATGAGAGTAACACTGAAATCAGGAGAGATGTGAACATGAAAAAAAAGTATGGAAAAATTTTGGTCATTGATGATGATGAAGACATTCTTCAAGCTGCCCGGCTGCTTCTCAAAAGACATGTGGGGCAGGTTCACACGGAAAAGAACCCTGACTCGATTCCCTCGCTTTTAAAGAATGACAATTATGATGTCATTTTTCTTGATATGAATTTTGCCAAAGGAGCGACCAGCGGCGCTGAAGGATTCCATTGGCTGGATCAGATCGTAGAACTGGATCCCAGTGCTGTGGTCGTTTTGATCACAGCCTATGGAGATGTGGAAATGGCCGTGAAAGCGATCAAGGAAGGGGCTACGGATTTTATTCTCAAACCCTGGCAAAATGAAAGACTGATCGCCACTCTTTCTGCAGCACTCAATTTAAGACAAAGCCGTACAGAAGCCAAAAATCTGCGTTCAAAGCAAAAGCAGCTCAGTCAGGATTTGGACCAGCCCTTCCATGAATTCATAGGAAAAAGCCCGGCCATACAACAAGTCTTTTCTGATATTCAAAAAGTCGCCCAAACAGACGCCAATGTGTTGATCCTCGGCGAAAATGGAACCGGCAAAGAACTGGTGGCCAGAGAACTTCACAGACAGTCTCCCAGAGCCGGAGAGATCTTTATCAGCGTGGATATGGGCGCCCTAAGCGAAACTCTTTTTGAGAGTGAGCTCTTCGGCCACGTCAAGGGAGCTTTTACAGATGCCAAAGAAGACCGGGCCGGCCGATTCGAAATTGCATCAGGAGGGACTCTGTTTCTGGACGAAATCGGGAATCTCCCATTAACACTCCAGGCCAAGCTGCTCACTGTCATTGAAAACAGAAAAGTGACTCGTCTCGGCTCAAACAAGACCATAGAAATCGATGTCCGTCTTATCTGCGCCACAAACATGAATATCCATAAGATGGTCACCCATGACCAATTCCGGCAGGACCTTCTCTATCGAATCAATACTGTTGAGATCAGGATCCCGCCTCTTAGAGAAAGAGTCCAAGACATTCCACTTTTAGCTGAACATTTTCTGAATATCTATTCCAAAAAATACAACAAATCCATAGATAAGATCAGCCACGCCACCTTGAAGAGACTGGAAAAGTATTCATGGCCCGGAAATGTGAGGGAGCTCCAACATGCCATAGAACGGGCGGTGATCATGAGCGAATCTCTCACTCTTCAGCCTTCAGATTTTTTCTTTTCTTCTCCAGAATCCAAAGGAGATTCTCTGGAATACGAAGACCTTAATCTGGCAGAACTTGAAAAAATAGCCATTCATAAGGCCTTAGATAAACACAACGGAAATGTTTCCAAAACCTCAGATGAACTAGGGATTTCCAGAGCTTCACTGTACCGGAGAATGGAAAAATATGGTCTATAAAAATTTTAGAATCAACTGCATCCTGCGCATTTGCATTCTAGGATTGACCCTTTTGAGTTTTTTCCTGATCCTGACTCAGACCACTTTATACAGCGCTTTGATCATACTCGGTTTCTTGATCATCTACCAAACCTATGCACTGATTCACTATGTAGAAAAAACAAACCGAGACTTGACTCATTTTTTTGACTCTATCAGATACAGCGATTTTTCTCAGTCTTTTAAGTATGAGGGGAGAGGCCAAACTTTTGACTCTCTGAAAAATTCATTCACTGAAGTCATGAATGCTTTTCGCAAAACCCGGACCGAGAAAGAGCAACAAGCGCGTTACCTGCAGACAGTGGTGAGACACATCGGAGTGGGATTGATCGTATTCCAGCCTGATGGAGAAGTGGAACTCATAAATAAAGCAGCCAAACAGCTTCTTGGGATTAATCAGCTCAAAAACATAAAATCTCTCCAATCTCTCAGTCCCAAGCTGGTCAATACCCTTCTCAAACTCAAGCCAAGGGAAAAAAACACGGTGAAGATTGACATTAACAATGAGACTCTGCACCTGTCTGTCTATGGAACAGAGTTCAAACTGGGAGGGAACAAATATTTTCTGGTCTCTTTACAAAACATCCACAGCGAACTGGAGGAGACTGAAATTGAAGCCTGGCAAAAATTGATCCGAGTTCTCACTCACGAAATCATGAATTCCGTGACCCCCATATCCTCTCTGGCATCCACCATAAACGGCCTGGTCCATAAAAATATGGTTTCAGAAGCTCTGACAGATATCAAAGACGCAGCCCAAACCATCAAGAAAAGAAGTCAGGGTTTGATGCATTTTGTGGATGCCTACCGGAATCTGACCTTGATCAAAAAACCAAATTTTCAAATATTTCAAATCAAAGAACTCTTCTTGCGTGTGGAAAAACTGATGCAGAAAGACTTCAAAGATAAAGGAATCCAGTTTTTAGTCAAAGTCCAGCCGCAGACTCTAGAACTCACTGCTGATACAGAACTCATTGAACAGGTGCTGATCAATCTTTTGCTCAATGCTCAACAGGCAGTAGAGGGATGTGAAAACGCTGAAGTCAACCTGGAAGCCCGGCTGGATAAAAGAGGAAAGATCATTTTAGAAGTGACAGATAATGGCCCGGGCATTCCAAATGAAAACATGGAAAAAATATTCATCCCCTTTTTCTCCACCAAAGAAGGGGGTTCTGGAATCGGACTGAGTCTATCCAGACAGATCATGAGACTTCACAAAGGGTCTATTGGAGTGCATTCCCAACCTTATTCAGAAACCTCCATCACTCTCATTTTTTGATGAAACAGGTTCAACTCGATTCGGGATAGGAAACTTTTATCATCTCAGATTAATGGGCCCGTGTTCTATATCGGGATCGATTCGTAAAGCCATTTGCCCCTTTGAAAACACCCTTACATTTCCGTCCGTTGCTGAAACCACAACTCCGGTTGCAGAAGTGCGAGCGGTGACAGCTGCAGCAGAAGAATGTCGTGCTCCTAATCCCGAAGGCAAGTCCATTTTAACCTCACCTGCAGAGAGAAAAACTCCGACAGTCTTTATAAAACCATCCCCACGAAGCACCAAAGCCCCGTCCAGCTTGGATAACTCGATGACAGCATCATGAATGCTCGAATCTGTAATCATGCGTTTTGATTCATCAAGATTTTTAAATGGATTAGGAATGAGCTGTCTCGAGCCTCTGAGAACTTTTTCAGAATCCCCGAGCATGAGGATGGTTCCCAATCGTTTTCCTCGGCGTGCCGCTCGGCCGATTTGACAGGCAACCGCAATGGTGGCCTCCAAAGCCTTTGGTCTGATTCCATTGGTGAGCTTGAGAAGGTCCGTAATGGCCAAGTCCTTAAGATTCTCTTCAATTTGAGCAACAACGATCAGATTCCCTTCTCCAGGGTAGACATTATTGCCTACCGCACAAACGACTAATTCCCCAACCGAGATTTTTTTTGCTTTGAGAACAACTGATAGAACATGACGGATTTGACGGTATTTATCGACTGCATGGAGAGGCAATCTAATGGTCTCTATCCCATCTTCTCTCATAGCCTCATAAGCTTTTGGAGATGCTGTGGTTGCAATGATTCGGAATTTGGTTTTCAAATCATGTAACTCGTAAGCAAATCTTCCGCTTTCCGTGATACAGATTATTTTATTTGATTGCACGGCTTTGGCAATTCGATTCACTTTTTTTGCCAATTCTTTATCTGAACAGCGGCTAATTTCCTGGATCTTCTTGTCTTTATTCATATCCCCCTACTTATATTATTTTTGGGATATCCTTAGGCATACTCTTTTTCCTAGTTTCTCAAAAAAATCTGACAAATTCAAATGATTATTGATAAATTGTTAAAGGGATACCTGCTATTTTTTTGTTTTTGAGCTCCGGCTACTGCTTGAAGAGGAAGAGGTTTTGGATGTCAGTTTGGTTGCAGTTGAGGATCCTTTTCCTGAACTACTGCCTGCTCCGAACCCCCGGCCTCCACCTTTTTGCGAATAAAAAGCGCTTCCTGAACTGATCTTACTGAAAGGAGTTATCCGTACTTTTCCAGAAGAAAGACGGAGTTCAGGACACTGGATCTCATTCCGGACCCCGGAATAGATAATAGACACTCCCATGTCCCGAGCCACTTCGATATCAGGATTCCAATCTCTAAAACGCATTATAGTCTCTCTTTTTTCATGTGTCGCTGCCGCTGTTTTTACAGGCATTGAAGAGATGTGTTTTCCGGAAGCTTTATCACTGAATTTGGTGCTTTTTTGAACAGAGGGCCTCTTTATATCGGGATTCCTAAGAGTGCGATACGCTCCCACAATTTTCTCTTGGAGTTCGCCTTGAGAAAGTCGAGTAAGGGCTTGATCCCAATTTTCCCCAAGCTGATCCAGGTCCATGATTTTCTTCTGAATATCAGGAGAAATGAGGGATTCATGTTTAACTAGATATGGATTTCCCCTTATATAGGAGTATGTGGAAATCAATTCTTTTTCCCCATTCTGAACCGCTTTTTTCACATTCTTAAAGACTTTTTTCAGCCGTCCAGTTAACACATAGCAAGGATCATTTTTCTTAGCTAAACTCTGGAGATTGGCATCAGGAATGTGTTCCCCGATGTCCTGCTCATCATACAGCCAGGGATTATCAATTCCCACATCCGCATCATCATGCATCCATGAAAAATCAATAAAAGACCAATCCACCCAGTCCAGAACGGTCCAGGGTCTCCAAATAAAATAGCCGGTCCCAATCCCGGGCCTGATCACATAGTTCCAGCACACCCAGGCCGGAGAAAACACAGATCCCGGAATCCAGAGCCATCCCTTTTTCTTGTTCCAGACCCAAACTCCGAGATGATAAGGAGCCCAGCCCCAGGGTTCCTGGGGGACCCAGAACATCTGACCGTTCACCGCGGTCCACTGTCCGAAAGAGTAAGGCTGCCACCCGCTGGGATAATAGCGGTAGTGAAACGGTCTCCACACATATCCGTAATATTCATCCCACAGCCATTCTCCATAGGTGGTGGAATATTTTTCCGCAAAATAGATCACAGCATCCGGATATCTATAGACAGGTTTGGGAAGGGGGGTTTTGCCTTCGTGGAGTTTTTGGAAATTTTGATTGATCTTTTTGTTCCAGGACTCAAAATCCGGACTGGATATATTTTCCAGATATTCAAATCCGTGATCCTTCTCCACTCGTGCTGACTGACCCTGTTTGATTTTCTCCTCACGCAGATTGTTTTCATCGGGCCCATACATCACAAAAGCTTTACCCTGCATGACTTTAACATCGGTCGAACCGTCAGGGTGCGCGCTCACCAGAGTGACAGAAAAGGGATTCATCTTCACAGCGGCATTGGGAGTCATGATCTGGAATAACTCAAGGGTCATATAGCTTTTGTACATCACATAGACGGTCCCTTTTTTTAAAACCAGATTGGTCATCTTTTTTCGGGAACTCAGACTTTGAGCCAATACGGTCTCTATTGTGATCTCCGTATTTTCTTCCAATCTGAGAAGTGTTCCTGTATCAAACTGAACCTCGCATCGTCCCTTGCCTTGGGTGCGAACGGTGTTTCCAGGCGCAATAGGAAAATTTAAAACCGCATACTCAGGACCCAGCTGATCTTCTTTATACACGATCGGCTGGGATTCCAGGTTTTGGATGTAACTGATGTGCCCGAAATAGACATCCATTCCCTGCTTGATGGCATATTTGTAATGAGAACTGGAAAAAGCCGGAAATGAAAGGAACAAAAATAAAACAGCGGATAAAACAATGAAACCCGTGTTCCTATATGTATTTTTTTTGTTTTTCACGTCAAACCCTCCTTTGAGTTTTCTATGCTATATGCAGCAAATTATATGCCAAGTCTGTTTTAGGGGGTCCTTCCCTGACAAATGAAAATTTTGTTCTGTTTTGGAATCAACTGTCCTTTCTATATGACACAAATCAAAAAAACCCCAATCCTTGATTATATCAGTCAAATCTTATATAGAATGTACAGGTGCAGCAGAGTGAAATCCAAACAGCAAAAAGCCCAAAAAACCCTCGAAGATTATTCTTTAAGCCCGGTCCCTTTATCTGAAAGAAAGCCCTGGATCAGTCTGACCGTTGTATGGATCGGGATCGCAGTGGTCATGTCTGCCATTTTTCGGGGAATGATGATCGGGCTTGGACTGGGAAACCTAACCAGCATCATCCTTTCCTATGCTTTGGGCGAGATCCTGCTCATCGCTATGATGGGACTTTCCGGAATCATCGGAGCTCAAACCGGACTCTCCACTCCTTTGATCGCCAACTTTTCGTTCGGAAGAATCGGATCTCTGCTGATATCTCTATCCATTGCTCTTTCTCTTTTGGGTTGGTTTGGAGTTCAAGCTGCATTTTTCGCCCGAACCATCCAATATTTTTTCCAATCTGATTTTTCCATGCCGCTGTTCTCTTTTGTATGCGGGATCATCATGATGCTCCCTGCTATATTCGGAATCAAAGGTCTCAGCACTTTGAGCTGGATCGCTTCCCCATTTGTGCTGGTCATTTTCATTATCGGACTCATCAAAACCAGATTTGATTTCCTTCCTGCTCAAACTCTGATCCATTTGGCCCAAAATCATCATCCCGATCCCTATCCTTTAACCATAGGTGCTGCCGCATCCGTGGTGGCCGGAGGATTCATTGTAGGCGCCACCACCAGCGCAGACATCTTCCGTTATGCCAAACCCAAACTCAAGCAAATATTCGGAGCTGCCACTGTTGCCATGCTGGTGAGCGCCTTTCTTCATCTGGCCGGCTCTCTGTTTGCCATGAATACAGGACTTTACCATGAAAATCTTCCCGAACTGATCATTTCGCCCACTTATTTGGGCCTCGGTTTCATCGGCTTTCTGGTCCTTCTTCTCGCCCAATGGACCACCAATGACAGCAACATCTATTCCGCTGTTCTTGCACTCAACAATATTTTCAAGACCAAACGATGGCTGGTCACGATAGGAGCCGGAGTGTTTGCCTCTGGGCTGGCCGCAATCGGGATTCTGGAAAGACTGGAACTGTTTCTGATTTTTCTCACTGTCAGCATCGGTCCGATCGGAGGGATCTTGATCTGCGATTACTTCATTCTTAAAAGAATCAGAACAGCGAACCTGAAGAAAAAAAACAGACCTGCTGTCAACCTGAAAGCACTGGGAGTGTATCTGGTTTCAGTTCTCATCGGATGGATCACTTCTGGGCATCCTTTTGTGATCAAAGTTTTTCCCTTTTCCATTTTTGCTTTTAACGGAATTTTGTCGTCCATGCTTTTTTATACAGTCATCATGAAAATTTTTCCAGAAAAAGGAGAATAACCATGGCTTTCAAACAGGTCATAGAAACCACTGAATATCTGGATACCCCCATCATAAAAAAAGAAGATGCGGCCCGATTCCTTAATAAATGGGGCATCAAAAGCCAGGAAATGAAACTCAAAAATATCAACGGAGACAAGGAGCAGACTCTTTTTGTCAAAATCAAGATCCCCGGAAAAAACGGAAAAACAAAAGGGGGCGCCTCTCCCACCTTAGGTATTATCGGGCGTTTGGGAGGAATCGGTGCCAGGCCTGAACAAATCGGATTGGTCTCAGATGCTGACGGAGCCATCATTGCTCTCTCTGCTGCTGCAAAAATCGCTGTGATGCGGGATAAAGGAGACCATCTTCAGGGAGATGTCATCATCTCGACCCATCTGTGTCCCAAAGCTCCGGTCATACCGCATCACCCGGTTCCTTTTATGGGATCACCCGTATCCATAGAAGTGATGAATCAACATGAAGTGGATCCCTGTATGGAAGCCATCCTTTCTATTGACACCACTAAAGCAAACCGGATCACTAACCACAAGGGTTTTGCTATCTCCCCCACTGTAAAGAGCGGCTACATATTAAGAGTCAGTGAATCTCTCTTGGATATCATGGAATGGGTCACAGGAAAGCTGCCGGTCGTATTTCCCCTCACCATTCAGGACATCACACCCTACGGAAATGAACTTTTTCATATCAACAGCATCCTGCAGCCTTCCACAGCGACTCCGTCTCCTGTCGTGGGAGTGGCCATTACCAGTGAAGTTCCTGTCCCCGGGTGCGCCACAGGTGCAAATCACCTAACAGATCTGGAATCAGCTGTTCGGTTTGTTCTGGAAGTGGCGAAATCCTATGGAAAAGGGACGTGCCCTTTTACTGATGAGAAAGAATTCCAGAAACTGCTTTCCCTCTACGGCCCCCTTGACCACCTTCAAACTTTAGGAAAACAATCCATATAAAACTTCACTAAAGCCTCATTTTATGGGTTGTCCCTCTGGATATTTATCGATCACTTGCTTGGGAACTTCATATACCTGGTCCCATCCGCCCAGACGTTCCAGGACACGGGGAGAGGTCACTCCTCTCTTTTTGCCATTCTCAATCAAGAAAACAGAGCGGTTCCGACGGGAACTCTTTTCTATGATCAGACAACCTTCAAATGTGAGCTCAATCAGAGTTCCTTGCTCCATCTTCATAAGCGTATTTTCAGATATTTCTTCGAGATAATCCCAAGGTGCTTTTTCCCTTCCAATGCTGTAGTTAAAGTAGTACAGGCTTTCCAGATCTTTAAACGGCCTTCTTATGTAATCCCCAGGCCCTCGTCTCTCAATCATATAGACCGTATCATCGCGGGCTTTGATATACTTCCTGTGCAAATAAGCAAGATTATCTCTGGAAGGCCATCTGGAGAACGCATAATCCATTTGATCCAAAATGTCTCTACACCTTGAGACTTCATAGGGGACGACTCTGGCTTTGGTCATCTCTTTTTCCAGCACCTTAAAAGAACGGGAAAGATAGATAAAGGCATTGTACAGATTTGTTCTCAAATAACCAGACCTAAAATATCCGGAACTTTTTGCTGTCATTTTTAAAAACAGCCGACACGATGCTGAAAATGCTTCTGATTTAAAAAGAACAGCTTGTTCCTGATCACTGATCACTCCATTCCATCCTTCAAAATGTTGATAGCTGTTCAATGCCAGTGAAGAAGCCAGCTTCTCTAACTCAATCCCAAGTTTATAGATGTCATCTGTTCTGTTTCCAAGTGCATGGAGACTGAACAAACACACCAAAAAAATCAAAAAAACGGATTGAATCATCTTATTCATTATGGATCCTCCCTATGGGAACTGTTCATAAAAATATGGATGTTTTTATTATGGTTTTCTTTGCGTCGGCTTGCAAGATTTTTTTATGAATAATCCAGGTTAAAAATCAAACCTGTATACCATACCTGCCTTTATGCCAATTCCACCTATATCTGTTTGGACCATCCCTTCTTCAGCCCGAGCCAGACAGTAGAGAACACTCACATCGATTCCCAAACTTGAGGAAAAGTCATAATAACATCCCGCCTGAAAACTCAGTCCGGCCACCGAACCCCTCACGGAGCTGACAGGAAATAAAGGAGGATATTCTTCTTTATACCAGATGTACTGAAGACCGGGGCCTGCATAAGGTATGATTGGATTCAAATCAAAAAGATATTTTACGGTCAAAGTGACATCTGACATCACAAGATCAACCGGTTCTTTGGTGACCGTAAGCTTGCCTTTGTCTGATAAAAAGCGAAAATTCACTCCAACTTCCAAATGGTTCTTCAATAAAAAAGGCAGTCTGTATGAATATCCACCGCACACAATCCATGCATGGTTCCCATAAACCTGTTTGAACACATCGTCTCGTAAAAAATAAGCGCCGCCTGAAATGGAAATTCTGGAGTTTTTGACCTCTTCTGTTCCTGTCCAAAGAAGCGAAGAGGCCAAAACAAACACAAAAATAAAAATACAAAATCTTCTCATTTTTAAATCACTCCACAATCACATAAGCTGGAACGCCTTGTATATCACTGCTGTTTACAGCCGTAACCGCAAAAGTGTACTGGGTTTCTGGGGACGTGTTTCTCACATTGTAGACCAAAACATCTGCATTGACTTCATCCATATATTCAAATTTCCGCCATTGCTCAATTTGATAAATCCTGTATTTGACAACATTTTGATTGTCTGGATTCACATTCCAGGTTAACTGAATGACATTTTCCTGGTAAAACAAAGCCCTGTTCTGCTTCCTTTCTCCCTCCAGATCAGCAGGGGGCAGAATATAGCCCGTTTGTATTTTCTGGCCAGGAGAGATATTGGTGAGAGTTCTTTGTGCTCCGTTTATAAATTCAATTTTCAGGTCATATTGGGAGTTTTGAGAAACTCCGAAATGAACTGCTGGCATATCCTGTGCCAAGTAGCCGTATTCACCGGTGATTTCACGGTATCCAACTAAAAATCCGGGTTCTCCCACATGTCCTGTTCTATAGAGACTCAGCTTGGCTCCCAATCCTCCGGTCCCACCCATTTCATCAGATAGAATTTCAATTTGGATCCAGTTCGAATCATCCACATCATTGCGCAGGAGCACATTATATCCGCCTTTATCTGTCAGATAAATATCCAAATCCCCATCTCCATCATAGTCACCCAAGGCACTTGCCCGGGGGTCCACGGTGTTCAGAGAGGCCATCAAAGCCCCTACATTCAGAGACACCAGAGCAAATCCTCCCTGACCGTTATTCTCATAGATGTAACCTCCGGATTCATAGAGGTCCAGGTCACCATCATGGTCCAAGTCACCCAGGCAGCAGTGGAAGCTCGGTTGGTTTCCTGCGGTGCTCATGGATGATTCCATATGAAAAATCCCCTGCCTGTTTTTATACAAATCAATTCCGTGATGCCCAATCACAACAAGGTCCAGATCTCCGTCACTATCCGTATCTCCAAAAGTCATCCCGTTATCTCTCACATCAATGGTCTGAGGAAGTCCAAAACCGATCCCTGCATCATAAAAAAAGCCGCTGCCGTCATTGAGATAGATGGTGGAAGGAGGGGCCCATCTGGCCTCTGCAATGTCGATATCTCCGTCTCGGTCTATATCAACAGCGCTCACTCCTTGAACAAATCCGCTCCATTTGATCCCACGAAACATCCATGTGAAAGTCCCGTCTCCATTATTCATATAGAAATTTTTCAGTTCTTGGGGAGAAGAAGGTTGAGAACTCATGGCATTGATTTCTGATAATGGATTTGAAAAATACAAATCCAGATCTCCGTCATTATCAAAATCCGCTGCAGCCACTCCTCTTGAGGCCGTATCTGTATCCTGGGAAGGACTGATCTGATTGGTTATATCTTCGAAATATCCGGTGCCGTCATTTTCATAAATGTGATTGTGAGAAGGGCTGACTCCTCCGTAGGTGGTTGTGGAAAACAAATCAAAATCCTTGTCACTGTCCAAATCAGCAAAAACAGCTCCATGAGTCCCGCGAAAATACGCATCAGCAACTCCCCTTGATAGGGCTTCATCTAAAAAGGAGTCTCCATAGTTGATATACAAAATGTTATTCACAATTCCTTGGCCCTGTGCTCCTTCATTTTTTATGTAGAGATCCAATTTTCCATCACTGTTGACATCGACCCAACAAACTCCATGGCCTCCAAAATAGCTGTATCCGGCTACGTTATATTCCTGAGTGACATCGGTGAAACGGATGCTTCCCATCAAAAAAAGCGGAAAAACAAGAATAATGAGAACACAGACAAGTGTAGATTTTTTTTTATTCAAAAGATGAGAATTCCGGCATTTCATTGGATTCCACTCAAGTCTGCCACTCGATTATTCATTTGTCAACCGCTCTTATGAGATGGCCGCATTCTCAAACCATATTCGGATCACATCCCGATCTCTATTTACGGCACCTGGTCAATATGCTAATATGGATTTGACTCTTTGATACACTAGAAATTCGGATGCAGACATGAAATTTCACAAAATATTGGTTTTTTTGCTTTTGGCATCTTTATCTATTCTCACAAGCTGCTCAAAAAAACAAACCTTTCACAGAGCCCGCGCTGTTGAACCAAAAGCCAAAGATATCGATCTTCATTCTCTGAAAAAGGACAGGGACAACAATCTGTATTATCACCATAGGTCTTCAACCTTTCGTTTCCAGACAAAAGACAGCTCCATGACTTTTCCGAGTCCTCTCTCAGGAGAGTGTCACATCAGCATGAGCTGCATATCCCAGGATAATGGAAAGCTGGTGATAACCACTGAAAAATCAAACCATGAAACAGATTCTGAATCCCCGCCTCCCATTTCAATTAGAAAAGGATTTAATGAGATCAACTTCAAACTGAATACTCAAAAAGGACAACTTATCATCCTGAAAAACCCGGATGGAACAGATATTCTTTTCTCAACTCCTCTTGTATACAAATCCCTTCCCAAACAAGAGAGGATCAATGTGTTTTTGATTTCAGTGGATACTCTCAGTTCCCTTCATATGAGCCTTTATGGATACCACAGAAAAACAACCCCTCATATCGAACAATTTGCTCAAGATTCCGTTGTTTTTTCAAATGCTTTCTCAAATTCTTCCTGGACAGTGACATCTCATATGAGCCTTTTCACTTCACTCCACGAACATGAACACCAGGTGGAAGAACGTGCTGAATATGAGATTCAAAATCAAAAGCTCATACGGACCCGCCCTCCGACCATCTATCCTCTTTCCTATAACATTCCGTATTTCCCTGAAAACATCTCCAAAGAATTTGTGGCCATCAGCTACAACGGAGGGGTTAAGGTGGATTCCCTTTTCGGCTTTTACAGAGGATTTGACCTTTACTGGAGCAACAATGACCTCTATGACGAAAAAGCTTCTGCTGTGATGTTTGAAGAAACAAAAAACAAATTGATGGATTCTGAATTCCCAAAAGCTTTTTATTTTCTTCACACTTATCATGTCCATGCCCCCCACAACGCCCCATTAGAATTTCTGGATCAAATCCCCAGAGAAACCAAAATAACAGAATTTGACTTCAATACAGACCTCGGGGGAAACACATGCATTTTCAAACCCACCGGTGAAGACTATGCTGAAGACATCAAAGCACTGTATGATGCAGAAATCTTGAGTTTTGACCATTACTTTGGAGAATTCATCCGATTTTTAAAAGACCAGGGCTTATACCACAATTCCATGATCATTCTGCTTTCAGACCACGGCGAAGAATTCTTTGAACATCAGAGATGGGCCCATGGCTCAGACCTTTATAATGAACAAATCCGTGTTCCTGTGTTGATCAAACTCCCGGAACAAAAGCATAAAGGCAAAACAATCAAAGAATATATCAGCCTTCAAGACATCCTGCCCACTATTATGGACTATTATGGGATTTCTTATGGGAAGAACATCAGGGGCCAATCCCTTCTTCCACTGATTAGGAAAAACAAATCCCTGGGCAGACCCATTGTTTCTTCCAATTACAAATTCAAGTCCTTTGAACTGCTCCCGGGAAAAATCGCTGTGATCCAGGACCATTACAAAATCATCTTCAATAAAAGACACTTTCCCGAAACATTCAAATATTTCAAATATCCTCCTCCCAGCATTATATCCACAGTGGAGCTCTATGACTTGGAAACAGACCCCAAAGAACAGAATAATCTGTTCTCTAACAACATCCCGCAAAAAGACAAGCTTTTCGCTTTCCTTAAAGAAATCATGAAAGAAATGGACGATACAAAAAGGAGAACCGGCAGAAAAGAAAACATCTCTGAAGAAATGATGGAAAGATTAAGAACCCTTGGCTATGTAGACAAATGATTTGAGATGAAGTCTATAGAGAAGACCGTCCGATACATAGACAGAATATCTTCTCCATTCCTTGACTTCACCTTGAGATTTTTATCAAATCGAAAAAATTTAGATTCCCTAATCAAGTTATTTGAAGACCTGCATTTAAAAAAACTACGCCCTCCTTACAAATTTCTCATAGTTCCGGATATCAATATAGGAGATGCTCTGAACCACCAACCATTTGTGCAAATTTTAAAAAAAAATCTTCCCCAATCAGAAATCCATTACATCTATAAGAAAAAAGCCTTCCCTCTGATTCAAGCAAATCCATACATTGATGTGCATCACCCCCTTTTTGAAACCAGCGGGATCCCCTCGAGCAAAGATCTGAACATGTTGAGAAAAGTGATCATCAGGAACAATTATGATGTGGTTTTTAATTTCTGTCCCTACATGCCATTTTCTGCCCTAAAATACAGGAAAACCGCAGTCATCTCCCCCATAAGGCTAATGGCCAGCGTTATCAGAGGTTTGGAATCAGGCAATCAGAAAGCACACCTCGGATTCCAGCTGAATCAATTTGCCAGAGAAATCATTCATAGAATCAATTCCACAAACCTCAATGAAAGCCCAAATGAAAAGGAAATCTGCAAGCACAGAATCTACACCCGTCATGATCTCTATCTTCGAGCAGAGAAAACCGCACAAAAACTGGGAATCCATTCAGACAAAAAGACTGTTTTTTTGAATCCGGACTCTTCTTCTCCTTTCACTTTGATACCTATCCCCATTCAGGTTGAAATCATGAAGGCTGTTCTATCCATGCCTCAGGTGGGACAGGTCTTGATGAACAAAGGGCTGTCATACAGAAGCATAGAAAACAATATCCTTGACCAGCTCCCCTCAGATCTGAGAAATAAAATCACTATTCTCTCTATGAAGATCCCTCTTGATATTTATGCGGCTCTCACAGACAAAGCGGATGTTTTCATTTCCGCAGACACAGGGCCCATGCATATATCTGCTGCAGAAAAAGTCATTTCAGACTCCAAACAGAAATTCAGAAATCAAACCTCTGTGATAGGTATATTCGGAGCCACTCCAAGCAAACTGTATGGATATGATTCTTTCTCTGATGAACACTTGGATACATCACAGAATGCTCCGGCCAAATCATTTGAGGGGAATCCTCTTTGTAAAAACATCACCTGTGTTGATAAAGCTTTTAAAAAATGCTCCCCCATAAGGTGTTTTGAAGGTCTCAACGTTCAAGAAATCGTGGGGTATATCCAGTCCTTATTTTAATGCTAGAGATGTTAGCTGATTTTATGAATAAGGCAGGTCAATAATCGTTGAGGAAAGACTTTAATTTTTGTCTTCGCCTTGGTCCCCTTAATTTTCTCAATGCTTTGGCTTCAATCTGCCGTATTCGTTCTCTTGTGACCTTGAACTGCTGCCCCACTTCTTCTAAAGTGTGTTCATTCCCACTCCCCAATCCAAACCTCATCCTGAGAACCTTGGCTTCTCTTTCGGTTATGGTGTCCAAGACCTCTTCAATTTTTTCCTTCAGTGTGATGTTCACTACTGCATCCGGAGGTGATGGCAAAATCTTATCTTCGATGAAATCCCCTAACTGGCTGTCATTGTCCTCCCCAATAGGAGTTTCCAATGATATAGGGGCTTGAGAAAGCTTGATGATCTTCCTCACTTTGCTGATGGGCATATCCATTCTCCTGGCTAATTCTTCGCATTTGGGTTCCCGCCCCTTTTCTTGAACAAACATCTGAGATTGCTTGATGAGCTTATTGATGGTCTCGATCATATGAACAGGAATTCTTATGGTCCTCGCTTGGTCACAAACCGCCCGGGTGATTGCCTGCCTGATCCACCAGGTGGCATAGGTAGAAAATTTATAACCCCGTTTGTATTCGAATTTGTTGACAGCTTTGATCAATCCGGTGTTCCCTTCTTGAATCAAATCCAAAAAATGAAGCCCTCTATTCACATACTTTTTGGCAATTGAGATGACCAATCTCAGATTGGCAGCAACCAGTTCTTCCTTGGCCTGCTTGCACATCTTTTCTTCCATCTTGATGGCGCGCATGATCCTTTTCATCTCATCAAAATTAAGCCCCACTTCTTTCTGGATATCCTGAATCAACTTTTCAGTGTCTTTGATCTGCTTCCTGAGCTTGAGTTTCTTTTTTCTTTTCCTTTTGCGTCTGTACTGAGCTTCCAGGTCCTCTTTGATCTCTTCAAGCCTGTGGATCCCCTCCAGCTTCAACCGAAGATTCTCGGAAGCTCTATGAATGACCTCAGGTTTTATCTCAAGGGCTCTCATCAATTCATTGATTCTGGAAAGAATCCTCAAGCGCGGGATTCTCATGTCACTGAAATTCCCCAATTGTTTCAGATCTGAATACCATTCTCCGATCTGTGATATGATGTGAAAGACTTGAAATTCTTTCTCATCCGGCCCCTCATCTGAAAGAATGCAATCATCACAATCAAACATATAGTTCAGCACTTTCCTGTTGTGCTGGTATTTCTCTTCCACATCTTTGATCAATTCAAACAAAAAAGGCGTGGTGGAAAGTGCTTTGAGAATATTCCTCTCGCTTCTTTCGATCTGCCGGGCAAGCGCGACTTCTCCCTCCCTTGTCAAGAGGGAGATGCTTCCCATCTCTTTCAAATAGAGCTTGACCGGATCTGTAGTTCTTTCGATTCCTCTGACCCTCGTTTTTTCTGGTTTTCTGGGCTGCTGTTGAATATCTCTTTGCCTGTTTCGGATCTTTATTTTGTATTCATCCAAGTAGTCAATGAATTCATCAAACTCTTTCTCTGTATCAAATCCTTTCTCAAGCAAACCATTGATCTCTTTAATGAACAGATAGCCTCTTTTTCGGCCCAGCTTCAGAATATTCCGGACCTGGTCATTCTTGATGGGCTTGAGGTCTTTTCTGTTCTTAAATTTAGTTTGGGGATAGAAATCAGGATTGATTGCCATCTGAGAAATTTGTTCTCCTCTTTGTTTGGTTTGGAATGTTTGGAATCTTTAGTCTATTCAAGTCCACACTCATATTCATAAAGAGATGATTCATAGGACCTAAAAAATTATGAAATCGCTCTGAATAATCTTGATTGTCATTCTCATGACTTATAGATTATCGCATATTCTCAGGTAAGAATCAAATTTTCTGCCTCTAGAATGCTGTGTTTTTAAGCCTTTTTGGAATGTTCATCAATAAATCTTTGAACCTTGTTTCCGGAAACAGGAATGCCCCGGCTAAATCTGTGAATAATTTGAAATGAGCAGCATAAAAGAGTAAACTGATTATGGGTTCTATTCTCATGGGTCATAACAAATCTATCCATCACAAACTGATTGTGGTCTCAAACAGGCTTCCTGTGACAGTCAGTCGAAAAAAAGGCAAAATCAAGTTTAAAGAAAGCCCGGGAGGCCTGGCTACTGGACTTCGCTCCCTGAAACAAAAGCAAAAAGTTCTGTTCATCGGTTGGCCCGGATACATTCCCAGAAACAACAAAGAGAAAATATACATTCGAGACCGTCTCATCAAAGAACACCAATGTTATCCTGTGTTTTTAAAGCGCTCAGAATTGGATAAATACTACTATGGATTCTCAAACAGAACATTATGGCCCCTGTTTCATTATTTCACCTCATACAGCACATTCGAAGAACCAGAGTGGAATGCTTATAAAAAAGTCAACCGGAAATTTTTCAAAGAAGTGCTTGAAATCGCAGACCCAGACAGCACTTTCTGGGTCCATGACTATCACCTCATGCTGCTTCCCAAGTTGATTCGGACAGCGCTCCCTCAATGCTCCATGGGCTTTTTTCTTCACATTCCCTTTCCCTCCTCTGAAATATTCAGGGTCCTTCCCTGGAGGACTGAAATTTTAGAGGGGCTTCTGGGAGCAGACCTACTGGGATTCCACACTTATGAATACGCCCGACATTTCCTGAGCAGTGCCTTGAGGCTTTTGGGCTATGAACATGAATTCGGAGCCATATCTGTCAACAATCGGATCGTCCGGGTGGATAATTTTCCCATGGGAGTGGACATTGAAAAAAACAACCAGCTGCTCGCAGATCCTGAGGTCCAAAAAGAGACTGAGGAGTGCCGGAAAAGGCTAGGTAAAAACAATAAAATCATTCTTTCTGTGGACCGGCTGGATTATTCCAAAGGCATCCCTCACCGATTGAGGGCATTTGAGAGTTTTTTGGCAAAAAATCGAAAATGGCGAGGGAAAATAACTTATATCATGCTGTGTGTCCCATCAAGAACACAAGTGAGCCAATACAAACAGCTGAAAAAAGAAATCGATCGCCTGGTGGGTAATATTAACGGCAAATTTGGCAGTCCCAGCTGGACTCCGGTCAATTACATTTTCCGTTCCCGACCGTTCAAAAAGCTTATCTCCTTGTACGCTGCTGCCGATATTGCCCTTGTCACGCCGGTCAGAGACGGCATGAACCTGGTGGCTAAAGAGTATGTTGCTGCAAAAAAAGATAACAACGGAGTGCTGATACTCAGCGGCACAGCCGGAGCAGCAGAGGAACTCAGTGAAGCATTGATCGTGAACGTGCACAATAAGAATGAGATCATAGAATCTATAAAAAAAGCTCTCACCATGTCCTCAAAAGAAAAAACTTCCCGGATGAAGGTCATGAGAAAACGCATCCTGGAATATGACATCAAACACTGGACTCAAAGTTTCATAAACAGCATTATTGAGACCAAAAGCATTCAGGACAGCAGAGAAAAAAGAAAATTAAATCCAGACTGGAAAAAAGAACTCATGTCTCAATACCAAAAAAGCAGGAAAAGATTGCTGCTTTTCGATTATGACGGCACTTTGATCTCCTACTCCAAAAAACCGGAAGATGCCAAACCGGACAATGAGTTGAAAAGACTTCTCATTTCGCTCTCCAAAAGTTCCTCCAACAAACTGGTGGTCATCAGCGGCAGAGACCGGAACACCATGGAGAAATGGCTGGGAGATATCCCCTGCTCTATGGTGGCTGAACACGGCTCATGGATCAAGACCTCCCAAAAAGACAAATGGGAAAAACAGGCGGAACTTCAGTTTCCATGGAAAAACAGGATCAAGCCTATTCTCAAAAACTATGAATCGCGGGTTCCCGGATCCTTTGTGGAAGAAAAAGAATTCGGGCTTGCCTGGCATTATCGGAATGCGAGTCCGGAATTAGGTTATATTCGTTCCCATGAACTTTTTGACAATCTCAACGAATATTTGGCCAACACCGATCTCCAGCTAATGCACGGGAATAAAGTCATTGAAATCAGGATCGCAGGAATCAACAAAGGAATTGCGGCCCAACATTTTTTGAAAAAGAAACAATGGGATTTCATTCTGGCCCTGGGAGATGACTGGACCGACGAAGAACTGTTTAAAGAACTGCCCCCAAATGCATATTCCATAAAAATCGGATATGGCCCCACTCAAGCCAGGCTCTTTATTGAGTCCCCCCAAGCCTGCCGTTCACTTCTCCTTGATTTGTCCAAAATCTGATTATTCATAAAATCTGAACAGAGCACAAACCACTCCCTGAATTTCACCTTTATTTGCTCCACCTGTAAGAAAACTTAAACAGAAAGATATTATCTCCCGGAGCTGTAAACAGATCTCTCATGTCCCTGCCAAAGAGAAAATCCCCGGGATTGGAATAGTCGGCCCGGTTCTGAGTCCAGACCAAATACAGAGTGGATCCAGGATGGTATTCCCATCGAAACACCATGGTCCCGCGTAAGGATTTGAGATTGAAATCAGGATTAGAGAATGAAAATCCTGAGGCAGGTCCGCTCCCATCTGGATCCACCTGATAATATCCATTTTGATATTCAATGGTCGACCCGCCTTCTCCGTATGCATTGTATTTAAAAGACCTGGGCTCTGCCAATTCCTTGAATTGATCATACTGTCCCACAGCAATAAAGGGCTGCAGATAGAGCTGAAGAGTCAGTCTGGGGGTAAAAGTCCAATTCAGTCTCACTTCTGCAAACAAAGTGTCCTGCTTGATCCTTCCAAACACATATCTTGTTCCATAAGTGGCTGCCATCAAAGGATCTTTCACCCGGGTCACCCACATGATATCTGATTCCCGGAAAAACACACCGGGCCCCATAGACAAGCTGATACTGCTGAGGGGCTTCCACCGCATAGAAACATTTGAATTCAAATTGAAACCCTCATCCGGCCTATTGTAGTAGCTGTTATTTATAGAAAAGACAACCGGCTTTCTGTTGTCGCTGGTGAAACTGGCATTGATCTGATACCCGTAAGGGATAGCAGCTATCGGGCCTCCTCTGGTCAGAGTTTTGCTGTATGTCTCTGGATTGTAAGCGATCATGGTATCAAAACCCCAGTAATTGAGAAACTGTCCCTGAAATGCAAGCAGAACTCCTTCCCATGTCTTGTTGCCGCCAAAGTCATAGTTCACAAAGGGCCCTCCAAAAAGCATCCAGTTCCGCAGGACTTTCCCTGGATGAGGCTGAATGTATCCAGCGATGAGGTGTGAATTGATCACATCAGACGCTGCAGATTGAAATCCAATATCATTGGGATCAAAACCCGGAGACAGTGCACCGAGGGCAAAACTCAATACAAAATTCCCTCTCTGTTTGCCCAGATTGAAACGGCCTCCCCAGCCGTTTATATAAGTGGCATTCTCATTCAGACTCACATGAGAAGTATCCGGTCTTTGAAAATAGTGGAGAGAAGATCTCTGAATCCTGTCAATTGCCAAAGGGCTGCCTTCCACTCGGGTGGCTCCCATCCATGCAGAAATCACCCACGTTCTTTTTTGATCCAGAAAAGACCAGCCGTCCACGGCTAATGAAAACGCATTGTTATTGAGCCTGTTTTCCATATTCTGACTTTTCAAATCTCTGTTAACCGAGGTGGCAATCAAACCAAAGCCCTGGGCGCCCTCATTGAAATCTTTCTGCACCCGCAGTGCTCCATAATAAGTCAAAGGCTCCACTTCTTCATGAGTGCGCACTCCTCCCCCGTCGATCTCTGCAAATTCCCGCGACGTCAGCGCATTGATAAAACCAATGTCCCATCCTTTAAACACCTTTCCAGTGAGTTTAAAAGCTCCCAGAATCCTGGAGACCTCTGGATAATCCACATAACCTGACCGTGACACAGGGCCCTGGGGAGCTCTTCCGATTCGGCGGCTGTAGAAAAAAGAGGGGGATGGCCAATTGATATTGGCATTCATGTGCACTCCGCCCCTGCCAAAGGCATTGAAAATATTAGCTCCTTCTATGAAAAAAGGCCTTTTCTCTTCATAGTACGTCTCATAAGCACTCAAATTCATCACAGCAGGATCGACTTCCACTTGACCAAAATCCGGATTGACAGTGGCATCCAGAGTGAGATTGCTTTTCAGGCCTAACTTCAAGTTGAATCCCGCATCTCCTAAGAATTCTTTTCCTGTCTCAAAAGGATTTCCTTGCTGAGCCGGGCTGAACTGGGCGCGGCTCACGGCATAGGGAAGCACTTCGATATGCATTCCCGGATCGATCCCTTTGATCCCTACCAGTTCTGCAAAACGGGACACATAAGCACTTTCCTCCTTGGGAATCCAGACATAGGTCATTTTTTCATTTTTTCTTAATATCACTCTTCTGAAATTAACTCCCCAGGTGTATTCCTCTTTTTTTGGGAAACGGATCTGGTCAAAGGGGATCTTGATCTCCACACTCCATCCGTCATCATTGATATGAGAAGCCCAGTCCCAGACTCCATTCCAAGTGGTGTCCTGGTTGACATCATTGTACAGAGTCCAATCCACAATAGAACCCGAAGGATTGACCGCAAACTGATAGCCTGTCCTTCGATCAAAATAAGGATCCACAGCAAAAATGAACCAATCAGAATCGACAAAATCATCCCTGCGGCCCAGCCGGCATTTGATCTGGTCTGGATTAGAATCATAGAGATAAGCCGCTACATAAAGATTTTCCTCATCATATGCGATCCACACACTGGTCCTTTCTGAAGGATCGGATCCATCGATAGGGTCAGTCTGAACAAAATCAGTGCAACCCTGCATCTTCCATGACGGTTCCTCCAGCACACCATCTATTTTTATGAATTCCTCTGTCTTGACAGCCTTCACAGGTTCTGGTTTCAGAGCCTTCCCAGACTCTGCTGCTGCACATAAAGGCCATATCAAAGCAAGTGAGATCCATACTGCTTTTTTCAACATAATTCTCCTCGCATCTCTGTTTTTCTTCATCCTCTCCATCGCTTCATCAACTATATATACGAGAAGAGTGGACTTTTGGTTGCCATTGGATTCCTATCAAAATCAATCCCCATGCTTGAAACAAAAATGATTGGGTTCGCCCCTCAGTTATGATATATTTATCACTCATGAAATATTCATCCGTTAAGGAGGCTTGCCCAATGAATTTGAAAAAATATTTTTCATTACTCGTTTTGTCTGTTTTTATTCTATCCAGTATGAACGGAGTTCTTTTTTCCCAGCAAAAAGAGGTTGCTGATGTCCGAGACAGCCACAATATTCTCTCTGAGGAAAAAAGAGCCCAAGTCATGAACCGTTGGCTGAAATGGAGACTGGAAAATATCGTTCCCGAATTGATGAGAAGAGAAAACATTGACCTCTGGCTCATCATCAACCGGGAGTACAACGAAGATCCCGTGTATATGAGCCTGGTCCCAGAACCCACTATGGCCGCGCGCCGGACTTCGATTCTGATGTTTCATGACCAGGGCCCCGAAAAAGGAGTCCAGAGGCTGTCAGGAAGCTATTATGGAATGGGTGAGTGGTATCAGACCACATGGAAAGACAAGAAGAAAATGCAGTTTGAAAGCCTGGCTGAAGTGATCAAAAAAATCGATCCTAAAAAAATCGGGATCAATGTCTCTCCCACCTTCCGGTTTGGAGACGGCCTGACCGCAAGCATGAAAGACAAATTGGAACAAGCCCTCGGGCCTGAGCTGTCCTCCAGATTTGTTTCGGCTGAAAATCTATGTCTGGGTTGGCTGGAGACACGGAGCCCCCAGGAACTCAGTGTCTACCGTCACCTCTGCGGGATCGCACATGATATCATTGCTGAATTTTTCTCCAATCAAGTCATCACTCCTGGGATCACCACTGCAGATGATGTGGTGTGGTGGATCCGACAAAAATTCACTGACCTGGGATTGGACACCTGGTTTCAGCCCTCAATCAGTATCCAGAGATATGAAAAAATTGCTGAAAAATATAAAGAAAACCCAGAAATTATCCGAAGAGGAGACCTTCTTCACTGTGATATCGGAATCAAATACCTAGGTCTGTGTACAGATATGCAGTGGCAGGCATATGTCTGTAAAATCGGTGAAGATGATGCTCCTGAAGGACTCAAAAAAGCCATGGAACGAACGCTGAAGGTGGCTGAGATTTTCATGAGTGAATTCAAACAGGGAAGAACAGGAAATGAAATCACGGATTCAGCTATGGACAAAGCCACCCGAGCCGGGCTCAGGCCTCTGATCTATTCCCATCCTTTGGGTTTTCACGGTCATGCCGCAGGATGTTCCATGGATGCCAGGGCTCCGGAAAGAGCCCCGGAAGGAATCCGCACAGAAATGGAATACCCTCTCCACTATAATACCTGTTATGCCATTGAATTCAGCAGCACCACCAGTGTGCCGGAATGGGACGGACAGGATGTGCGGATCGGATTTGAAGAAGACGGAGTCTTTACTCAAAACGGATGCCGCTTTATTGATGGGTGTCAGAAAAAAATTCTATTAATCAAATAACAGGAGTCGAATATGGCTGTATTAAAAAAATTCAAAGCCCTCAGACCCAAAAAAGGACTGGAAGAACGAGTCGCATCTTTTCCCTATGATGTGCTGAGCAGTGAAGAAGCCAGAGAATTGGTCAGAGACAATCCTTATTCGTTCCTTCATGTGGTCAAACCCGAAGTGGACCTTCCTGAAGACACGGATCTGTATTCTGAAGAGGTCTATCAAAAAGCCAGAGAAAACCTGGACCGGTTCATCAATGATGGGATTTTGATCCAAGAAGAGCGCCCCAAAATCTATATTTACAAACAGAAAATGGGCGATAGAGAACAATACGGGATCGTGGGATGCGTTTCAGCTGAAGATTACAACCAAGATGTCATCAAAAAGCATGAACACACCCGGCCAGCCAAAGAAGCAGACCGTATCAAGCATGTGGACACCACCAATGCCAACACAGGGCCTGTGTTTCTGACTTATAAGACCAATCCTCAAATTGATCAATGGGTCCAAAAAGCAGTCTCAGAAAAACCCGTGTATGACTTCACAGCTCCGGATGGAATCGAGCACACTGTATGGATCATCCAAGATGATGCTTTGTCTGATAATATCATCTGGGAATTTGGCAAAACCAATGCCATCTATGTGGCAGACGGACACCACCGCTCTGCTTCCGGAGCCAAAGTGGCAGAAAGACGAAAAGCCGCCAATCCTAACCATAAAGGAGATGAAGAATACAATTTCTTTTTGGCGGTCCTTTTTCCCGATGACCAGCTGCACATTATGGACTACAACCGGGTGCTGAAAAACCTCAATGAACACACCGCAGAAGAACTGTTTGAAACATTGGAAGAAAAGTTTAAGGTCAAAAAAGTGGGCTCTCAACCTTTCAAGCCAGAGACAAAAGGTGAGTTCGGCATGTATTTTGAGAAGACCTGGTATCAATTGTCAGTCAAACCGGAACTGGTCAAACAAGATGACCCTGTGGAAAGTCTGGATATCTCCTATCTTCAGAGACATCTTCTGGAGCCCTTTTTCGGCATCAAAGACCCCAGGACCAGTGAGGATATTGATTTTGTGGGCGGCATCCGCGGATTAAAGGAGCTGGAAAAACGAGTCAACAGCAGGGCCTTTAAAGTGGCTTTTGCCATGTACCCCACCTCAGTCAAAGAATTGATGGATATTGCGGATTCCGGAAAAGTGATGCCACCCAAATCCACCTGGTTTGAACCCAAACTCAGGAGCGGACTGCTGGTGCACAGACTTGATGACTGAGGTCATGGGTCATTTGGATTTTCGGATGAGACTGAGAAGTTCTCTTTCTCTTTGGATCCCTTTCAGGACCTGAGGAAGCAATGATTTGATTTCTTCTTGGGAATAGCTGGACTCTTTGATTTCTGCAGTCTCATCAGTGATCAAACAATTGATATCTTTGATTTCCAGAGCTCTTCCCTGATAGTCCTTGCTGTTCTCGTCCTCATAATAGGTGATTTGAATAGAGAATATCTGTTGGTTTCTTGACACATAACTGAAGACCAGAATGTGCTCTTCTCTGTTCTGCTTTCGCCCGTCCAGATCAAAATGGAACTCTCTTTTGATAAAATCTTCCCCCTCTCTGGGTCCCATGTCTTTGATCTCATGATAAATCTGGATGATTATCTTTTCAGGAGAATCTGTTTGTTTTTCTTTCTCTAGAGAAGTCATCCCAAGGAAATTTCCAGAGCCAAGAAAAAGGGTCATGACCAAAATGAGGATCTTCATGGCACTATTAATATCGGATTTTCAAGCCAAATGTCAATTCCTTCCACCAATAGGAGCCCCGGGAGGAATGTGCACCAGCCTTCCCGGACCAAATTTTTCAGGGTCTTTTTGAAATTGACTGATTTGAATGACCGCAAAGTGATAATGAGCCTTCTCCTTTTCTCTGGATACAGCAGGGATCCGACTTTCACACCATTGTTTCAATTCTTCCAGCTTGAAAAAAACCGCTTCCTTGACCAACTCTGAACTTCGGGGATCCACAGCTAAACCCATCAACCGTTTGAGCAGAACATGGTCCACCGCCTTGCTGATTTCAGCCTGCATTCCCTGATTTTCCGGTGTTTTCCATGTGAAATCGATCACCTGATCCAACACCTCGAAAAAACCAGGGACCTCATTGTTACGGGCATGATATTCGATCATTCGGGCACATCTGGCTGGATGGAAGATAGATCCAAATGTCAGGCTGGCCGCTGCTTCTGCCGCACTCAATGGATCAAACGGAAGTCCTGTCTGGCCTTGAAACATCTCCCATCCACGGCCGTATCCCGGAGGAAGAGGAGGAAGATCTTTCAGTAAATTATCATCAAAAACCAGATTTTCCGGTCTGACTGTCTGAAGGAGGGCATCCAAAGCCTGTTTCTGATCCGAAGCAGGAACGATTTCAGGATCATTCTGGGGATCTCCCCGGAGCCGATGGTTGTAAACCAATCCTCCCAGCAGGCTCGATGCAGCTTCGACCTGATATCTGTGGAACAGATATACCGGAACAATGAGTCTCCGGAGCAAACCAACAGGATCACCAAACCGGACTCTGTTTTTTGAAAAAGAATCCAGAGCTTTTGAACGGATTTGCATAACCCTGTTGAGCTCATCAACAGGATTTTTGCCATTATCCCAAACCGCAGCCAAGGGATGAGCACTTCCTGATCGGGCGTCCTGCCCAGCGAGAAAATAGAGTCCTCTGGAAAAGGCACCATTCAAAATCGCTTTGAGTTCCTTTTCTTCATCGGTTCCCTTTGGAAAGTCCTGATAACCGTAGGCAATAGAAACCTTATCCCACTCTCCCACTCCCCTGGCATAGGAATGAGACAGGTCGATATTTCCGTTCCCATCGATTTCAATCAAAGGATGAGGATAATCCATCACAGAAGCTCTGTCATTCACACTGGCAGCATAATTGTGTCCCAAACCCAGGGTGTGCCCCACTTCATGACAGGAAAGCTGCCGAATCCGGGCCAAAGCCATGTCTAAGACCTGTTCTGGCACTTCGCCCTTCTCATCATAATCAGCAGTCAGGGCCTCTCCGATCATGAAATCCTGCCGGATCCGGAGAGATCCCAAAGCCACATGTCCTTTGATGATCTCTCCAGTCCTTGGATCTGTCACTGAAGCTCCATAAGACCATCCTCTCCGGGAACGGTGAACCCAATTGATCATATTGTACCGGACGTCCATGGGGTCTGCTCCTTCAGGAAGGACTCTCACTTGAAAGGCATCTTTGTAGCCGATGTCCTCAAAAGCCTCGTTCCACCAGCCAGCTCCCTCTATAAGGGCAGATAAAATGGGTTCCGGACACCCTCTGTCCACGTAATACACAATTGGCTTCACTGGTTCGCTCATCTCTGCGGAAGGATCTTTTTTCTCCAGCCGGTGCCTTCGGATAAATCTTTTATCCATGCACCGTCCCACCGGCGCCGCATAATCCGTAAAACTGAAGCTTGAAAAATTGGATCGCGGGTCATAGATGCGGGACTCAAATCCTTTGTCCGGAAGCTGGATAAAAGAATGGTGCTGTCTTAATGAGACCGCACCGGCATCCGGAGCCACTTCCCGGACATCCCTTCCCGGATTTGAAGAAGTGAATGTCAGCAGAGACTCGAATTCTGTGTTCTGGGGAAAATTCTTGGTGAAAGGGAGGAACACCGTTGACCTGGATGAATCAAGCCTGTATTCCCCCTGATCAGCACGCCTCAGTTGTCTCACCACCCCATGGGCATCTCTGAGAATAAACGGAGTCACATTGACCAGAACTTTTCCGTCCTGTTCCGCATTGATCTCAAATCCCCATAATATGGAATCAGCAAACGCCTCATCCACTGCTTTTTTCTCGTAGGGATTGTCACTCAAAGCCCGGAATTCATAATTGGGCTCACAAAGAAACACTTTGGGACCCATCCTGAAGAATCGGACCACCTTGGTGCCTCCCAGCTGATTGCGGTCCAGGCCGATATCATTGGATCCCAGTCCTGCCCGCAGGGAATGCACATAAAGAAATTCAGAATCCATTTTATCTATTTCCAGCCAGATATTTCCTGTTTGTTCATCCCAGTAAAAGTTGAAATAACCGGAATGTTTTTTCATGCCCAACACTTTTTCTTCAATAGACGGAACCTGAGAGTACACATTGAGAACTGAAAACAAAAAGAGTAACACTAACACCGAATATTTTTTCATATCAATTCATCTCCTCTCCTTATGAATCATTACAGACAAATCTATCATACCCCCAACAGCCAAGAAAATTCAAATTCAGATTTTATTGAGGGAAGCCAGACAATGCGGAGATCTGACAACCCTTTCATGATGAAGCGGTCATGGCGAGGAACACAGTGACGAAGCTATCTCAGAGAGAGTTGAACCGATTCAGGGCTTCTTGTTTCAGGGGCAGGCCCTCATCTGCATTTTTCCAGAGACTTAAAAATTCAGCATAGTATTTCTTGGCATCTTTATCCATTCCTTT
>WJMT01000123.1 GCA_014727835.1 Candidatus Aminicenantota bacterium | reverse complement strand
ATTCTGGCTATTCATCAAATCTGTAATGAAATTCAGGCATTGCTTGTGCTCCCTTATGAGAAATTTTATTCAGATGTTGAAGTGCTTTTTGAGGTCATCCGGAAACCGTGGTCTTGATTCCATATGATAGACGATCATTTTTTTTAAAACTTGACGGGCCCTCCGGATTTGTTCTTTAGAAAAAGGCCTTTCCTCTTCTGATGTGGGAGGATTCTTTATGATCCAGGCAAAGAGAGAATTGTCGTCAGAGTTGATATTTTCATTGTGTTGAGAGCTGCAAACAGAGCACAGGATTCCGTCTCTTTGACTGGAGAGGAATCCGGCATCAATTTTTTGACCGCATCTTTTGCATTTTTTCAAATTGGGGAAAAATCCATTGATTTTTAAGAACCACAGCTCAAAGTAAGCTGTGAGCAAAATCAGCTCTTTTCCCTTTTTCAGCGCCCTCAAAACCTGGAGCAAAAGTCTGTACAGGACATCATCTTCGCTTCTTGATGGGAGTGAATGTTCGATCAGTTCTGAGAAATAGCGCAGGGTGAAAGCAGTGTCCAAATCAGATTGAATTTCAAAGAAAGATTCTAAAAGGTCACTCTGGCTGACTGTGACTAAATCTTTGCTCTCTTTTTCATAAAAATAGACTTTGATATGAGAAAGAGGTTCTAAACAGCTGCCAAACCGATTTCCGAATTTTCGAGCGCCTTTGGCGATTCCTTTGAGAATGCCTCTGTTCCTGCTGAAAAACACAACGATTTTATCCTGGTCTCCCACATGGAAGGATCGGAGAACAATGGCTTCGGTCTGGTCTTTGGGCATAAAGTTTATATGAGGTAATTCAGAAAAAGAGTTCCTAATCCCAGAAAGGTGAGAAGCCCTAATGAATCCGTGCACATGGTGAGGAGGTTCACAGATCCAAGCGCAGGGTCGAGCTTGATCAGCTTAAGGAATAGGGGAATGAGAGTCCCCACCATAGCCGCAATGAAAAGATTGATGATCACTGCAAGTCCGAGCACAAGGCCTAGATAAGGATTTCCTAAAATGGCATAGGACACTGCTCCCAAAATCAGGCCGATGATGATTCCGTTGCTGATCCCGACTACGATCTCTTTGAACAAAGCTTTTTTGGCTGATATCCATTCTGTCTGACCCACTGCGATCTCCCTGACGATGATGGCCACGGTTTGGTTTCCGGCAATACCGCCCAGGGCAGCTACCAGAGGCATGAATACCGCAAGAGTCACTACTTGTTGAATGGTCCCTTTGAAATGATTGACTACTAAGGGAGCGATAGATGCTGTGAGCAGGCTGAAGAGAAGAAAAGGAAGGCGTTTCTTAACTGAGGAATAAGGACTGTCTTTGATTCTGTCTGTGGTGTCCAGAGAGACCATCTTATACATGTCTTCAGTGGCTTCTTGGTCGATGACATCAATGATATCGTCAACCGTGATCACTCCGACCAGCTTCATCTCAGAATCTGTCACAGGAATGGCCACGAGATTGTAATCAGCAACCACTCTGGCTGCTTCCTCCTGATCTGTATCGGTCTGCACACTGATGACGTCCGTGGTCATGATGTTTTTTAACGGTGTGTTTGGTTTGGAAAAAAGGACTTGGCGGAGGGAGACCACACCTTTGAGGTGATTGCGGTCATCCACTACATACAGATAAAATGCAGACTCCACATCCCCTTCCAGCTGCATAGCAGTGATGGCATCTGAAACATTGGTGTTTTCATTCAAGGCATAGAAATTAGGGGACATGATCCGACCGGCTGTTTCTTCTTCGTGTTCCAGCAGTTCTTTGACCTCTTCAGTGGGCCTTTCTTCAAGGGATGTGAGGATCTTGTTTTTGAGTTCTTCCGAAACGAGTTCCAGGATAGGGGCCATATCGTCTGATGGAAGTTCATGAAAGATTTTGGTCGCGGTGTCTATGGGGATCTGCTGGATGAGGTCTGCAGCGTCCTCAGGCGCCAATTCACTCAAAACTTCGGCTGCTTTTTCATTGTCATTTTCATGGATCGTGACAAACAGGATGATTTTTTCCCGGTCAGTGAAATGGTTGATGAATCCGGCAAGATCCGGAGGATGGAAATTTTTCAAGAGATTCCACAGTTTCTGACGAGCTCCGATATTGATGAATTTCCGAGAAGAATTGATGATCAACCGGATGGTATCAAGCTTCATTGTTTTATTCCTTTAAAAAATCAAGATATCACAAATGGGCTCACCTGTAAATCAATTTTCCCTGGCCATTTATATAATCTGAGTTGAAATTCAGGTGTGGCTTGGGCTTGCTTTATGTCATTGCGAACGACCGTGCTGATCAATCTTATTTTGAGAAACGGATCCCTAATCTTTTGATGTTGGACTCAAGGGTTTCTTTCTCGATTTCCAGCTCTGAAGCAGCTTTCTCAAGGTTCCAGTTGTTTCTGACCAATGTATTGTGAATGAATTCTTTATCGAAGTTCTCTCTTGCTTGTTTCAAAGAAGATGCTTTTTGGGTTCCCTGAAGAAATTCAGATTCGATGGGTTCCACCAGCAAATAGAGATGAGAAGAATTGATCTCATCATCTGGAACCATGATCACAAATCGTTCGATGACATTGATCAGCTCACTGATATTGCCGGGCCAGGAATAATTGATAAAGGCCTCCAAAGCTTTTTCATCCATGCTCTTTTCTTTTTTTCCGTATTCAGATGAAAAGTATTTCAAAAAATAATCGATCAGCAAAGGAATGTCTTGTTTTCTGTCTCTTAAAGAAGGCATTTTAATGGGGATGACATTGAGTTTAAAAAAGAGTTCTTCTCTGAAGCGCTTTTCTGCGACCAATTTCCTCAGATTCTGGTGTGTGGAGGCTATGATTCTCACATTGGTTTCAATGGATTTGGAGAGGCCCACAGGTTTGTATTTATTCGATTCAATAAATTTAATGAGTTTGTCCTGGGTTTT
>WJMT01000122.1 GCA_014727835.1 Candidatus Aminicenantota bacterium | reverse complement strand
CCTTGTAGACTTCTCCCATTCCGCCCCTTCCCAGCTCTTTGATGACTTGATAACGCCCTGCAAAAACAGTGCCCTTATCTAATTTTTTTTGGATTATTTCCAGAGTTTTGGTGTGAAAAACTTCCCCATTTTTTTCTGAATTTTTTTCAGAAGGAATGAGCCCGATTCCGCATTCTTTACAGAATTTGGAATCAGGGGGATTTGGGTGCTGGCATTGAGGACATTTGATATCCATCTGTATCCCCTTTGATCAGAGTAAGAAAAGAATATCAATTCAGGCAAAGAGAGTCAATGGTAAACTAAACTCTCTTTCAGGGCTTGAGTGTCAATAAAAGCAAGCTGGCTGATTTGAGAAGGAGTGGCGCAGTCCACAGAGGGCAGTTCTCAGAGAATTTTTACAAATCATTTGGTGGTTATGGAAACGGTATCAGAGCAGGCTTCTTCATTACCAGCATAAGCACAAACTTTGTAAGTGTATGTCGTATTGGATGAGATGGAGCTGTCTTCATAGGAAGTGATGTTGGATCCAAGAGTAGCTATCAGTATTTCGTCACGATATATTCGGAACCCTTCTTCATTAGAGGAGTTGTCCGTCCATTCCAGCCCGACTTTGGGAGATTTTCCAGGTTGCTTGACCTTAAGACCACTCGGGGCAGCCAGAGTTCCGCACCCCTCATCGATCTGGCCATCGCAGTTGTTGTCAATCCCGTCACCGCAAATCTCTTCCGCTCCCGGATTGACAGACGGATCTGTATCATCACAATCAGGTCCGGCTGCACATCCCTCGCCGTAACCGTCTCCGTCGTTGTCAATGCAGGTGCTGCAGTCCTCATCAATATCGCCATCGCAGTCATTGTCTAAGCCGTCGCAGATTTCCGGAGCTCCGGGATAAATGGTGGGGTCATAGTCATTGCAATCTGAAAGCGCTTCGTCATTATAAGGATTCAGGTTGCCGATCATGATGTTGGCTGAAGAAACCGACGGGCTCCAGGTAAAGGTGTTTGAAAAGCTGGTGGCTGCGTTTTCATCACTTTCCCACAGCTCTACTCTATCTCCATCGCCTGGATCATTGGTTACCAAAAATTCTCCCCTGCCGTCATTATCCGCATCCCCCACAAAAGAGCCACCGATGGGAGGGTTACTGCCGTGGTCAGGATAATCCCATATCATCTGGTATTCGTTATTTAGATAAGAGAAGACGCGCAAACCACCGCCTGAACTGGAATCAAACCAGTCATCATACCCGTCATTGTTGATATCACCGATGCTGCAGGTCTGAGTATAGCTGTAATCTCCTGTTGATTGAGGAGATGAGTATTCGATCTCATAAATACCATTCTTGAAAGTGAGCACATGGGATGCTCCGCTGTTTCCGGAAAACACACAGTCGTTGAGTCCGTCTCTGTTCACATCTCCATTGCACTCCATGTCATCGATCAGCATATACTGAGCGGCTCCCCCCGAAGGAGGCGGGGTCACAACGGAGATTTGCGCATATGATGAACCAGACCATTCCCATATTTCAATCATATCTGTATCATTATTTTGAAAAACAAGCTCGGGAATCGCGTTTCCGTTTAAGTCTCCGGCAGAGCTAATGAAATACAAATAATCAAATTGTATGATTGTAGCTTCTCTTTCCAAAAAAGTGGCGGATTCAACATCATTGCCCCAGATCTCGATGGCACCATTTGCCGGATTACTCAACATCAATTCCTCATAGCCGTCATTGTCAAAATCCCCTATATCCCCAATCCATACAGTGCTGCCCCCCAAATCAGTATACCAAACCCTGTACCAATCATCGTTTTCCGGACTGTACGTCCAAAGCTCTAAAAAATAAGAACCAGGGCCTGAAGCATCACACCGGACTATAACAAAATCGTTCTGCCCATCATGAGTCAGGTCTCCAATCTCGCCTCCTGAGGAACCATAATCACTTCCAGTGATCTCAGGTGTATCCGTGCTCCATTCCACTTCATAACTCTGGGTTAAAGGGTTGTATGAAAAGATCTTGATCACTCCGTAATCACCTTCCAGCCCCGTTATCAAAAGCTCATTAACGGATCCGGATTCACTGCCTTCACAGGGGGAGTATCCGTCACCATCTTCATCCACATCATCCACAATTCCATTGCCGTCATTGTCAATTCCGTCACAAAGTGTTTCTCCTGTTCCCCCATCCTCCACAGTCAGCACCACGTAGTCGCCTGAAGGCTGCACATAATCAGTCCCTGATGTCTCATCAGCAAATACACGGAAGCTGTACATCCCGGCGCTGTCCAAGGTCATGGTGTGGCTGGTAGAAAATGTTTCATTCTCTGCAATACTCACTGGAGTGGATTTGATATCCACAAAACCGCTCCCTGAGTCCATCTGCAGTATCAAGGAGCCGGTGCACTCGGATTTTCCAGGCTGGTCCTGGCAGTGACAGTCATACGAAAAAGTCACTTCTGTACCAACGGATACCGTATCTGTGTCACCGCTGTAATAATCCGGCGGGAAAAAATTGCTGCTGTCAAACACTCCGGGCTTGGCTGCCAGAAGCATAAGTACACACAGAATCATCACGCTGAATGAAGTGAGAAACCTGGATAGAATGGGACTTTTCATGATTCCCTCCTTATTTTTATGCCATCTATCTCTACGTTTTAAAAATAAGGCAATGATGTCAAGTGCAAAACCCCTAATGTCGCATATTGTCGTGTGTTTTTAACAGTCAAATAAAGATTTTCTCAACTGAAAACAACTATTTCCAGTATTTCTCGATTAGGTATTTTGTGTCTTTGCCGTGTTTGAGCCAATCCTGGTACTCTTTTTTGGATGCGAAAGGAGGATTGTGATGGGGCTGGAGTTTGAGGGATGTTTTTTTTAATGGGGCCGGGTTTTCGGGGAGGTGCTGGGACAGTTCTTTTTTGATGGTTTCATACTCTGTGTCATCAGCCAGGTTGTGCCATTCCTCCGGATCTTTTCTGTGATCGTAAAGTTCCTCACTCCCGTCAATATAAACGGTGTATCTCCAATGGTCTTTTCGTATGGAAAACTCGCTGAAGTCATAAGAAGACACTGCCGGATAATCCCATTTCCGGGAAGGTCGTTTCAACAGAGGGACCAGACTGCGGCCGTCGATCTCTTTTCTGGATGCAAGTCCGCACAGGTCTAATAGTGTAGGATATATGTCCTGAAGAGAGACATTTCTATCACACCGGGCCCCTTGGGTTCCCTGAGGCAGACCAGGTGTTCCTTTGGGGGCTTTGATCATCAGAACTGACCTGAGCACATTTTCCCAAAGAGCGAATTTACGCCAGTGCTCTTTTTCGCCCAGCTGCCATCCGTGATCAGACCAGACCACCACCACAGTGTTTTGCGCATAAGAGCTGCATCCCAGAGCCTCTATCAACCGACCGAACATGGCATCACAGTAGGCAATGGAAGCCAAATATCCCTGTACTGCCTCTTCCCACTGTCCTGCTTCAAGGACATGTTTGTGGTAATGTCCGCTGCGGTGGGCGATGTCTATGACCCGGTCGCCCACATCATTCAAATCATTTTCCAAAACTTTGGGGAGTTTGACAGAATCAAGCGGGAATTTTTCAAAATATTTTTTGGGCACATACCATGGAAGATGAGGCCGGTAAATGCCGCAGGCCAGAAAAAACGGTTTTGTGTGATTTTCTTGGAGCTGGTCGATGATGTATTGAACGCTTTGAAAATCAGCTGTTTTTTCATCCGGAATCTCAATCGGAGACCAGTCAAAGTCTCCGTACATATTAGGAAACTGGGGCATGTTGACGGTCTCACCGCGTTTGGGGTAATGGTAGCGGGGCATGGGTTTTTGGATAGACGGCCAGTAATCATCCCAGCAGGCAGAGTCGACCATGTGGTAGTGAAAAATCTTTCCGGCTCCGGCTGAATAATACCCCTCCTCTCTGAAATAAGTGCCGATGGATTTGTGACCTGTGATGACTTCGCGCCAGTCCTGGTAATTGGAATAGACTCCGGAATGGTGAGGTGCCAGCCCTGTAAGGATGGCGGTCCTGGAGGGATTGCAGGCCGGATTGACACAATAAGCATGGGTGAAATTAACAGACTGTTGGGCAAACCGGTTGAGGTGGGGTGTTTGGGCCTGGGGATGTCCGCCCAGAGGTTCGATCCAGTCATTGAGGTCATCCAGGGAAACAAAAAGCACATTGGTGCGGTCGTTTGTGGAAACAGGAGTGGTGCAGTATGGAAGAAGGAGGGAGAGAGCGCTCAATCCAGCGGATTTGACAAACTGCCGTCTTGTGAGTTTATTCATATCCATCCTTGCTGCAGAAGATAATCCGGGCACTTATTCCATCTTTTCTTATTGAGTTTTATCATACATATAAAGAAGAATCAGTCAACAGGAATTTCTGTATTCGTGGCTGCTCTTAAGAATTTCTAAACATAGAGAGAGGGATGGTTCTGGCATTGACTCTCCGGGTATTCCTTGATATTCTTTTTTTCTTGAACTGAAAAGAAATCCGATGAAGCCATGAAAACCAGATACGGAAGCCTTATCAGACTCAAACCCGAATGGGAAGAAAGATACATCATCCTGCACAAACATGTCTTTCCCGGTGTTCTGAACCGGATCCGTCAATCCAATATCCGTAACTATTCCATCCATTTAAAACAGGGCCTTCTTTTTTCCTATTATGAGTATAGAGGGGATGACTATAATCTGGATATGGCACAAATCCAGGACGATCCTGTGACCAAGGACTGGTGGAAACTGACCGATCCCATGCAGCAGCCTCTGGAGTCACGCAAAAAGGGAGAATGGTGGGCTTTGATGGATGAGGTCTTCCATTGGGAAAACAGAAGCAGAAGTTCACCCAATGAAAGAACAAATCGAATAGCCCTGACTGCAAAGCTCTCTGGTTATTCATTAAATCAAATAATTCAGCCTTTAAAAACCAGCTATTCAAACCTGGAAAAAACTTTTGATTTGAATGACATCCAGAATTTTTCTGTTTTTAAAAAGGACAGCTGTTTTTGTTCCTATCTTGAATGTGCGGATAAGAATTCAATTAAAGCCATTTCAAAGATTCAAGAGGCCTTGAGTGGGGGGAACAACCTTGATTGGCTGTTGATGAAAGAGGTTTTTTACACAGATTGATATCAATCAACAGACAGTGACCTCCAATCCAGCAGTGCTTATGTCAAAATCAAAAAAGCGGGCCAGTGGATTGGGTGGATCTTTGGTCAAAGCCTGTCTGGCAGACTTGGCATCTTGAGGAGATTTTGCTACAACCAGTAAAAAACCTCCTCCTCCTGCGCCCAAAATAGTGGCTCCGATCATGAAGGGCTTGAATTTGTTAAGGATTTTTATGATTTCAGGGTTGATGGAATCCGGATCGATTTCTTTTTTGAGGTAGAGAGCCCGATTGATCAGTTCCCCAAAGCTCTGCATATCTTTACTCTCCATGGCGTCAACAAGAAGGGGAGGAAACATATGAAGCCTGTGCAGAGTGTTCATGGTTTTTCGATTCCGATCCAAGTAACCGCTCACAATATTCCGGAGAATATTTTTTGCCAGCCGCCTCAAGCCTGTGTAGTACAGAAGAGTTTGTCTTTGATTGGTTCTTGAATTCAGCACATCTGATTGAACCCTCTTGATTTTAGGATCCGGCACCAGACCAGGCTGGGTGGTGATGATTTTGGTCCCTCCAAGCGTCCCCCCTATCTGGTCCTGCCACCCTCCCCCGGTTGTTAACTCCTGCTCGAGCTGAAGAACTTGGTTGAAAAGTTCTCTCTGGTTGATTTCTCGGGCCATCATCCGGTTGATCACAGCCACCAGAACGGCTCCCATGATGCTGGATGTTCCCAATCCGCTCCCACTCGGAATGGCAGCCAGAGTGGTCAATTCAATGCCCCCGCCAAAATGCTCCAGCATATCTTTTAATGTTTGGGTTCCTCGGGGCCAAATGGCTGTGTCTTTGGAGAATCCAGAGAGAACAAGCGCGGCTTTTGCCAGGCTGAACTTGCTGGTGGCTTTGTGGTAGTCCATCAAGTCATCCAATTGATTTATGGAGATGCGCAGTCCGTGATCAATGGATGTGATCCGGATGATCGGTTCATTGATCACTCGAGCATAAACATGGATCGGAGGCTGCCTGTTTAGGTTCACTGCTGTGTTGATCACACATCCTCCTTTTTCCAGAGCATAAGGCGGAGTGTCTGTCCATCCCCCGCCCAGGTCGAGTCGGGCCGGAGCCCGGCCCCAGATAATGGCATCTGAACGCACAGCACTTTGAGGATGATCCTGTGCCTTTCTTTGACTCCAAACAATGGTTTGGCTTAAGTTCTCAAACGCACTTTCTTTGAGTCTGCGGCACCAGGTTTCAGCATCCTGAAAAGAAGAAGAATCAATCCCCAAAGACTCCAGACAATTTTTATCTTTTTCACTCAGGTCGGTCAGGGCAGACTGAAGGATTTGGTTCCATTTCTTTTTTTTGGACGTCAGACATTGTTTGACAGCGGTTGCCAAAGAATGTGAGATGCGCGAATAGGTCAATTTGTCGATTTCCGATTCTGTTTTGTTATGTGTGTCCAAATGACAGCATGCTTGAGTGAGGATATTATGGATCCATTGTTCTCGCTGTTTTTCATCCAGGTTTTTGAAAATCAATTCCAGATCCCGGGCAGAGAATGGGCTTTGCTTTTGAAAGGTTTTATCTATATGACTGTACATTTTTTTGATTCGATGATTCCAGCGTTTCTGGTGAAAGTCCTTAAGGTCAGCCAGATGAGTTATTTGTTCCAGACTGTATTTATCTGCCTTTTTCCAAGACTGGATTTGATTCTGTGTGGCTTGAGAAGGATCGCTCATCCAGAGCCATTTCCAATAATGGTCCGGAGAGGAAACAGCAGGAAATATTTTTGCATTCCATAATTTTTTTTCGCTGTCTTTGAGTTCTTCATCCCAAATCTCTTTTTGAGATACCTTTGTTATTTTGAGCCAGTCTAGAAAGGGATGGTTGGCGAAAAGGCTTTTTTCATGGATGGATGCTTTAAAGCAATCATCAAGACCGTAAATACGGACAAACCAAACAGGTTCCCCATATCGACTGCGTCCCTTGATCACATCCAGGCAAGTCTTTGCCTTGAGAGAGAGTGGCTTGTCCACATCCGCACCCACCACAACATTTTCTCCCTGCAGGTTCAGAGTGGAACGGATCCAACATCCTTCCACCCATGATTTGGTTCCTTTGATGAGTTGGGTATCAGAGACGTGATTGTTGATGCTGAGAAGTGTTTGATTGAGTCGAGAGCTCTGATCTCTTTTCACCAGGCGAGAACCGGTTTCAATCAGCTGGCGCGGGGTCCCGAAATGGAGAAATGTGCATTGTCTAAGCGGATGCACAAAAAAAGGAACTTTTGACATGGTGGCATAAATGGCTTTGAGAAATGATTCAGAAAGTTTGGAACCGCTGGAACGGACATTTGTCACAAAGTCATGAAAATCAATTTTATTTCCCATAGCACAGCAGATATCCCTGTAAAAATCCATTCCAAAGGATGTGATCTCTTTGGCATTAGGCCCGGCCCATACAAATCCCCTGTTTCTTTTCTTGATTTCGATCAATGACATTAATCTTGCTGAGGTTAGAGCATCCATTCCCATGACTCCAATATCCAAAAGAGACTGTGCTTTTGAGTTAACAGCTCCCCTTTTTTTTTGTTTGGCGACAGAAGGCTTCTGAAGAAACAGACGGACTTCTATTGAGTTTTCTGCAACAAATACCCCGTGTTTTTTTGCCTGTTCCGGAGAGACAGAACAAGCAAGACCTGTAATGCCCTCTGTTTGAAACTGCACGTCTTGTGGGGAAAAGAAAAGAAGAACATCTCCGGATGCGATCACCACCTGACCCTGAGACGAACAAGGGAAAGGAAGATCCCTGTACATGGGAAACTGCCGGTCAAAAATGGTATCTCCGAAAAGGGATTCAAATCGGCTCGGAAGAGGTGTGAATATCTTGCCACAGGGGCCGTAAGCAGGCATCCGTCTGGAGTCTCCGCCAGCGTGGATGATCAAAATCCGCAGTCGGCTTAGGATTTTTTCAATAACAGCGGATGTCAGTTCTTTTTGGCTGGGGTTTTTGCATTCTCGGTTAAGGACTTGAAGCAAAGCGAAAACAGTGCTCCCTCCGCTTCCTATTCTCTGGTTTGGGGGATCTGGAACAACCAGGATTTTTTTGACTTGTGAGAGAAGACCGAGTCCGCGCCTCAGTTCAAGCTGATTTCTGTAAAATCGTTTCTGGGTCTGGTTGGAAGCTGTCAGAATCAAATAATCCCAGGATTTTTCAGTTCCTGTATTATTCAATTTGGCAGTATTCGGATCACCCATTATTTATTGACTCTGATTTTTGTCCGTTTACCTGAAAAGTTTGGCATTTTTTAGTGAATAATTCAAGCAGAGTTCTGAGAAGTGTTGATTCAAAATACAGAAAAAAGAGACTTTATATGAAAACAAATCAAAATTAAAGGGAAACATCTGCCCTTTGGCTGCGTATAATAGGGTGAAAGGCAGATCGATCGCCTGAAAAACAATTACACGGAGGTTCATATGAAAAAAATGACGATTATGATTTCTATTGCTTTTCTTTTGGCTATCATGACACCTCAAGCTTACCCTGTGTCTGCTCAGACATCCATAGTTCCTGAAAAGGCCAAATGGTTCATTCATCTAGACGTGAAGAAGTTTGCAAATACGCAAACAAAAAAAGAGATGATGGATAAATTCAACTCTGATTTCGAAGAAGAGATCGAAGAAATCGAGAGAGTCGCTCAAATCGACTTTTTCAATGACATTTCCAATGTCACAGCCATTGGATTTGGAGAAGACGAGGACGATGCGGTCATTGCCTTTTCTGGAAACTTAAACAAACAACATCTCCTTTCTCTTATAAAAGAAGAGGAAACTCCAGTTGAAATAAACTATGGTAAATTCTTGATCTATCATTGGAACCATGATGACTATGGCGTGTTTGTGAATGATAACCTTTTGCTGATCTCAGAAGATCAAGATGCGGTTGAGCACGTTCTGGATACTTTATCTGGAAAAAACAAGAGCATCTCCACAACGCCAATGGGAACTAAAATTGAGTCACTCACCAATGATCATTTTCTGGTCGCAGCAGCAGCAGATATGTCTGAGATGTTAGAAGATGAAGAAGATTTCCCGTCAGTGGTTCTAAAAAAAACAGAACAGGCATTCTTCACTGCTTCAGAAGCGGGGAACAGATTGAGGCTGAGTCTCTCCCTTCACACAGACTCCCCAGAAACAGCTCAAAGTCTGGGCGATATCATTACAGGGATCAAGAGTTTTCTTGCCATGGAAGAAAAGATCGATCCGGAAATGAAACTGGTTAAGAATCTGAGAATGAATGTTGAGGGAAAGACCTTTTTCCTGGAATCTCAAGCCACTGTGGATGAATTTTTAAAAATTTTCGACTGGGATTTCTGATTCTTTATATCATTGAAAGAAAGTGACTGATCCAAACCTGACTGTATCTGACGAAGAGCTGGTCCGGAAAACCAGGGCCGGCTCTCGCCGCAGTTTTGAGATATTAGTGGATCGGTACAGCCCCAGACTTTTTCATTTTTTAAGGCCCAAGATATCCTCTGATCAGGATATCGAAGACATCATTCAGGAAACTTTTTTCAAAATATACAGAAATATATTCAGATACAATTCCAAATGGAAAGTTTCCACCTGGATCTATACCGCAGCATACAGATTGTCTGTCAGCCACTTTCGCTCCCAAAAAAATAGAGCTGTCAGACACAGGATTCAGGAAGATGAGTTGACGCCTGAGGAAAAATATTTCAAGCAAATAAAACGCCAAAATATTTGGAAACAGGCCAAACATCTCAAACCTGACCATTACAGAGTGCTCTGGCTGCGGTATGCAGAGGATCTGTCATCAAAAGAAATTGCCAAAATCATGCGCCGGACTGATTTGGCTGTCCGCCTTCTTCTGTACAGAGCGCGCTTGAACCTGGCAGAGCTGCTACAGAAAAAAAAAGATTTTCAAAAGAATGAGGCAAGCTCAGCACTTGAATGGTCAACAGTAAGGTATGAGGAGAATAAAGGATGAAGTGTTATCTCACGCGATGGTATGTGTCCCGATCATTGGATTCGGCCAAAAGCATTCCTTCTGTTTTAAAACCGCATCTTCGAAAGTGTCCCTCCTGCCAGCATCTTCGGAATTCTTTTCAGGATATCCACAAGAGAGCAGGACAGGATGCAGAGGCTGTTTTGCACCAGACGTCTCCCCTGCTCACCAAAAAGGTGAAGGAAAAGGCATTTTATGAATCCCTCCCGGAACCAAAGATAAAACAGAGAATGTCTCTGGTACCTGTGGCCTCAGCTGCTGTTGTGTTGGTTTGCATTGTTATGTTTATGGTCTTCAATCCTTTCAAACAATCAATTTCCAAAGCAGAAAGGCCTCACCCGCCTGTTTTGAACACGTTTTTTGGAACTGGAGAGACACTCCAGGATCTGACTTCGCAGATTGGCTCTCATTATGAAACGGAATGGGACAGCTTGAAAAAAGCAGCTCAAACCGCTTCTCAGTATTTCATACAAAAAATGGACCTTAACATTGATTCCTCGAAAAAGAAACCTTAAGACTGGTTTTATTCGAGTGGACCTCCGGTATCCCCCACTTTCCATTCATCCCCTTCTTGGACGTATAAAATAGTGCGGCGGATCTCCCGGTCTCTTTTTTTCTCTGTGTATTTCAGCTCGATAAGATGCCAATCCGCTGCATCGGGAAACACAAATTCCAGTTCTGTTAAGGTGGGTGTGTAGAGCTTTCTACCGCTGAATTTTTTGAGCATCTTGCGGTCGCTTCCATAATTTTTTATATACACAGGAAAGATGTCCTGACTGGCGGCATCTTGCATGATGAAATCCTCGATATGGTCCTGGGGAGTGTAATTTTCAGTCATCTCAACCCATTCGTAAGAAGATGCTTTGGAAGAGCCCTTGTTTGAGAGGGCTTTATACCCAAAATATCCTGCCACAACAATCACATCGATGATCAAAATAATCAGTATGATCCTGGTGATTTTATTCATATCCCCTCCTTTTTCCGTGTTTTTTCAATCTGATATTCCTGAAAGTAGGAACTTCATTCCTAAAATCACCTGTTTTTCATTGATAAGTGTGGTGAGGTCCGGATTTTGAAAAGCATATACTGGGAAAAAAATAGCGATTGTCAGAAGAAAAACTGTGGTCTTTAAGAATCGTTTCATTGAGCTTCCTCTTTGATTTTAAGGCTTCTGGTTCAGTTGGTTTTTTTCTTAAGCGGCGGTGTGTAGGGTTTGAGGTTGTCCTGTTCAATAACAGCTTTGTTCCACCATTTTGGGGTCTGTACTCGCCCGACTTTTCGGGTTTTTGGGTTGTAGATGCGGAAATGATTGTATTTGACCAGCAAATCATCTCCCAGCTTCCACCAGGCATCGATCACAGAATCGGCATGATTGACTGAGAAATCCGTGAGATACTGCCGGGCCTCGGCAGGATCTTTTTCATAGAGATTCATGGCAGCCTCATCCACAATGGGGAGGTTCTGAAACGCCATATCCTCCCATTTTTTCTGTGCATTCCTGACATCTTCAATGGCATAGGAATAGACCACTTGGGTGTGGAAGTCCACATAATCAGAAGCCCATCGGGCTGAGTCCCGGTTGAACACATAATGGTCGCCCACCCGGAATGATTCAGGTAGCTCGGTGATGCCGCAGTAAAGTGGCATATAGCAGGCTGTATCCTGAGCTCCGAAGGACAGCCAGAGGATCCCTCCGATGTGGTCGGGCAGCCATCCCCTGCACTGAGTGATGGTGGTGTATTCCACATTGTTCACACAGATGCACCGGGGTCCGTTGTATCTCTGGTTATTGATCCTGAATCCACGGAAATAATTGGGATTGGAAAACGGTCCTCCTTTGATCCCATCTGTGGGATCAAACAAAACGCCCTGATATTTATCCCTGGTGATGGCCATGACATCCTGGACAGATATTTTCTTATCCGGTTTGACAGAGAAAGGAAGGTCCATACTTTCAGTATCAGGCCCCAATTCCAGGGAAGGCGCCACAATATTAAAAAAGCGCCACAGCCGGCCTCGTCTCCCCTGAGTGCTTAAAGCGCTCCCATGGGTGGGAGAGTAAGCCTTTTTCCATGAAAACGGTTCACTGCTGTCCGGCTCATAATAACCATTCTCAACAGCATATGTGACTGCATTGGATGAGGCCATGAAATAGTCTTTGTTGTCCAGGTCGATCTCGCCGATTCTGGATTCATTGGGAGTCACACTCACATGGTCATCCGGAACACGCTGGGCACACCAGAGAGCACCAGGTTTGCCGCTGTCCGGAGTCCACAGAGGTCCCACGGGCATGATCTCAAAGATCCACACCTCATCAGGATCAGATACAGCCAGCATCTCGCCGCTGTCATTGAATCCGTACCCATAGGTGGTGGCTAAATCCCCCATGACTTGGATGGCTTCTCTTGCGGTTTTGGCTCTTTCCATGGCCATAAGGGTCAGCATGGTGATATCGAATTTCGCAGAAGGTGTCGGATTTCTCATCTTGCGGTGACAGCCGATGGTGGATTCACCCAGAGCTACCTGGTTTTCATTCATGTAGCCAAACATGCCGTGGATGTAGGCATAGGTGTGGGGAACCTGAGGGATATCCAGTCCTGTGTAGTCATCTTTGTAGCGCTCCCATTTGACCCCCTGTTCTGGAGGCCAAGTTTTGTATTGGTTGATGTGATAGATTTTGCGCACATCTCCTTTCTTATGATCGGCAGCGGGAACAAACCGGAAAGTCCAATCGCACACACCGCAGTCACAGGTGTGGGTGCTTATAGTGGAACCGTCTGAGGAAGCCTTTTTTCCCACCAGAATTGAAGTGCATCCTTCCCAGTAATCATTCTGAAGATATTGTGTTTTGCTTTCCGGTGTTTGGATCACAAAGGCGCTGAAAACCGCCAGAGCCAAGATCAATAGACCGCAGAATGTTAAAATCCTTTTTGAATGCATACGTTCCTCCTTTTCAGCCTGTTTTTTTTCTTTATCTTTGTTTTATATATTTTTTCTTCCGGAATCTCAATTTTTTGTTTTTAAGTGTCCTGTTTCTTTCAGATCCTTCTGTTTTCTATAGTCTTTCATTTGAATCAAGTCGATCAGCAGCGCAAAGCCGGTCTCTCGTCTTCCTGCGCCCGGACCCACAATGGTCACGGGCCCCAGCTCATCAGTGATAAAAGTCAAAGCATTGATGGCTTCATTGACGCCGGCCAGAGGATCAGATAGGGGGACCTTTTCTGGCGAAACAGAGGCGCGCACAGAACCGTCTTTTTGAATCTCTGCCTGGCCGATCAGTTTCCAGCGCATGTGCTGATTTTTTGCTTTCTGGATATCATCCGGTGTGATGCCTGTGATGCCTTCCCGTCTCACATCTGACCAATCCAACTTTTTCTTGAGCACCACATTGGTTAAAATGACCACTTTTCCCGCTGCATCCAGACCTTCCACATCCCCGGTGGGATCTGCTTCTGCATAACCCAGTTTTTGGGCTTTTTTCAAAGCCTCTTGATAAGACATCCCTTCCTCCATTCGGGTGAGGATGTAATTGGTGGTGCCGTTGAGAATCCCTTTGAATCCCATGATGTTGTTTCCAGCCAGTGTGTTTCTGGCCAGATTCAATGCTGGAGTACCAGCAAGTACAGTGCCTTCAAATCCGTAATAGACATTGTTTTGCCGTGCAGTTTCCAAAAGCTCAGCAGCCTGTTTGACCGCAGGCCCTTTGTTGGTAGAGAGCACATGTTTTCCTGCATCCAAAGCGGTTTTGATGTGGGTGAGCGCTGGTTTGCCTGTTTTGACATCCGTGTAGGTCACTTCAATGATGGTGTCTGCATTGGTTTGAGTGATGGTCTCAAGACTGTTTTTGCCCTTAATGCCTTTGGGATAATCTTCCAGCGATTTTCCATTTTGCACTAAAGAAAGGATCTCTCTCATGTTCAGTCCATCTGCATCATACACAGAACTTTTTTTGATGTCTGAGACGGCCACCACTTTGACCTGCAGGTCATGCTCCTTTTTGAGCATGGACTCCTTTTCCAACAAAATCTCTGTAAAACCCTGGGCTACTGTTCCGTATCCGATAAACGCAATATTAACATACATGGATTCATCTCCTCTGTGTTTGATTGATTCCTTTGATTTTCATACTGAGAAAAAAAACATCAGGCAATCAAATCAAAGCCGATTTCAGGGTGTTTTATTTAGCACAGGCGAATAGACTAGATCATATCAAGAAATTCATCCCATGGGGTACCTGTTAATGTCTCAGTTGTGGAGTGTCCGTAAGCCCGGATGATCATGGCTGCCTTGGCTATCTGTTTGGGATCGTCTGACTCCACAATATCCAAGGCATCAAACCGGCCTGTGGTGGCATAACTTTTTTTCCAGATCACTCCGGGACATTCCTTCTTGATCTTTGCAGATACAGTTTCGGCAATCTTTTTGAATTCAAAGGGATCACTGAAGGCCTGGGGAGATATCCGGCTCAGAATGATATAGGTTTCCATATGTTTCCTCCTCTTTGTTTGATTTTTATACGCATTGTATATCTTTAGTAATATACCCAATTTTCCGAGGAAATGCATGACCTTTTTAGCTTCAAGGATATTTAGATTGTCTGCAAAAGGAACTTTTTTTTCAAAGATTTCGTATTCCATAAAAGAACAGACAAACCTCACATGTACAAAACAGTGAGGATCCTTTGAATGATCTCAACACAAATAAGAAGCAAGATTTCTAAATAAGGACTACAGATATGATCAAAAATTATATCAAGACGGCTCTGCGTAATTTGAATAGACATAAAGGATATGCCTTTATCAATATTACAGGACTGGCCATTGGGATGGCCTGCTGTGTATTGATCAGCCTGTTCATCCTGCGAGAATTGAGCTATGACACCTATCATGAAAAAGCAGACCGGATTTACCGCCTGTGCTTGGATGCTCAGCTGGGAGACAACATCATGCAGCTGCCCATCAGCAATGCCCCGGTTGGGCCGGTGCTGGAGCAGGACTATCCTGAAGTCCTGAGCGCTGTCAGGGTGAAAACCAGGGAGCGGATCCCCATCAAATACCAGAGCCAGCTGTTTTATGAAGATGGAGTCTTTTGGGCAGACAGTTCCATTTTTGAAGTCTTTACATTCTCCATGATCAACGGAGATTCACAAAATGCTCTGGACCGGCCCTACACTGCGGTGCTGAGCCGCAATCTTGCTGAAAAATACTTCGGGGATGAAGAACCAGTGGGGAAAATGATCAAGGTCAACAACCGGCAAGATTACACCATCACTGGGGTGGTGGAAGATGTTCCGCAAAACTCTCACTTCACCTTTAACATGCTGTGTTCGTTTGAAACTCTTTATGCATCGGGAAGAATGGACAGAGACACCTGGTTGAATTTTAATCTTTACACTTATCTTCTGCTTCCGGAAAATTATGACGAAGAAAAGCTGGAGGCTAAATTTCCCTCACTGGTGGATCAGTATATGGGAAGAGAGATCAAGGCCATGGGCGGCCGCATTGATTATTTTCTCCAGCCTCTGACCCGGATCCACTTGTACTCTCATATGGAGAACGAAATCGCTCCCACCGGGGATATTCGGAATGTGTATGTCTTTTCAGTCATTGCTTTTTTTATCCTCTTAATTGCCTGTATCAATTTCATGAACCTGGCTACAGCTCGTTCCTCCCTTCGGGCCAGGGAGGTAGGAATGCGAAAGGTGGTTGGAGCCCGGAAAAAAGAACTGATCAAACAGTTTATAGGAGAATCCCTGGTGTACAGCTTTCTTGCTATGGCCTTGGCTTTGATTCTGGTTTATTGGGCTCTCCCATATTTTAGATCTTTGGCGGGAATTGAATTTGAATTGGGCTTTGTGGATATGGGATGGATGATTCCGGGTCTTTTAGGATTGGTTGTTTTTGTGGGATTCACTGCAGGCATTTATCCGGCTGTGTTTTTGTCCTCATTTCACCCGGCCAGAGTGCTCAAAGGAGACTCAAAGGCAGGCAGAGGTCATTCTCGATTCCGACGTATTCTGGTGACTGCCCAGTTTGTGATATCTGTTGCATTGATCATCGGAACCGGGATCATCATCGATCAGGTCCGTTATATGAAAAAAACAGATGTGGGGTTTGATAAAAAGGGCCTGGTGGTCCTGCCTATAATGGACAGCGATATCAGAAATTCACTGGATTCCATTAAGAGCCGGCTCAAAGCCATTCCTGGTGTCTTGAGTGCTGGGGCGTCTTCTATTGTCCCCGGTGGAGAGCCGGATGTCAGTCCGATGATCCCCGAAGGATACACTCCTGAACAAAGTGTTCCCATGGAACGGATCACTGTGGATACTGACTTTTTCCCTGTCATGGGTATTGAAATGGCCAGAGGTCGGAATTTTTCAAAGGATTTCAGGACAGATGAGAAAGAGGCTGTCATCATCAATGAAACTGCAGTTCAGGTGTTTGGGTGGGAAAATCCTTTAGGAAAAACCATTCAGCACTCCACCGGTTCTTCACCAGGAGACATGAAATGGGAGACCCGAAATGTGATCGGAGTGGTGAAAGACTTTCACATCAAATCTCTTCACCAGAGGGTCGCGCCGTTGCACATCACCAGCACCCCCTATTATGAGTGGCTTTCTGTTAAAATCAGAGGGACCGGACAATCAGAGACATTGAGCCGGATTCGGGAGGCCTGGAAAACCATTGATCCTGGACGGCCCTTTGATTACTTCTTCTTGGGGGATACTTATGATTCCCAATACCGTGCTGAGGAAAAATTAGGAGGTATCCTAACCTCATTCAGTGTATTTACAGTGTTTGTCGCATGCTTGGGGCTTTTTGGAATGGCGTCATTTGCCACTGAGCGCAGGAGACGGGAGATCGGTATCCGGAAGGTGTTGGGGGCTTCTGTTTCCAATGTGCTGGTCCTTTTAACCAAAGATTTTGTGAAGTTGGTTTTGCTAGCCAATCTAATTGCTTGGCCATTGGCCTATTTCGGGATGAGAAACTGGCTGCAGAATTTCGCTTACCGGACGAAAATCGGGATTGGTGTTTTTCTGCTGACTGGATTGATCTCTATCCTTATTGCTCTTTTGACAGTCAGCTATCAATCTATGCGCGCAGCTCTCACTGATCCGGCCCAGACCGTGAAATACGAATAGACGTCTCAAATCAAAGCAAATTCAGGGTTCTTTTCAATGATTTAGGCCCAATCACTTCTTAAAAACATCATATTCCGGATTGACACATCGGTCTCCCCACCAATCAAACATGTATTTGAGATTCGCTTTATCTTCAGGGTATTGACCCTTATCCCCTGTACTGCGGATCCATTTATCAAGGATTTTGCGATGCATCTGGGGCTGGTTGGCATAAGTCCGGTCATCAGCAGCAAAGAAAGCAGGGGAATCGAGGCGGCTCCCTGTCCAATGGTTTGATAAATTCTCGACGTTTCATCTTCTTCTCGCTCTTTATATTCGGCTGAAATATCAGTTTGTCTGAATCTGGTTCAGAATCCTTTAGCCAAACCCTGGCCGCGGGGATCAGAGCTTCCAGTGAATCGGATCGGTAATCCTTTGGCATTGTACTGAATGGTGAGGCCGTGAGCATTCCCGATCCCTCGCCCCTCCCGGATGCGGTGGCCCATTTGTTTGAGAGCCATTTGAATATCTTTTGGAATGTCTGTTTCCATCAGCAAAATATTTGGCTCAACAAAACTGATTCTGGGAGCACTGATAGCCTGCTGGATGTTCATTTTAAAGTCGATGAGGTTCATCACTATCTGGGGGACGGTTTGTCCAATAGTGTGTCCTCCCGGGGTGCCGAGTGCAGCCCAGGGCCGTCCCTGCTTCATGATCAAAGTCGGACAGTCTCCGGATAATTTGTGATGACCGGCATGGGCATCCATGGGATTGCCTTTGGGTTCAAAAGTGCAATAAGCTAATGAGTTATTGAGCCAAATCCCTGTGCCTTTTGGCATGATCCGGCTTCCAAAGGAATTTCCCAGAGTCTGGGTGGCACAAACGATATTGCCATCTTGGTCTGCCACTACAAAATGAGTGGTGTGAGACCCTTTTTTTTCTATGATCCCCGGATATTGGAAAGGCTTGGCCGTTTTGGGATCGATCTTTCGGATTTCTTCTTTCCAAAAGTGTTCAGATAAAAGACGGCGCAGAGGAGGAGGTTTGAAATCCGGATCTCCGGCATAGGAAAGTCGGCACCAAAAAGCAAGTTTGGTGACTTCAGCAAATCGATGGAGGTATTCTACAGAATTGTGACAAAGGTCCTGATTGTCAAATTGGCTCATCATTCCCAGCCGGATAAGGGAGGGAAAAGCTGTGGAAGGAGGAGAGGCCGTTAGGACTTCATATCCCCGGTATGGGATGGAAATGGGCGTCCACCATTCTGCTTTATCTGATTGTAAGTCGTGAAGAGAAAGAAAACCATCTGCATTTTTCATGGCTTTATCAATTGCCTGGCCGATTTCTCCCTGATAAAAGACCGAAGCGCCGCTTTTGCTAAGGAGTCGAAAGGAATGGCCGAGGTCTCTTTGCACAAGCCGGTCTCCTTTTTGAAGGGGATTTCCGTTGGTACCGTAGATACGCTTGGCATGAGCCGGAAAAGATGGAAAAGCTCTTTGGAGGAGGCTGGCCAGGCCTTTATTGACAACAAATCCCTCTTCAGCCATGCGAATGGCTGGTGCAAACAGCTTCTCCCATTTCAAATTCCCGTATTCTTGAGACATCGCTTCCCAGGCATGAACGTTTCCCGGGGTAGAAACAGCTTTGGCTCCCCTCCTGTTGGCAAGATAATGGGGGGTTGGTGCCCGAAAGACATCAGAATCCACACTTTGAGGGATCCGGCTGCTGGAATTGAGAAATCGCGCTTCTTTTTTATCCGCATCATATATCATGATGGTCCCGTATCCCCCCATACCAGACATGGCAGGTTCCACCACGTTCAGCAAAGCAGCCACAGTTACAGCCGCATCAAAAGCATTTCCGCCTGCTTTCAATATGTCCAGACCTGCGTTGGTCGCAAATGGGTGTGCTGAGCTCACCATTCCGTTTGTTCCTATAGCTGGTTCAATAGAAGTGTTGGAAGCGCCTTTGTCTTGGTTTTTTTGGCAGAAGGATAGAACAAAAAATCCCAGGAGAAGCGGGATGAACAGAGACCTGATTCTCATTTGTTTGGAGACATTATAAAAATATATATGATAAGACGTCAAATCATATCATTGAAAAAACAAAAAGGAGGGAATCTCTTAGAACGAGTATTATGGTATAGAAATCAGCATTCTAAGCACGAAATAGTGGTGCTTTATAAATCTATCTTATTTGTTTTCAGTAAGATGATACAGCCAAGCTGGATTAAAGGCCTTTGCTCATAGCATTGAGGAAGTCAGCATTGGTTTTGGTTTTGCCGATTTTTTCGATCAACAGTTCCATGGCTTCTACTTCTGAAAGCTGTGCCAGGACTTTCCTTAATATCCAAATCCTGTTGAGGTCCTTTTCATCAATCAACAGTTCTTCTTTTCTGGTCCCGGATATGTTGATGTCAATGGCCGGAAACAGTCTCTTGTTCACCAATCTCCGGTCCAAATTGACTTCCATATTGCCGGTTCCTTTGAACTCTTCGAAAATGACTTCGTCCATACGGCTTCCGGTATCCACGAGTGCTGTGGCCATGATAGTCAGACTTCCACCTTCTTCGATTTTTCGGGCAGAGCCAAAAAACTTTTTGGGTTTGTTGAGGGCATTGGCATCAATTCCGCCGGATAACACCTTTCCGGAAGGAGGGATGATGGCATTGTGAGCTCGGGCAAGACGTGTGATGCTGTCCAGCAGAATGATCACATCTTTTTTGGTTTCCACCAGTCTCTTGGCTTTTTCCAGTACGATGTTGGAGACCTGTGCGTTTCTCTGGGGAGGTTCATCGAATGTGGAAGCCACAACTTCTCCTTTGATGCTTCTCTGAAAGTCAGTGACCTCTTCAGGCCGTTCAGCGACCAGCAGGACAATGAGAATGACTTCGGGGTGATTTTTTTCAATGGATTGGGCGATAGTTTTGAGTAGAGTGGTCTTCCCTGCCCTGGGAGGAGACACGATCAGCCCTCGCTGTCCTTTTCCAATAGGTGTGAGGAGGTCCATGATCCGGGCATTCAAGTTCTTGGGTTGTCCGTCTTCAAGATTGAATTTTTCAAATGGGTACAAAGGAGTCAAACCGTCAAATTGAATGTTTCTCCGAGATTCAATGATCTCCTCAGGAGCTTTGAAGTTAATGGCTTTGATTTTGATCAGGGCAAAGTACTTTTCGCCGTTTTTCGGAGGACGAACCACACCGGATATGGTGTCTCCTGTTCTGAGTTTGAATTTTCTGATCTGAGAGGGAGAGACATAAATGTCATCCTGGCTGGGAAGATAGCTGAATTCCGGAGCTCTGAGAAATCCAAATCCGTCATTGAGACACTCCAGCACACCTTCTGAAAACAACAATCCGTTTTTCTTTGCCTGGGCTTCAAGAATTTTAAAGATGAGGGTTTGTTTCTTTGATTTTTTGATCTCATCATCATCGATCTTTAAGTCTGCAGCCATAGATTTGAGTTTTTCTTTTTTCAGTTTTTCTAGTTCAGCAATACTGTTGTCTTTCATTTTTTTACCTCTTAAATTGTTTTTTGATATATGAAATTGCTCAAAATGATATTCAGATCAATGAGTTACTGAGGAATCCTGTGATTCTTTGTTCTTGTTTTCTTCATTGATATCCGCTTTGATAGGAAGTTTATTTTTTCCTTCCTTGTCAAAAGAAAATTCTTTGGTCAGAGCGATTTTTAGAACTTCGTCCATGGTTTCCACAAAATGGATCTTCATGGCTTGTTTGATTTTCTTTGGAATATCCTTCAAATCACACATGTTGTCTAAAGGAAGAACTGCTTCTTTGATCCCTTCTCTATGGGCGGCCAGAAGTTTTTCTTTGATTCCGCCTACAGGAAGCACTTTTCCTTTTAAGGTCAGCTCCCCGCTCATAGCCACTTTTTTAGTGACAGGAATATTGGTCAGCAGGGAGATGATAGAGGTCGCTAAAGTGATTCCGGCAGAAGGTCCTTCTTTGGGAGTGGAAGCTTCGGGAACATGAATATGAATATCAAACTTTTTGTGAAGGTTTTTGGCAATATTCAATTCATAAATCTTTCCCTTGACATAGCTGAAAGCTGCCTGGGCTGATTCCTGCATGATTTCTCCCAATTGACCGGTATAGGTGAAGTTTCCTTTTCCGTGGACTTTGGTGACCTCAAAGGTCAACAGCTCTCCTCCGAATTCAGTCCATGCCATTCCAATGGCCACTCCGATTTCATCCTTTTTGTCAATACCGGAACGGCGGTAGCGAGGGATCCCAAGGTATTTCTCCAATTTTTTTGGAGGGATGTATTCCTGGTAACCTTTTCCCTTGGTCACTACTTTTTTCACCACTTTTCGGCATATGGATGTCAGCTCACGTTCCAGATTTCGGACTCCGGCTTCTCTCGTGTAGTCGCCAATGAGCTTTTTTAAAGTTTTATCTGATATTTTGATGTTGGATTTTTTCAGTCCGTGAGATTTCAATTGTTTGGGAAGCAGGAATTTTTTTCCGATTTGCAGTTTTTCTTCTTCAGTGTAGCCAGGAATACGGATCATTTCCATCCGATCGATCAAAGGAGCGGGAATGGTCTTGAGCACATTAGCGGTCACAATGAACATCACTTGAGACAGGTCGAATTCCGTGTCAATGTAGTGGTCTAAAAAAGTGCTGTTTTGTTCAGGATCCAGCACTTCCATAAGAGCTGAAGAGGGGTCTCCCCTGAAATCCACACTCATCTTATCCACTTCGTCCAGCAGAAACACAGGATTTTTAGTTCCGGCTTTTTTGATCATCTGGATCATTCTTCCCGGATAAGCTCCAATATAAGTCCTCCGGTGTCCTCTGATTTCAGCTTCATCCCGGACTCCTCCTAATGACAACCTGACGAATTTACGTCCAGTGGCCCGAGCAATGGATTGTCCCAAAGAGCTCTTGCCCACTCCTGGGGGTCCTACCAACCCGAGGATCACTCCTTTGGGATTTTTTACAAGCTGACGAAGGGACAAATACTCTAGGATCCTTTCTTTGACTTTTTCCAAGCCATAATGGTCTTCATCGAGAATCTTTTCAGCTTTTTTGATATCTCTTTTTTCTCTCGACTTTTTATTCCATGGAAGAGAGGTGATCCACTCTAGATAATTGCGGCTCACCGTGGCCTCTGCTGACATGGGCGGCATCACTTCTAAGCGCTCGATTTCTTCCATGGCTTTTTGTTCGGCTGCTTTGGGCATTTTGGCTTTCTGGATTTTTTTCTTCAACTCTTCGATTTCGTTTGCTTTTCTGTCTTTCTTTTTATTCATGCTGGTAGTGAATATTTTTTGTCCACTTCCGGGAAATGGTTTCTTTTTCTTGGGCGATGATTTTCCGTCTTTTCTCATTTTTGAATGAATCTTGAGGATTTCGCTTTCAATGACAAAATTCAGCCGCCTGATCCTTTCTAAAGGATTGATGGTCTCAAGTAGGTTCTGCTTTTCATCCACGTTGATGTGCAGATGAGAAGAGATGATATCAGAGATTCTTTCCGGAGTGTTTTCCCTTAAAGCCGGAATGATGGATTCAAAATTGGAATGTTTGGTCAGTTTCAAATAGTCTTCAAAAAGGCTGAGGACTCTTTTTAAAGATTCGTTCATGGATTTGTCATCACCGGCTTTGGTCTGTTTTATTTCCTTGGCCAGCACTTCGTAATAGGGGTATGATTGAGTGTATTCAATGATCCGGGCTCTCTTTTTTCCTTCCACAATGACCTTGAGGTTTTTTTCATCAATACGGACCACACGGATGATTTTTGCAATGACTCCAAAAGTATAGACATCTTTGGGTTGAGGATTGTTCAGTGAAGCATCCAATTGAGTAGAGAGAAAAAGCATTTTTTCATCGGAAGAGGCTTTTTCTAAAGCTTCTATAGAGGAATTTCGGCCAATAATGAAAGGCACCAGCGTGGAGGGAAACACCACTAAATCTCTTAAGGGAATCAATGGAATCTTTTTAAGTTTTTTGTTCTTTTGATCTTTTTGCATCATTACACCCCGACTGCTTTTTTGAGTTTATCATATTCCAATACGTTATTTTCAATCATTTTTTTTGTCACTTTGATCTGATCCGGCTTTTCTTGAGAAGGAAGGTGAAACATAATATCCAACATCAGTTCCTCTATAATACTCCTCAGTCCTCTGGCTCCCATTTCTCTTTCCGTGGATTTATGAGCCACGGCTTCCAGGGCTCCCTTAGTGAATTTGAGTTTCACATCTTCCATCTCAAATAATCTCTGATACTGCTTGATGATGGCATTTTTGGGTTTGGTGAGGATATTCACCAGATCTTGGTTGGTCAGTTCAGACAAAACAGAGACGATAGGGATTCGTCCAACCAATTCAGGGATCAATCCGAATTTAATGAGGTCTTGCGGGATCACATGATCCATCATTTCTTTTTTCTTTTCCGGTGACCTGTCTTGGGCGCCATATTTGAATCCTACCGATGATTTGCCCATTCTCTCCTGGATTATATCATCCAGTCCGTTGAATGTTCCTCCCATGATGAACAGGATGTCATTGGTGTCAATAGGAATGTATTTTTGCTGGGGATGCTTTCTCCCTCCCTGAGGAGGCACATTCGCAATCGTTCCTTCAATGATTTTGAGAAGAGCCTGCTGGACTCCCTCACCAGAGACATCCCGAGTTATGGAGGGACTGTCAGTTTTTCGCCCGATTTTGTCTATTTCGTCTATATACACAATCCCTTTTTTTGTTTTTTCTATGTCTCCGTTGGCAGACTGAAACAATTTGAGTATGATGTTTTCCACATCTTCACCCACATATCCGGCTTCTGTAAGAGTGGTGGCATCTGTGATGGCAAAAGGAACCGACAGGATCTTGGCTAAAGATTGAGCCATGAGCGTTTTCCCAGTGCCTGTGGGACCAATGAGCAGTATATTGCTTTTTAGGATCTCTACATCATCGTTTTGAAGACGCGAATTGATTCTTTTGTAATGATTATACACAGCAACGGCAATCTTCTTTTTTGCGTCATTTTGACTGATGATGTATTGGTCCAGCGATTGTTTCAGTTCAGTGGGCGTGAGAAATTTTTCATGTTTCTCTTCTCCTTCTTCTTTTTTCTTTTGTTTCTCGGTATAGATGATGGAATGAGCCACTCTCACACAATTATCGCAGATATAAACACCATGCGGTCCGGCAATGAGTTTATTCACCAGACCTTGATGGCGGTTGCAAAAGTTGCATTTGGCTAAATTTTTTTTATTTTCATCCATGTTTTTGCTTCATAAAGAATAAATCCACACTTATTTGTCTTTTTGTTTCTTTGACGAAATGATACTGTCAATGATGCCGTATTCTTCAGCTTGTTCCGGAGTCATGATGAAATCTCTTTCCATATCTTCTTCGATTTTCTTTTTGGATTGACGAGTGTGTTTCCTGAGGATCTGATTGATGGTTTCCCGCATCCGTAAAATCTCCTTGGCTTGAATGGCGATATCAGTCGCTTGTCCTTTGAATCCTCCAAAGGGTTGATGGATGATGATTCGGGAGTTAGGAAGTGCAAAACGTTTGTTTCTCGTGCCTGCAGCAAGCAGGACAGCGGCCATACTGGATGCTTGGCCTACGCAGATGGTTGAAATTTCTGAATTGATATATTGCATGGTGTCATAGATCCCTAAACCGGCTGTGATGCTTCCTCCCGCAGAATTGATGTATACGGAAATCATGTTGTTTTCATTTTTCGCTTCCAGATAAAGCATTTGAGCGATAACAGAATTGGCAACATTATCATTGATCTCAGTTCCGATGAAAATGATGTTATCTTTCAGTAATCGCGAATAGATATCATATGTGCGTTCGTTTTTTCCTTCTTTATCAACAATAAAGGGGATTTGTATCATGAGGAATATTACCCTTCTATTTTAGCATTATCGATGATAAAGTCAATAGTCTTTCTTATTCGCAGGTTTTGCTTTAAATTGTCTTTTCTGCCTTCCTGGTTCATGTATTCTTTGATCCTCGCAACAGGCACTTTGTTTGTTTCCGCCAGAGATTTGTATTCTTTTTCCAGCTCTTCATCTGAAATTTCAATGTTTTCTTTTTCAGATATTTTGTTCAAGATCAGATGATTCTTTATAGAATCCTTTGCCTTTTTCTGGGCGTCTTTTTTGAGCTTGTCCATTTCCTGTGCACTGAGTTTCTGCTGGCCTTGAGGCCGGGACGACAAGACCCTTTCTATGTTTGACCTTGTTTCCTGCTGTACCATTGTTTCGGGTAGATCAATGTCAACTTTGTCTGATATCTGAGACATGATTTTTTCAGTGAGGCTTTGCTGGGAATGGTTCTTTTTAGCAGATCTCAATTCTTTTTTGATTTCTTGTTTTAAAGATTTCAGGTCCTTGAATTCACCGAGATCCTTGGCAAAGTCATCATTGAGCTCTGGCAGGGATTTGACTTTGATGGACAAAACTTGGACGGTGTATTGAATTGTTTTTCCTGCCAGTCTTTTGTTTTTATGGTCATTGGGATATTCAACCGTGAATTTTTTCTGCTCTTCGGCTTTCATTCCTTGCAGGGCTTCATTGAGAGACTTTTCATTATCAGGATGCCCCACCAAAACAACTGTTTTCTCTGTGGGAAGCATTTTTTTTGTCTCTAGATCCATTCCCTTGATTTCAGCAAAGACATAATCATCTTGATCCGCACCTCTGTTCTCCACAGAATTGAATTTTGCTGATTTTTCACGCAGATCTTCCAGAGATTTGTCCACATCCTTGGAGGACACATCTGTTTCCTCTTTTTTGACTGTGATGTTTTTATATGGGGGGAGATCGAATTCAGGCCACACTTCAAACCGGAAAGTCAGATTCAGAGCTTTGCCTTCTTGATAATCCAGGTCTGTGATGACAGGAGATGAGACTGGATTCAGTTTTTTTTCTGAAAAAGCTTTATTGATGGCCTGGGGAGCGAGGTTGTTGATGATGGCATTTTTGATGTCTTCCTGATACATCTGTTTGACCAGGTCTATAGGTGCTTTTCCTTGACGAAATCCTTTGATTTTTGCCTGACCTGAAAAGTGGCTTAAAGCTTTTTGGTATTCTTTGTTCACTTGTTCTTCTGGAATCGTGATCTTCATTTCTTTTTGGCAATCATTCGTTTTCTTCATTTTTTTTGGTTCTTTGTTCATCTGTATTTTTTTAATAAATGTTTTAATGGGCAGAGCGGGACTCGAACCCGCACTCCTTCATCAGGAACTAGGTCCTAAGCCTAGCGCGTATGCCAATTTCGCCACCTGCCCTCTTTTTTGCGTGCCTTTTGGTCTTAAAGCCTCAAGATATGAAAGAGGATAAAAGCAGCTTATGGGTTTTAGAAACTGAAGTTACCTTGTACCATAGGTTTGTTTGTTTGTCAATGGAACCAGAAACTCAAAAATTACAAATAAGAAATTTCAGAAAATCATTTTATCTGAAATACTTTAAAAGTCTTCTCGCCATCTCAGGATTGATTTGCTTGAGCTGCAGATACACTTGCCGTGCGCTGTCATTATCTCTTAAGTTCAGATAAGCGATTCCCAAATTGTAGTAGGCTTGAGCGTTTTTAGGTTCCAATTCAATGGTCTTTCTAAGCGGTTCAATGGCGGACCGCCATCTCTTCATTTTCAAATAGTTGACAGCAATAGACAACCAGGCGTCAGAGTTATTGGGTTGTTTTTCTACGAGATTTTTTAAGGTCTGAATAGAGTTGGTGAACTGATTGATTTTTGAATAACAGACAGCGAGATTCATGTATGCAAATTCCATGTTGGGATTGATTTCAATGGCTTTTTGGAAGATGGGAATGGCTTCTTGATACTGTTCCTGCTTCATATACATGTAACCGACATTGTAATAAGCATCCGCACTGTCCGGTTCGAGTTCAATCAATTTTTTTGCAGATTGGATGGCTTTGTCAGGCATTTGGGCTTCATCATACATCTTGATCATCATGTTGTAGTAGGCATTGGCTTCTTCGGGGTTGCTTTTTGCCAGTTGGGTGTAGACATCTGCAGCTTTGTCAAATTGATCGATTTTCTGATATGTCTCAGCAAGTCTGTATTTCAGATTGGTGTTGTCAGGATTGTTTTTTGCTGCTTGTTCCAGGGCTTCCGCAGCTCCCTGGTATTGTTCTGTCTCCAGCTGCGCAATCCCCAGTCTGAGGTAGGCATCTTTGAGGTCTTGAGGTTTGGATTCAATATACTTTTTATAGTTTTCTGCAGCTTTTTCATGATTTTTCAATTCTTCATAAGCACGGGCTATATTGTAGTAAGAATCCGTGTTATCGGGGTTCAATTCAATGGCTTTTTCCAGAGGAGAGATGGCTTCTTTCCACTTCCTCATATCAATGTACACAGTCCCCATTTTTAAATTAGCTTCATCTGATTCGGGGTTCATTCTCACGATATCTTGATAAGTTGATACAGCAGAGGAATAGGCTCTGCTTCTTGTGTACACTTCAGCGAGAATCATTTTTGTTTGTATGTCATCTGGCTTTTGTTCAACCACTTTTTTCAGATTATCTTCAGCGATCATCATGTTGTTGATTGCAGCAAAGGAGTGGCCAGTGAAATAGGCTCCTTCAGGAGTCGAAAAATAATCGACAGGATCAACTTTTTTTATTTTTTCTGAGGATGCGTTTTTATTCACTCGGTCCAATACAGATACGGGGATGATGACTTTAGAAGAAGAACTTTCCGGATAAAAAATAATTCCCACAATCATTCCATTTTTATCAAACACCGGTCCCCCGCTGGTTTCATCCCCCGCTGAGATGCTTGAGTCTGCGACTTTTATATTGGTGGGAGATGCGGCAATGTTGATGATTTCTCCTGGAAAAGCCCTGAGTTGACCGATTTGGTTGGCTCCGATCAAGAAGACAGAACTTCCAAACTCCAGGGAATCAAAGTCTCCTAATGGAGGGACAGGAGGTTTTTTGTTTATTTCCAAAAGAGCGATATTGCTTTCTTTGTCATGATCGATCAGCCCTTTGATTTTAACGTTTTTTCCATCAACGGTGGTGCCTTCGATTTCTGTGGCTTGGCTGATGAGGTGATAATTGGTGGCAATGATCTTTTCTCCCACTGCAAATCCGGATCCATTGTACAGAACACTGCCGTCTTCTCCGATCGATTTCAGAGAAATGATACTCTCTTTGTATTTATTGAAGATCTTTAAGGCTTGCTGTTCTGTGTTCTCCGCTGCTTCCTGGGAATGCAGGAAAAACGGAAAAATCAGGAGAATCACACCAAAAACAATAAGAATTCTTTTTTTATTCATTGGGCCTCCTTACTATAGAATGAGAAATTATACATGATTTTATAAAAATGAGGTAATGATTTTATACGTTTTTTCATATCAAACCTTACAAACAAATTTACACTTTCAGGGGATTTCTGTCAAATATTTCCTCTTATTTGACAATTCAATCCCAGTTCTTATCATGAATACGCATAAATGACTGAAAACAAAACAATCCGAAATGTGTTTGCATGGACCTTGGGGGGGATCAGTGCATGGCTGATGGTCATCTTTTCAGCTCCTTATCTCAAAAACCTGGATCTGCCGCTGAGTGCTTTTTTGTATTCTATCTTTTCACCCATCTGTCACCAGAATCCAACCCGTTGTTTTTATTTGTTCGGAAATCCCTTAGCTGTTTGCACCCGGTGTCTGGGAATTTATTTTGGATTTTTTTTGGGAACTTTACTCTTTCCCCTGATCAATGGATTGACAACGGTCAAGCCTCCGGAGAAACTCCTTTTTGTGATTCTTTCAATACCTATTGCAACCGATACTTTAGCTAATCTATTCAGTCTCTGGCATACATCAGATTGGTTAAGGGCTGTGATCGGATTGATATGGGGGTGGATTCTTCCCTATTATTTTATAGCAGGGGTTTCCGAGATGTTTTTGGAACACAAACATTTTTCCTTGAAAAAGGAACAAAAAACAAAATAAAATGATAAATCAGGATAAAACGTTTCGTTAGGAGGACATATGGAAGAACAGAGAACAAACATGCTAATCCCCGCACTTATTGGAGGAGGCGTGGCTGGAGTTCTTTCTGCAGTCCCTGTGTTGAACTGTCTCTGCTGCCTGTGGATTATCGGTGGAGGAATCATCGCTGTCTTTTTTCTGAATAAAGACACCCCCAAACCATTGACTATGGGAGACGGAACTGTGGTGGGGATCTTTTCGGGTCTGGTCGCCACAGCCGCTGATTTTTTGATCAGCATCCCCTTAGCCCCTATCACTAATAAGTTTATTGCCAATGTCATGGAACGTCTGGCCCAATATGCTGAAGAGATGCCGGCTGGCTGGGAAACCTGGTTGGAAAAAGGAGGTGCTGAGGTTTCTGTTTCTCTGATTCTGCTTGGAATCCTGATCAATGCAGTGATCTTTTCTGTTCTCGGTGCTCTGGGTGGAATTATCGGAGTTTCCATTTTCAAAAGAGATCAGGCCAGACAGGGAGATAAAAGTGTTGTTGACATTCCCGAAGAGTCAAAAACGGTTAAAGACTCAGATCATAATCAATCCTGAATCAAACAAGGGCCAGACAGGAAAAAAATGGGGCCGGATTCAGGAAGCCCTGAAGTCTTTCTTCAAAGAGTTCAAATATGAATTCACTGAAATGCCGACTCATGCCACTGAAATCTCAAGAGCGGCTATTAAAGAGGGAAGCGAATTGATTGTTGGTGTGGGCGGAGACGGGACCATGAACGAGATTGCCAATGGTTTTTTTGAAAACAAAAAAATCATAAATCCGGATACTTCCCTTGGGATCGTTCCCAGCGGGACCGGTTCTGATTTCAGCAAAAGTTTGAATATTCCCCCGCAATTGAATCAATCCATCAAAGTCATCACTCAAAATAACCGCTCTGACATCATTGATATCGGTAGAGTCCAGTATCAATCACTGAAGGGAGAATCCAAGGAAAGATTCTTCTTGAACATCGGAGATTTTGGATTCGGAGCTGAAGTGGTCAAACAGGTGGAAAAAAAAAGATTGAAAAGAAAAGCCTCTTCTTATTTAAGGTCCGTGATCTTCACTTTTATATCTTACAAAAACAAGAGACTGAACATCAAAGTGGACGGAAAAGAATACCCCACTGATGATTACCTTATCGGAGCTATATCCAATGGAAGCATCTTTGGCAAAGGAATGAAAGTGGCTCCTTTAGCCCGTCTGGATGATGGTTTTTTTGATGTCATCTTGGTCAAGGGAATGGAGAAGACAGAATTTTTTCTGAATGTCTGGCGTTTGTATCAGGGGACTCATCTGACTCACTCTAAAATCGCTTTTTTAAGAGGCAAAAAAATTGAGGTCTCCTCAGCAAATCATGAAGATGTCCTTATTGAAGTGGACGGAGAATTGATCGGGAAAGCACCTGCTGTATTTGAAATCATACCCGGCTCTTTTCCGGTCCGATCCAACTTAACACACACAGCCTCTCCGGCGTGACTGGGATTTCAGAATTAGAGTCTGGGCACCGATTATTTTTTTCTGTGCTTTAAGTATAGAAAAACATTGTTTGTGATCACAATTCTTCCTTCAGAATCAGTATATTTGTATATTTTCGTTTTTGTGAGAATGGACTCTTTTCCATAGGAAGATTTGACCCTCTCAATGTATTCCAGTGTTTCACGATAAGGCGGGATTCCACGGTATTTCTTTACAGCTTCCTGGCCTGCGTTATATGCAGCTAAAACCAGGTCAAGGTTTTGCTGATAAAGGGAGCTGAGGTCCTTTAAATATTTGGTCCCTCCTTCTATGTTTTCCAGGGGATCAAAAATATTGGTGACTCCATACTGTCTTGCAGTGTCAGGCATAAGCTGCATCAGCCCAACAGCTCCTTTGGGAGACACTGCCCTGGGATTGTAGTTGGATTCAGCTCTGATGATGGAGTGTATAAGGTCCGCAGGAAGTCCGTACTTGACTGCGGTCTTGTTTATGATGGAATCATATTTGTCTGAACGGGCATCAAAAGAAAACAAAACCAGAGATGATGAGAAAAACAGAAAGCCACAGCAGCACATGATCAAGACAGCTCTATTCATTCCCATATGATCTTGCATCTTATAATATCATAATGACAAAATTGAGAAAATCAATCACCTTTTAAGGTGATTTTACGGATTCAGTATTGATTTGATGTAGGCAAGGCCTTTTTTCACGGCCTGTTTGATCTGGTCAGGTTTGGTCCCTCCAGCCTGGGCAAAATCAGGGCGCCCTCCCCCTCCTCCTCCTATAACAGGAGCCATCTCATTGATGATGTCTTTGGCTTTCACCCGGTCGGTCAAACTTTTATGGACAGTGGTGACCATGGAGACTTTGTTTTCAGAGACCGTGGATAAGATGATGATATCTGAACCAGATTTTTGCTTGAGGTCATCAGCCAGGTTTCTGAGTTCTGAGCCGCTCAACCCTTCCATTTTTTTTATCAGGACTGAAAATCCGTTGATATCATATTTTTCTTCTTGTTTTTGTTCCTCTCTCAAGTTGATCATTTTTTGCTTAAGGGATTGGCATTCTTTGTCTTTTTGTTTGACCGTTTCTTTGAGTCTTTGGATTTGGTCCGCGGCTTTGTCTTTTGAAACATTGAGAGATTCTTCGATTTCTGCAAGCACTTCTTCGTTTTTTTGAGTGTATTTCAGTGCAGAATCTGAAGTGACGGCTTCGATCCTTCGCATCCCCGCTGCCACGCTTGATTCGGAAATGATCTTAAAAAAACCGATTTCCCCTGTATTTTGAACATGAACTCCTCCGCAAAGTTCTTTGCTGAAATCTCCGATGGTGATGACTCTGACTTCTTCACTGTATTTTTCTTCAAAAATGGCAACTGCGCCTTCTTTGATCCCTTTGTCCAGAGAAGTCATCCGGACACTCACTGGAATGCACTCTTGGATCTTCTCATTGACCAGTTGTTCCACACTCTTTATCTCTGCGAAACTTAAGGAAGAGAAATGAGTGAAATCAAATCTCAGCTTTTCCGGGGATACTAAAGATCCTGACTGCTTGACATGAGAGCCGATCCTGTCTCTCAAAGCAGCATGAAGAAGATGCGTGGCTGTGTGATTTTTGCTGATTGCTTTTCTTCTCTTGATATCCACCTCTGCTTCCACTTGATCCCCGACCTTCACAGCTCCAGAGAGGATCTTCACTTTATGAGAAATGATATTAGGGATAGGATAGACAGCAGCTTGGACTTCAGCGGAAAATCCGGAGTGCTTGATGATTCCTTTATCACTGATCTGACCTCCGGCTTCAGCATAAAAAGGAGTGGTGTCCAGAAAGATTTCTCCTTTTTCGCCTTTTTTCAATTCATTCACTTCAGCTCCTTTTTTAAGAAGGACCAGAACCTGGGAATCCGAAATGCTTTCTTTTTCGTAACCCACATAGTCTATTTTGAGATCTTTATATTTTTGGTATTTTTTTCTTTTTTTCTGCTCGAGATCTCCCTTCCAGGATTTTCTAGCTGTTTGTCTCTGTTTGAGAAGTTCTTCCTCAAATCCCTGTTCATCGATTTCCATCTTTTCGTCTTCCGCCAGCTCCTTGGAAAGGTCCAAAGGAAAGCCATAGGTGTCATAAAGCTTGAATAATTTCTCTCCGGGAAAAATTTTTTGTTTTTTTTGTCTCAATTCTTTGACCATGTGGTCAAAAGTCTTCATTCCTGTAGACAGGGTTTTTGAAAACCGTTCTTCTTCGGATTGACAGACCTTAGATATGTAATTTGCAGATGATATCAGTTCCGGGTAAGCTTCCCTCATACTATCACAGACCACTCCGACCAATTTAAACAAGAATGCACCTTCAAATCCCATTTGTTTTCCAGCGCGAAAAGCCCTTCTTATGATTCTTCGGAGCACATATCCTCTTCCCTCATTGGAGGGCATGATCCCGTCATTAATAAGAAAGACAATGGCGCGAATATGGTCTGCTATTTTCCGTACAGATAAGCTTTGAAATGTTTTTGGAGTGATTTCTCTGCCAGAAAGAGTGACTACTTTCTTGATGATGGGATCAAACAGATCATTTTCATAATTATCTTTCTTGTTCTGCAGAACCGTTGCCATTCGTTCAAGCCCCATTCCTGTGTCAATGGAAGGGGCCGGAAGCTCGCTCAGATTTCCATTTTCATCTCTGTTGTACTGCATGAAGACAAGGTTCCACAGTTCGGTGAAATCTTCACTGCCGCTTTCAATCAAATATTTGGGATCTTTGTGACTCAGGTTTTTGACCATTTGGTAGTGGATCTCTGAACAGGGGCCGCAGGGTCCTGTATCGCCCATGCTCCAGTAGTTTTCTTCTTCTCCCATATAAAATATTTTATCTTTGGAAAGGCCTATGTCCTGTCTCCATATTTGATACGCTTCCTGATCTTTTTTGTATACCGTTGCATAAAGTTTATCAGGATCGATCTGATACACATCAGTGATCAATTCCCATGCATATTCGATCGCCTGTTTTTTGAAATAGTCTCCAAATGAAAAATTTCCCAGCATCTCAAAAAAGGTATGATGTTTGGTGGTTTTTCCGACCTGTTCCAGGTCATTGTGCTTGCCACTGACCCGCATGCATTTCTGGACAGACGCGGCTCTTTGATAGGATCTTTTTTCAAGACCTAAAAACACATTTTTGAATTGATTCATCCCTGCATTAGTGAACAGAAGTGTGGGATCATCCTTAGGGAGTAAAGAAGAGCTGGTAACGATTTTATGGTTTTTGGACTCGAAATAATCCAAAAATTTTTTTCTAATATCCTGTGCATTCATAAAAGGCTTGATTATTCCTCCTCGATCTCTTCTTCAATGTTGTCTTTCTTTTGGGACTCTGATTTTTCCATTTCTTTCTCCATGTCTTCGATCGCAACGTCCTTTGAAGATCGGATTCCCATCACTCTTAACTTGAAATTATCCGGGCTGGTGGAATACCGGAGCCCTTGCTCATAAGAAACAAATCCTTTTGAATAGAGCTGATAGATGGATTGGTCAAAACTCTGCATTTTGTACTGCGACACACCTGAGGAAATGGCGTCCTTGATAAGTTCGGTCTTATCCCTGTCATTGATGCATTCAGAAATGTAAGGTGTATTGATCATGACTTCTACAGCAGGCACTCTCCCTTCCCCGTCTTTTCTTGGGATCAATCTCATGGAGATCACGGATTTGAGTATGCTGGCGAGCTGAAGCCGGACCTGTCTCTGCTGGAATGGAGGAAAGATAGAGACAATACGGTTGACTGTTTCCGGAGCATCGGTCGTGTGAAGGGTGCTCAAAACAAGGTGGCCGGTCTCTGCAGCCAAAAGAGCTGTGTCAATGGTGTCTCTGTCCCGCATCTCTCCAACAAGTATGATGTCAGGATCTTCTCGGAGAGAAGCTCTCAATCCTCTGGAAAAAGATTTCACATCCACACCGATTTCTCTTTGGCTGATCATACTTTTTTTATCTCTATGAAGGTACTCTATGGGATCCTCGATGGTGATGATATTTTCTTTCCTCCGCTCATTGATATAGTCGATCATAGAAGCCAATGTAGTGGTTTTTCCTGAACCGGTGGTTCCTGTGACCAAAACAAGGCCTCGAGTTTCTTCAGAAATATCTTCAAGCACAGTGGGGAGATTCAGCTCTCTTATAGGAGCGACTTCCAGAGGAATGATCCTCATAACAATGCCGTATGTCCCTCTTTGTTGATAGATGCTTCCCCTGAAACGTCCGAATCCAGGAAGACTGTACGCCAGGTCCAGGTCGTGTTCATCTTTAAGCTTTTCTTTTTGATAGTCATTGGTGATTTGTTCTGCGATTTGTCGCGTCCCTTCCGGAGAAAGCTTTGAATAATCGGTGAGCGACTGCAGTTTTCCGTGAACACGGATGATGGGATAGTTACCTGCTTTGATATGCAGGTCCGAAGCATCATTTTCAATGGCTATTTTTAAAAATTCGTCTATATCCATTTTTCCCCCCTTGATGGTTAATTTTCATTATATAAATAAGTCAGCCAATTGTTTTTTTCTTCCTTTTCACCGTTGATGTAGGCGAAAAAATCATCCTGAAGAGACTTGGTCACTGGTCCGATTTTCCCTTTTCCAATCTTTATCTTATCTATGCTTCTTATGGGAGTTATTTCTGCGGCCGAACCCGTGAAAAACACTTCATCTGCAATATAGAGCATCTCTCTGGGAATGGAAGTTTCCTTCACTTGAACTCCTTGTTCTTGAGCGATTCGGATCACTGAATCCCTGGTGATCCCGGGAAGAATGGAAGAAGAAAGAGGCGGTGTGTACAGGACGCCGTCAATCACGGCAAATATATTTTCCCCGCTGCCTTCACTGACATGTCCATCACTGGTCAACGCAATCCCTTCCACATATCCTTCCAGAACAGCTTCCATTTTGATAAGCTGGGAATTCATGTAGTTGGCTCCGGATTTAGCAAGTGCGGGAAAAGTGTCAGGGGCCATTCGCCTCCAGGTGGAGATTTTGACATCAACTCCATTGGTGAGAGCATCTTCTCCAAGATACTTTCCCCATTTCCATACCAAAACAGCGGTGACAATAGGATTGGATAAAGGATCGACTCCGAGCTTTCCATATCCCCTGAACACAATGGGCCGGATGTAACATTCTTTGTATTGATTGACCTCAATGAGATGGATGATGGCTTGATTCAATTCTTCCTGAGTATAGGGGATATCGATCCGGTACATTTTACAGGAATTGAAAAGTCTTTGAGTGTGTGCTTTCAGTCTAAAGATGGCCGTGCCTTTGGGCGTTTTGTAACAGCGCAGCCCTTCAAACAACGAACTTCCATAATGGATGACATGAGAGGCGATATGTATATTGGCATCTTTCCAAGGGATGATCTCTCCGTTCATCCAAACCTTGCTGTTTTCATCAAATGGGCTCATTTATAACTCCCTTATGAAACAAATTATATTTTCGTGATTACTCTATCCAAATTTGTGTTTCAAGTCAATTATCCTCTCCGCAATACGGACATTTTTTTGACTTGTGAGGAAGGGGCTTTTTGCAGTTCCAGCAAAAAAAATCCTTCCTGCTCTCTCTTGCTTGAATTCTTTTTCGAATATCCAGGATCTCTGATTTTTCAACATCCTTTCCTTCATACTGCTGCAGATCTTTGGTTATCTCTTCTGCGCTTTGATATCTCTTTTCGATTTTTGATGACAAACATTTCATGATGATCATATCGATTTCTTTAGGGACTCTGCTGTTTTTGATCCGCGGAGGAGTGATTTTTCCCTGTTTGGCTTTTTCAAGTATTTTAAACGGATCCGGATCAAAAATCGGGGGTCTTCCGATGATCAATTCATAAAAAATGCATCCGATAGAATAGATGTCTGATTGAAAAGTCGCTTTTCCCAGGAACTGTTCAGGTGCCATATAAGGAGGAGAACCGATTCGCGTGGAGGCATAGGGAAGTTTGTTCAGCCATGCAGAAGTCCCGAAATCAGTGATTTTCACACAGTCTTTGTCTTCTGAAATCATGATGTTGGAAGGTCTCAGGTCCCTGTGGATGATTTTGTTTTTGTGAGCATGGGAGGCGGCATCAGCGATTTGATGGATGTATTCAATGGCTTTCTCATATCCGAGGATTTTTTCTTTTTCAATTATTTTTTCTAAGGTCTTTCCCTCGATGTACTCCATAACCATATAAAAAATCTTCCCCTCTTTTTCAGCTGATATCATACGAACTATATTGGGATGGTTCAAGGCGGCCTGTAGTCTGGGTTCCTTGAGGAGTTTGAATATCTCAACAGATTGCTTATGAGGGACCTTAATGGCCACCCGGATATTGAGCCAGGTGTCCTCTGCTAAAAACACAGCTCCGAATCCCCCGCTTCCTAAAGAGCGTATGATTTTATATTTTCCGACTTTTTGACCTTGTATAAACATTCCTGAATGATTCATAAAAAAATGGTGATGTTTTCATTATCAACATCATTATCATTATCTTTCTGTTGATATGCAAGATTTTATCTAAAAGCACCAAAAATGCGATATGATGGACACACAGGCAACTGCGGCTGTTTCTGTTCTTAAAATATTTGTTCCGAGATTCACAGCTTTGTATTCATGAAGAATGATATCTTGTTTCTCTTTCTCTGTCCAGCCACCTTCAGGCCCCAGCAGAATGATCACATCTTGAGGAGGGCTTTGTTTGTTCTCATGAAAACATAGAATCAGGTTCTTTAAAGATTCTCCTTTGCTTTCATCCAAAAAAATGGCAAATTCCGCCCGATTGTCCCCCAAAAATTTTTTGAGAGACACAGGTTTTTCAATGACAGGAGAACAGGGCCTTTGGCATTGTTTTGAAGCCTGGATAACGATTCGGTTCCACCTTTTCATCTTTTTATCCAGTTTCGCTGAGATGTTCACCACTGTCCTCTCTGATATGACCGGAGAAAAGGTAGAGACACCCAATTCTGTACATTTTTTCAGTATCAATTCCAAAGATTTGGCTTTGATCAGTGAGGGAGCTAATCTGATGCAGGTTTCCGGTTTGTTTTCCGTCTTTATTTTCCATATGGTCAAGAGAGTCTCTGATTTGTTGATCTTTTCGATTCTGGCCTCGTAGTTTTCGCCTGTTTCAGTAAAAAGGTTGATGTGATCTCCCCTTTTTTTCCGGACCACTCTGCTGAGATGGTGGTGTTCGCTTCCAACCAAGACAGCGCTTGATTTTTTGATTTGTTTTTTGGGAATAAAAAAGCGGTTTGATGTCAATCTGATTCTATTGGAATAGGTTTTTAATTTTTTTGACCACATTGCTATCCACAGAATCGAGCTTTTCTCCTCTGGATTCTGCGAAATCCTTAAGCATTTCTTTTTGCCTTTTATTTAAATTCTTAGGAGTTTCTACATTGACTTTGATATACAGATGCCCTTTTTGGTGATTATTGACATTCTTGATGCCTTTCCCTTTGATTTTCAAGACTTTTCCAGGTTGAGTCCCCTTTGGGATATGAAGGATTTCATTTCCGTTCAACGTGGGGATTTTGACTTGAGTCCCAAGGGCAGCTTTGGCAAAAGAGATTTTGATCTCACACAGAAGATTTTCTTTTTCTCTTTGAAAGATTTTATGCTTTTTGACTTTTATCAGAACATAAAGGTCCCCTTTAGGAGCTCCTTTTTCTCCGGCTTCTCCTTCTCCATGGATTCTCAGTTTCATTCCGTCTTCCACTCCGGGGGGAATTTTGAAACTGACTTTTTTCTTTTTCTTTACTGCCCCGGTCCCACTGCATTCTTCGCAAGGATTGGTGATCACCGACCCTTCACCTCTGCACTTAGGGCAAGTTTGGACTAGAGAAAAGAAACCCTGCTGATGTTTGACTTTCCCTCTGCCATGGCACATTGGACAATCCTGCTTGTGTGTCCCCGGCTTGGTTTTGGATCCATTACAGGAAGGGCAGATCTCTGATCGGCTGATCTGAATTTCTTTTTCTATTCCTGAAGCAGCTTGCTCCAGGCTGATTTTCACTTCAAAAGCAAGATCTCTTCCTTTTCGCGGATAGCGCCGTGCTTTTCGGGTTCCTCCAAAAAAATCTTCAAAGCCGCCAAAATTGAAAAAGCTTCCCAGAATATCTTCAAAACCTTGGAAAACAGAAGAATTGAAGCCGGAAAATCCACTGTATCCTTCACCTCGCAGTCCTTGGTGTCCGAACTGGTCGTATATGGATCTCTTCTCATCATCCATGAGCACACTGTAAGCTTCAGCTGCTTCCTTAAATTTTTCTTCAGCTTCTTTGTCCCCGGGATTTTTGTCCGGGTGGTACTGAAGTGCTTTTTTCCGGTATGCTTTCTTGATCTCATCGCAGGTGCAGGTCCTTGAGACTTCAAGCACTTCATAGTAGTCACGTTTTGCCATGATCTATCCCCTCAGCATCACTTTTTTTTTGTTCTTCAATGGATCTCTTTATGATCTTGTTGAGTTCTTCTGCAGAGAGCCCAGAAGAGGGCTGGACTTCGATCTTCTGTTCTCTTCCTGTTTCCATATCCTTTGCAGAAACCTGGACCAAACCGTCTGCATTGATTTCAAAGGTCACGTCTATCTCGGGCACTCCCGCAGGAGCCAAGCCAATACCAACCAAATTGAAAACAGCAAGAGAAACATTTTCTTCTGCATTTTCGTTCTCTCCTTGAAGCACATGAATTTTGACTCTTCTTTGGTTGTCTTCCACTGTGGTGAAAGACATGGTCTTTTTTGTAGGAATGGTGGTGTTTTTTTCAATGACCTTAGTGTATTTCCTGTTTTCCGTTTCTATTCCTAGGGAGAACGGAGTCACATCAAGAAGAAGAACCAAATCAGACAGATTTTTCTGCAGAATCTCTGATTGAATGGCAGCTCCCCTGGCAACGATCTCTTCGGGATTGATGTCTTCTATGGGTTGTTTTTGGAAATAATCAGTGATCATTTTCTTTAAAAGTGGCATTCTGGTCTGACCTCCCACCAGAATCACTTCTTCAATATCTTTGGATTCCAGACCGCAGTCTGCCAGGGCTTTGTCCATAAAAGGAAAAGTCTCCTGGATCAGATCCTTGGTCATGTCTTCGAGCTTTTTTCTGCTAAGTATTTTTTTTATGTGTTTTGAGCCGGTTTTATGAGAGAGGATAAAAGGGAGGTTGATTTCGCTTTCTACAGAAAAAGAAAGTTCTCTTTTGGCATTTTCAGCCGCTTCTTTTATTCTCTGGAGTGCCAGGCCGTCTGATGACAGGTCAATATCTGTTTCTTTTTGGAAGTCATCTTTGATCCAGTCTGCGATCCTGTTGTCAAAGTCTTCGCCTCCCAGAAATGTATTTCCGCTGGTAGCAAGAACATTGAAAACTCCGTCTTCGATTTCCACTATGGAGATGTCAAAAGTGCCTCCTCCCATATCATAAACAGCAGCTTTGGTGTTTTTTCTGGAATTCAATCCATGAGCCAGACAGGCAGCTGTGGGTTCATTGATGACTCTGATGATATCAAGGCCAGCAATTTTGGCCGCATCTTTGGTCGCCTGACGCTGATGTTCATTGAAATGAGCCGGAACAGTGATGACAGCTTTGCTGATATCTTCTCCGAGAAAGGATTCAGCGCATTTTTTGAGGTACTTGAGAATAATCGAAGAAAGCTCCTGGGGACTGATGGTCCTGGACTGCACTTCAATCATCACATCTCCGTTTTCAGCTTCAGTCAGCCCATAAGGGACTCTTTTTTTAAACTGTTCGATTTCTTTGGCATTGAATTTCATGCCCATGATTCTTTTTATGGCATACAGAGTGTTTTGAGGATTGGTCACAGCCTGCCTCAGTGCCGTGTTCCCGATGATCATTTTTCCTGAACTGGTGAAGCTCACGACTGAAGGAGTGGTGGCAAAACCTTCCAGATTGGGGATGACTTTGGGCGTATCCCCTTCCATAAAGGCAATGCATGAAAAAGTGGTTCCCAAATCAATTCCGATAATATGTTCCATTTTAATCCTTTTTCTTTGGAACTTTGACTTTCACCAGAGTAGGCCGGAGAAGCCTTTGATGAATCATGTATCCTTTCTGGATGACTTCCCCAATAGACGGTTCTTCCACATCACTGGCTTCCTCGGACATCAAAGCCTCATGATAACGGGGGTCAAATTTGTCTTCCTTGATTTCAATCGGTTTGATGCCGTTGTTTTTTAACAATGTTTGCAGCTGTTTATGGATGAGTTCAATACCTTCCCTAAACTGTTTTTGCTCCCCTTCCTCTTTTTTTTCTAAAGCTCTATCAAAATTATCCAGAATAGAAATGATTTCTCTAAAAACTTCACTGAGAGCATATTGAAAATACTCATTTTTTTCTTTTTCCGTTCTCTTTCGAAGATTGTCCTTTTCAGCGGCCTCTCTCAAATACTGTTCTTTGAGCTTTTTGTTTTTTTCCTTGAGCTCTTTGAATTGCTTTTGAAGGTCCTTGACCTCCTCTGCCGCGTCTCCCTTTTCCTGAGATCTGGTTTTTTGTGTTTCTTGTTCCTCTTCTCCTTGTTCCGTGATGTATTCTATTTCAATATCATTGTCATCAGCAATTTTTTTTTGTTTTCCTTCAGATTCAGATTCACTTTTTTTCTTCATTTCTCCTCCTTACTGGTTATGGATGATGGTTTGACTCAATTTTTTTGCCACATGGTCTACAAGAGGAATGATTTTTTTATAGGCCAATCTTTTTGGTCCGATGATACCCAATGAACCCAGGATTTGATCCTCGGTTCCATAATGAGACATGACCAAAGAGCATTCTGAAATATCCAGTATTTCCAGTTCAGACCCGATCACCACTTTGACCCGGTCCAGACTTATGAAATCTGATAGAAGTTTTGCCAGTTTGTTTTTTTCTTCGAAGTTTCGAAATAAAGACACCAATCTGTCCATGTCAAACAATTCTGCTTTTTCTAAGATCTTAGAGGTCCCCTGTAAATAGATATGGGATGTTTTCAGGTCATTGAAATAGGATTGAATGAACAGACTTAATGTTTGGATAGAGTCTTCCAGTTTGATTCGGTATTGAGGTATCTCTTTAACTAAATAATCTCTGATGTCGGTTAAATTTTTTCCGCTGAAATTTTGATTGATATATCTGGATGATTTGTTCAGCTCTTCTTGAGTCAAAGGAACTGAAGTGGTGACGATATCGTTCAATACAATATTGGTGGTTGTGATCAGGATCAACAAGATTTTGTCCTCTCCCAAACGGATCAGTCTCAGATGCTTGAATTCGAGTTGTGATATCTGCGGGGAGATGACAAATCCCATGTTATCTGAAAACTCAGATAATAACTTGGATGTTTTATTCAAAAGTGTATCAAAGTCATCTTTTTTAATATCAAAACTGTTGGACGGAATATTGATCTCATTGTGAGATTCAAAGGTTTCCTTTAACAGATGATTCACATAACATCTCAGTCCGATATCCGTCGGTATCCGACCTGCTGCCACATGAGGCTGGGATAGATATCCTCTTTGTTCCAGTCTGGCCATAATATTTCTGATCGTGGCTGGAGATATGGAGAGGTGTTCATTTTTTTTGATGAAGCCTGAACTCACGGGCTTGCCGATCTTAAGGTAGTTCTCCACGACTTTCCTTAAGATTTTCATGTCTTTATCCATTTTTTTCATATTCAGTTCTCTATTTTTTATAGCAAAAAAGGCAGAAAAAAGTCAACTTATCCTGGGGTTTTAAAACTTCATAATCAGGTCAGTTGATTCTGATTCCGGCATATCCCACCACTTGATCAAAATCTCCGGTGACATCTCCGGATGTTTGGTATTTGACCAGTGTGGCTTTGGTGGCACCCAATTCTAATGCAGCAATAATGGCTGCTGCAGTGGGCTGAAATCCACACATAGATATGTTTTCTTTTTTCACCACTTGGACCAATTTTTGGGCATTGAGATCCAAAATTTGATAAAAGGCTTTTTGGTCTTTTCTTTGAGCCACCTCTTGTGTTTCTTGATGGCTCATATCTGTGCTGGCAATAATGAGAGTGTCTTTTTCCATCTGTTTGATGCCTTTGGCCACAGCTTTTCCTAATTCTTGCAGGTCTTGATAGTCTGCATCATAGGAAACACAGATGGGAACGATCTGGAAATTTTTTTTATAAAACTGCAGAAAGGGCAGCTGGACCTCTAAAGAATGCTCTTTTTTGTGAGCAGCTTCTTCCTCAGAAACAGAATCGGATTCACGAGCTATGAATTCAGCCAGTTCTTCGTTAATAGGGACATCTCCCAATGGAGTCTGCCAGCTGCCGTGTTTCATAATGGCGATTCGGGAATCCATATAAACATGGCTGGGGCCTAACAGGACAAAATTATCAGGAAGTTGAGTGCTGGAAAACACGGAGCCGGCTACATTTCCTGAATAAATGTAGCCGGCATGAGGGGAGATGATGCATTTTGCTTTGTGTTTTGAGGCCTTTGGTGGGACCATTTTCTGTATCATGGCTTTCAGCTCATCAGGATCCTTGGGATAAAAGTATCCGGCCACATAAGGTTGTCTTATCATTTTATGTTCCCCTCCTTTCTCTTATTTTACTTATATTTGTTTGAAACTCAATCCCTGATTCTTTCAGTTCTGTTAAGATAGGCTCATAGATCTCACAGGAGATAGGGATTTGGACACCTGTGGAGACAATGGTATGGCTTAATATGAGTTTGGCGGCAATGGCTAGAGGCAGCCCCACAGTTTTTGACATAGCTGTATCCCCATCAGGGTTTCCATAATGGATCAGATTGGATGTGATTTCCTGCGATTCCTTGTCTTTGTATTCCGCTTTGATTTTGTGTTGGAGAAGGATCAGATCTCTCTCTCCTTTTTGAAATGAAAGCCTTTTTTCCATCAATTTCACTAAAATATCTAAAGCAGAGCCCTGTTTAAGGGGAAGGGTCTGTGGTTTAAAAATTCCAAGCCAATCCAAACAACGAATGAAATTCGAATTTGTTGCTATTTTCAGATGATTTGCCAGATCTGACTTGAGGTCTCCCTGTTCTGCAATTCCTGCTGTCTTTCTAATGAAATCAGGGTTGGTCATTCCCTCCCAATTTTCGGATCGTTCCTCCAGAAGCCCGATTTTTGCGGCATAATGCATGAAAGAACACCATCCTTTGTAACGAAGAGTTCCCCGGATTAATGTGCGAGCAGATGGGATTTGATAAAGCTCTTTATATGGAAGTGAGTCTCTGTTGGGATATCCCTCCAGACTCCCCACTTCTTTGATAAAAACAGCAGCCGGATTTTGAAACAGTTTTTCAGGAGGGATGTAGAGGATCTGATCATTCTCGAGGTACTGAGCCGGATTTTTTCCGGCTAACAAAACTCCTCTAGGACTCCATGAAAATTTATATCCAAAAGGATTGGTGTTTGCTTCTGGGGCTGGAAGGCCTCCGCAAAAGGAGATGAAGCTGGTAACAATGCCGTTGTTGTTTTTGATCTCGTGTATGATTCTCATGGCTTCCATATGGTCTATTCCTGGATCTAATCCGATTTCATTGAGGATCAGAATCCCTTTTTGTTTGGCCTCTGAATCAAAATCTTTCATGGATTGGCTGACATAAGATGCTGTGATCATGTTGGTTCTCATCTCAACACAGTAGCTGGCTATTTCCGGATGAAATGTGTATGGGAGAATGCTGATCACCAAATCTGCTTCTTTGACTAATGATCTGGTTTTGGATTGGTCTCTGATATCGAGATGAAGTGGATGGGCAGAGGGAGACGGCAGAGCCAATTGTTGAGCTTTTTCAAAGATCTGGTCAGCGATTTTCAATTGGATCCCAGGTTGTTTGCAGAGATATTTGATGAGAGGAGGAGCCACAGAGCCGGCTCCCAGTACCAACACACTTTTATTCATTTTCAGTTCCTTTGGTTTTCTGATATGTGTTTTCCTGTCTCTGATTTATATAAATTTATCCATATATTTGTATTCAGGTGTGAATTCACCGTTGTATAAAATGACCGCTCTTTTTATAGGCGGAGGAAGATGGCATTGGTCAAAATCTTTGGTAAAATCTGCTAAAGCGATCTTTGGAAGGAATGGCATGATTGCTTTACTAAAGAAAAGGGATGATTCCAATGCGATTTCAGCAGGGAGATTGTCGATGCTCATGACAGCCAATCCTTTTCCCTGTGGGTCTCTGGATATTTTTTCCGTGGCCGGGTCAAACAGAAAAAACGGATTTTCAGGTGTTGTGCTGAACTTGGTGCATTCCACTGAACCTTCTATGTCACAAGTGATATCTCCGATAACTTTGAGTCTGGGATTTCGATGAGAGCTGAAAACAGAACGAAGGTCAGAATTTTTCACAAATCTTGGATATTTGGGCTCCCAGTATATGCAGTTGACTATAAGAGTCAAATAGGGCAGATATTGCGAAAATCGAGATTGATATTTATGGGGATTTTGATAATAGTCGTTGAGTTCAAATTTCATAGTGCGGTCAATGGGTTCAACCATGTCTTTTTCTTTAAAAACCACTTTATAAACCTGATTATTTGAATGATCTTCTGTATCCATGAATCCTTTGAGGTCTTTTGCTGGAATTTCCTGATGGGGAAGAAGGTCAAAGATCTCCTGAGCTCCTTTGGAGGTGTGTCCGTATCCACAAAAACCGCACACGAGAGGCACCAGCTCGTCAGAAAGTCCATTTTGCTTGATGAAAGATCCCACTTGGATGATTTTCTCTTTGGCCTTTTTGAGATTGGGGTACTGATAAGGCTGTTTGATGTCAATGAATGGATTTTCAAGGCCTTGTGCGGAAAGCCTTTGCCCCAGTGCATGGAAGGTTTCAATCATACCGGATTGGCCGGCTTGAATTCCAAAAAAGATCAGTCTTCTCCCCTCATCGTCTGTGATCTTTTCATAGTCAATGACTGTGCACCTGGATTGCTTGAATTTTTTCAGCATGGGCATATTCTGATTTTGTCCTTTGGTGGTGTGGGTGAAGAACATGTATGCTCGAGCCTCCATTATGAGCTCTATAGGTATTTCTTTGAGAGCGAGAATGAGAGAACATTGGCTGAGGTCATTGATGAGTTCGATTCCCTGCTTTTTGTAATCGCTGTCTTTAAAAATACGGATCTTTGAAGGCTGCACACATATGTTGATTCCATGGGTTTGCTTGAATTCTTTAGCATGGGAAGGAATCACCGGTGCTCTCTTTTCCCATTTGTTTTTATCTTCTTTCCGGATACATAGAGTGCATTTTGATTGATTCATTGATTTAAGTGCCTTATAATTTAAATTGAGATAAAGTTGACGAAAAAATTATGTCACATTCATGGGTATCGGTCAACCGACAAAATCATATGATTCAAATGTTCAAATGATTGTTTTTGAAATCGTCTTGCTAATTGCTGAAAAGAAAATGATAATGAAAAGATCGTATTTTTTTTATGAAAAATCCAGGTAAAATGATTCAATTTTTCAATACACTTTCAGGAAAAAAAGAGCCCTTTCACTCAATTCAAGCAAAAAAGGTGCGTCTTTATACCTGCGGACCCACTGTGTATGACTATGCGCATATCGGAAACTTCAGAGCCTATATTTTTGAAGATCTTTTAAAAAGATTCCTCTTGTTTAAAGGATACAAAGTCAAACATGTGATGAATATCACTGATGTGGATGATAAGACTATAAAAAAAGCAGACCATGAAGGAGTCTCTTTAAAACAGGTTACTGATAAATATATCCGAGCTTTTTTCGCAGACATTGACACTTTAAATATCCTCAGAGCAGATCTCTATCCCAAAGCAACCGAACACATCCCAGAAATGGCGCATATGGTCAAGGCCTTGGTTGAAAAAGGATACGCGTACAAAAAAAACGGGTCCTATTATTTTGATATTTCAAAGTTCAAAGATTACGGAAAACTAGCCAAAATCGATCGAGATGAATTGAAAACAGGGGAAAGAGTGGAGTCAGATGAATATGATAAGAAAAATGCTCATGATTTTGCTCTCTGGAAAGATAAAAAACCCGGGGAACCCTTCTGGGAAACGGAAATAGGGCCCGGCAGACCCGGATGGCATATTGAATGTTCAGTCATGAGCACCAAGTATCTTGGACAGCCAATCGATATTCACTGCGGCGGTGTGGATAATATTTTTCCTCATCATGAGAATGAAATTGCTCAGTCGGAAACCTATGCAGACAAAAAACTGGCTCATTTCTGGCTGCACTGCCATCATCTGATTGTGGAGGGGAGCAAGATGTCCAAATCTAAGGGCAATCAGTACACCCTTAGGGACCTTGCGGATCAAGGAATCGATCCTTTGGTCATCCGTTATCTCCTTTTATCCACACATTATCGAAAAATGGTGAATTATTCAGACAAAACATTGAAACAATCCCAGTCTTCTCTGGAAAGGATCCGTTCTTTCCTTTATGAACTCAAAACCCGTTCTTTTGCAGAGGGAGAAAATCCTGAAGTGAAAAAATGGATTCAGGATACAGAAAAAAAATTTACAGATAGCTTAAGCGATGACCTCAACATCTCTTTGGCTCTCACTTCTCTTTTTGAGTTGATCAGAGAAATCAATAAATTGATGGCAAACCAGGAACTGTATCACAATGATGTCAGAGCTGTTCAGTCTTCATTTGAGAAATGGGACCAAGTCTTGGGAATTCTTCCCAAAGAAGATGAAGATCAATTGGAAGCGTCCATAAAAGAAAAAATCGACCAAAGAAACAAAGCACGAAAAGAAAAGAATTACGATCTGGCAGATCAAATCAGAGATGAACTGCTGGAAAAAGGGATCATTCTTGAAGATACCAAGGATGGTGTCCGCTGGAAAAAAAAGTGAAAAACCCAAATCAGATCTCGCCCTTTGAGCTGGGAAAAATGGGAGAGCAGTTTGCATTTGATTATTTGAAAAAGAAAAAGTACAAAATCATCAAAAAGGGATTCCGCTTGTTTAGAGGAGATATTGACCTCATTGCCTATGATAAGGATGTTCTGGTGTTTGTGGAAGTGAAGACTAGAAGAGGAGTCCGATTCGGGCTTCCGGAAGAGTCTGTGGACTCTTCCAAAAAAAAACAAATCAGAAAAATTGCCCGGGGCTTTGTGTCTTTGAACAGACTGGATGAGGTGGAATGCCGTTTCGATATCCTGGCTTTGAATTTCCATCCGGCTCAAGGATTCAAAGCCACTCATTTCAAGGATGCGTTCTGAAACAAATCAAATGAAGGCCCGAAAATTCGCAAAAATGACAGCCACAGGAAATGATTTTATTCTTTTTGACAACCGGAACATCGAGTTCAAAGGCAAGGAAAAAGATTATTTCCGGCGCCTTTGCCAAAGACGTTTTTCCGTGGGGGCAGATGGAGTGATTTTGATTGAAGAAAGCTGTTCTGCGGATTTCAAATACCGGCATTTCAATTCTGACGGCCATCCGGTTCACATCTGTGGTAACGGAGCAAGGGCTGCCTGTCGATTTGCTTATCAAAAAAAAATAGCCGGAGAAAACATCACTTTTGAAGTGAATGAGACCATCTATCATGGGTGGTGTTCTAAAGACCGAGTGACCATTGATCACCCCGCACCTCAGGATACACAGACAGAGCTCGGAATCATTCAGGAAAAAACATTTAAAGAGGGAGGTTTTGCCATCATCGGAGTTCCTCATTTGGTTATTTTTTCAAATCATGTTCAGGATGTTGATGTGAATGAATTAGGCAAAAAATACAGGCATCATCCCCGGTTTGAAAAAGGGGCCAATGTGAATTTTGTGCAGGTTTTGGATAACCACAGAATCAAAGTCAGAACCTTTGAAAGAGGAGTGGAAGGAGAGACTTATGCCTGCGGTACTGGGGCCATGGCATCCGCTGTCATCTCTCACATTTGCAATGGAGTCGCATCTCCTGTTGAAGTCAAAACCAAAGGCGGAGATTTACTGGTGAAGTGGGACCAGGGATTTTCAAGGTTGTATCTTGAAGGAGAAGCTCACTTGGTCTTTGAAGGTCAGCTTACAAAGAGACATCACTTTTGATCTTTCTGACCATGGATTCATCGGCACATTTTTTATAGAGGGTGCTTATTTTTTCTTTGAAAACAGGATGGATCAAATCAGGAGCGATTTCCAAAAGGGGAACCAGGACAAAATTTCGGTAGGTCAGTTCTTTATGAGGGATCCGGAGATTGTTGCTGTGGATCACCTGGTCTTCTAAGAAAAGGATATCAATGTCAATGAGTCGGGGATGATGAACCCCGTGCAGCGTCCTCCCCATGTCATTTTCAATTTTTTTTATCTTATCAAACAATTGGTCTGGAGAAAGACGGGTTTTGACTTGCACCACCATGTTCATATACCAGGGCTGGTTTGCGTCTCCAAAAGGCTGAGTTTCATAAATGGATGAAACTTTCTGTATGGAAATCCTGAATTGTTTCAGCTTTTTCAGTGCACTGAGGAGATTTTTTTCTCTTTGTCCGAGATTGCTGCCTAGTCCCAAATAATATTCCATCTGATTTGAAGCTAACTCTCAATAAGCCCGAACCTTTTGAAAACCCTCAGTACAGATATGGTGATCCATAAATGATCCTCCAAATCCGCTTCTTTATATCCTGCTTTCCAGTATCCCTGAGGCAGCTGGGTCCGCAGCAGCCATTCCAAGGAATTTTTTATTTTTTTGTTCTCTGTGGTGTAATCCATTTCTGATAGCGAATCCAGACTGCTGAGTATATTGGTGGCCCAGAATGGATAGGAAAGCTCTTTCCAATATTCTGCGCTTTCTCTTTCTTCATATTTATCTTTTTTGTGAAACCTTTTGATCACAAGTTCACTGGCCACTTTGGTGTATTTCCGGTTGATCCAGGCGGAAGACGCCGTGAGTGCCCGCAGCACTAAACCGGTGACATAATGAGAATAAGGTTTGGAGGCGTCTCCCTTAACAGGAGTTAATTTGCTCTCCTTGCTTTTATCATAACGTTTTTTCATCTCCTTTTTGCTTAGGGTCTGGTATGGAATGGCCCAGCCTCCGTCATCCTGTCTGTTTTTTATCAACCACCGAAAACCTTTCTGGACTTGTTTGTGGTCTTCCATACCAAAGCGGCATAATATTTCAAGAGTCAGGGAATGATAATGAGGCGCATATTCTTGGGGATAGATTCCCCTGAAATCCCCTGATCTGGTTTGAGTGGAAAAAAAGAATTCAGCTAATTTTTTGACTTCCCTATTTCTTCCATCGCATCCATAATCATAGAGTCTGAAAGAATTCCGCAGTGTCTCTATGAAATAATGAGTTTGTTCCCATTTGGGATGATTTTCATATTTTTTCTGACACCAACCTCCATTGGCCTTTTGTTCATTAATGATCCGGATCCGCGCAGCGTATTTTTTTAGGTTCTTGTATTCCCTGTCCACAGGAACTTCGAGGATGTCTTTTTTCAACCAATATAAAATGGGAAGATTCCCTCTGGCCAAAAGGAATTCAATGGCTTTATTGAGTCTTTTTTTCATGTTTGCCTGTCCTCAATTTGATGGTCTGTAATGTTCAATTTTTGCCCTGATTGAGTATGATGCAGAGAAATTCAAATGGCTCATCAAAAGGATTTTGGAACTGATGTTCCTCATTATTATTGATAAACAAGACGTCGCCCTGAACAACAGGAATTTTTTTTCCTGATTCATCAATGACGATCCCCTTTCCATTCTCTATTTTGACCACATGCTCAAAGTCGTGTGTGTGAAAAGGAGTGAATCCATCCGGAGAGACAGTGAATTTTCTCATGATGATGTTGTGTGATCCATCTTCAGGTCCGATCAACACTTTTTTTTTCACTCGACGGATCTCTTTATCATCCATTTCAATGGCTTTGATATCAAAACCGCTTTTTTTGATCATGCTTCATTCTCCTTTTCCTGAGCCAAAAATGACCATTCCAGGTCGATTGCCAGTGAGATTGCCGTTTTTCACTGCGATATCACCGTTCACGATCACATATTTAACTCCCTGGCTGTACTGGTGAGGTTGGGAAAAAGTGGCTTGGTCTTTGAACTGGTTAGGATCAAATATGACAATATCCGCAAACATGCCTGGTCGGATGATTCCTCTGTTTTCAATCCTAAAGGCTTTGGCAGGAAGGGATGTCATTTTTCGCACAGCTTCTTTCATAGGAAGAACCTTTTTTTGCTTCACATAATATGATAAGACCCGAGGAAAGGTCCCGTAATTTCTGGGGTGAGGGACCCCTTCTCCCCTGGTTTGGACTCCACCATCAGAAGCGTGCATGGTGTAGGGAAGCTTCATGAGTGCTTCCACATCTTTTTCATCCATTTGAAAAAAGACCCCCTGAGCTCCTCCGTTCTTCTGGATCTGAATGATCAGTTCAGCTGCGCTGTCTACAGTAGGTTCTTTTCCCTGCATCAACAAGATTTCACGAAGGTTTTTTCCTTGGAATTCATGATTTTTTTTATAGGATGCGATATAGATTGTCTGGAGCTTGTTGATTCCTCTAGTGGAAGAAAGACGTCTTTGGATGATGTGCTGTTTCATTTCCTGATATAAATCTTTTTCTGTCAATCTTTTAAGAAACTTTTCTGTTCCTCCTTCAAAAGCCCAGGATGGAAAACTGCTGGCAAACCCGGAGCTGGTGGCTGTATAGGGATACTGGTCAAGATACACTTCCATCCCTTTTTCTCGAGCTTGTTCCACAGGTTCTGTGATCATGCCTATTTTTCCCCAAACACTGTCCTCAGCAAGTTTGATATGAGAAATCTGTACAGGAACATTGTTTTTTTCTCCGATTTCAATGGCTTCTTTGATGGATTGAGTGATGTGTTTTCCCTGGTCTCTGAGGTGTGTGGCATAAATACCCCCAAATGGTTTGATGGCAGAGACGCACTGAATGAGTTCCTCTGTATCTGAATAAGTCCCTGGAATGTAAGCCAGTCCCGTGGAAAAACCTAAAGCGCCGGCTTTCATTTCCTCTGTGATAAGGGCTTTCATTTTTTGGATTTGATGTGGAGTGGGTTTGTCCATACTGTAGCCCATGACTTGTCTTCGGATGGTGTTGTGTCCGACAAGAGACCCAAAATTCAGAACAATGCTTTTGTCCTCAAGAGAATGAAAGAGTTTTTTTAAAGGATACCTGTGCCCGCCGCAGTTGCCTCCGATCACAGTGGTGACTCCCTGCTGGATATAGTTATCAACCGTAGGCGTCTCTGCGATTCCTCTGTCGCAGTGAGTGTGGACATCGATGAACCCGGGAGTGATCATGAGTCCTTTGGCATCAATGATCGTTTTTCCTTGAGTTTTCTCTAAGGTTCCGATTTTTATGATTTTCTTTCCTCTGATGCCAATATCTGACTGAAAGGAGGGCCGGCCAGTTCCGTCTATTACGGTTGCGTTTTTGATGATGATTTGAAAGCGGCTCTGGGAGGATCCCGGATGAATAAAGAGAAGCAGTATTGAAAAAATAATTGTGCTTGTGAAGCGAAAAACACCTTTATCCGACATCCGATCCTCCTTATGTTTTCAGAATTTATCAATTTTAATGCATATCATCGACTTATGTCAATTTATGATGAAAAATGTTGATTTAAAATCAGGTTAAGTGTAGTTTATTAAACTTGGAAATCACAAACACAGGAGTTTGGATATGGATGATATGATCTACTTGGATAACGGAGCGACTTCTTATCCCAAACCAGATGAGGTCTACACGTTCATGGATCGATTCTATCGTCAATTTGGTGTGAATCCGGGTCGCGCGGGATATGATTTGTGCATGGAAGCCGGAGAAATCGTTGAAGAAACCCGCAAGCTTCTCACCTCATTTTTCAACGGGGAAGACCCAAACCGGCTGTGTTTTTCATACAATTCCACTGATGCCCTGAATATCATCATCAATGGAATGCTGCAAAGAGGGGACCATGCGGTCACCACCACCATTGAACACAATTCTGTTCTGAGGCCTCTCTATCATTTGATGAAGTTCAAAGGCGTGGAGGTGGATTATGTCCGTTTTGATAAAAATGGATTTTTGGATCCGGATGACTTTCCAAAACATTTCAAAAAAAACACCAAGCTGGTGGTGGTGAACCATGCTTCTAATGTTCTGGGAACGATTCAGCCTGTTAAAGAAATCGGACATCTTTGCAGAAAACATGGAATTCCCCTAGCTATCGACTCCTCCCAGTCAGCCGGAAAAATCCCTGTAGACATACAGGATCTCAATGTGGATGTGGTGGCTTTTACAGGTCACAAGTCCCTGTTAGGACCCACAGGAATCGGTGGGCTGTATGTGAGAGAAGGCATTGAAATCCGACACACGCGGGCCGGAGGAACAGGTGTCCGTTCTGCAGTCAGAACACATCTGTATGAATATCCTTACCGTTTGGAATACGGAACCCTTAATTCAGTAGGAGTGGCTGGGCTCAATGCAGGATTGAAATGGGTCCTTGAAAAAGGCCTGGACCGCCTGCATCAGCATGAAATGAAATTGACTCGACTTCTCAGAGATGGCCTCAAGGAAATCCAAGGAGTGACCCTTTATTGTCAGGATGACCTCAAGGACCATATCGCTATTCTTCCTTTTAACGTCACTGGATTCGAAGCCTTGAACACAGGAACCATGCTGGATGTGGACTACAACATTGCCTGCCGCACAGGACTGCACTGCGCTCCTTTGGTTCATGAACAGATCAACACCATGGATGTCCATGGAGCAGTCCGTTTTGGTATTGGCCCGTTCAACACAGAAGACCACATAAAGACAGCTGTTCAAGCTGTGAGAGAAATCGCCGAAGTCCAAAAAAAGCTCTGACCTGGACTATTTATGAAATGGCAACGAATTTCATTCCAATACGACCGCATCAGCCACAATTTCAGAAACGGTCTTGATTTCCACTCCCAGTTGGTAATGCTTGTTAAGCTCCATCAACTGATCAATGCAGTTGTGGCAGGGGGTGGCAACGATTTTAGCCCCAGTCTCTTTGATCTGTTGGGCTTTGAGCTCACCAGCTTTGATTCTGCGTTCAGCATACCGGGTCATGGCCAGCTGTCCTCCTCCGCCTCCGCAGCAGTAATTTTTTTCCCGGTTGGGTGACATCTCGATAAAATTTTGAACCGAATTTCGAATAATATCCCTTTGGCATTCGATGATCCCCCCAAGTCTGACTAAATTACAGGGATCATGAAGAGTGACCGGATCAGGATTTTTTGTGGAATCCAGTTTGATCTGTCCCTCTTGGATATAGTTCCAAATGACTTCCAATATGCTTTTGACTTCAAACTGATAATTGAGTTTGAGCCATTCTGGAGCTTCCCATCGATTTGAATTGAATCCATGCCCGCATTCAGCAAGGATCAATTCAGAACATTGAAGATGGTTCAGTGATTTGATCAACCGTTCGGACATCAATCCAGCTTTGCTGTTATCACCGCTGTAAAGCCCATAATTTGTAACATCAAAATTGTCGCTGGAAAAGGTCCAGCTTTCCTGGGCTGCATAGAATATTTTCCCTACGGCAGAGATGGATAGAGGAAAGAACATGGCTTCCCTGGGGTTGATGGTGTAGAGAAGCCGGGCTCCCTTCTGATCCACAGGGAGTTCTGCATTTTGATCTCCGGTCTCTTCTCTCAACTCGTCTTCAAGCCATTCAATGGTCTCCAGCCAGTCATCTTTAGAGATCCCCATATTGTTTCCTTTGTCAACAGCTGTATCAACAGTGGATTGAAGACCAGGCGGCACCAGGCCTGCAGAAGCCAGAGCCCCCCTGGCTGCACGGATCAGATAAGGGATATTGATTCCCATAGTGCAGTTGATGGTGCACCGTCCGCATAATGAACACCGTCCAAAGAGAACATCGATCCATTCCCTGAGTTTTTTTTTATTCAGTGATGCCGCACCAAAAAAAAGGGGAAACCTGCGGCCAAATGAATCAAAAGTATCTTTGAATATCTGAGTGACCAGAGATAGTTTATAGGCAGGTATATTTTCATGTTCCTGAGAAGTCAAATAATAGTGACAGGAATCAGCACACAGCCCGCAGTGAGCACAGGTGTTCAAATACGCAGCAAATTCCTGATGAATTCTTTTCTTAAATTCCTCCAGAATCTTATCTTGATCTTCACAAGAGAGTGTTTTCATTTTTTTCTCAAAGCTGTCGGTTTTATCTTTTTGATTTGTCATTTGAGCTCTTTATTCAGTTGATGACATGTTCGGTGAGGATAGACTCCCCTTCTCCCAAAAAAGGAGCCAAAAAGAAAACGGGTGTAGAAAAAGAAAAAGCAGTGTTTGATCTTTCCCAAAGGGATATAAAGAAAAAGCAAAATCGCACTGAAATACCACAGCCGCTGAAGAGGAAGCTCAAGAAGATTGAGAATTGAAAAAATCAAAAATATATCCACCAGAATATTGGATACATAATCATCCGGAGATGAAATGGCTCTCATGTGTTTTAAGACAGCTCTTTTTATAAGAAGGCCTAATCCGCACAACAGAGCAAAAACCATGACAAGAGCCAGAATAAGGGTGATCAGGTGAGGGAGGATGGCAGAGAACAGAGAAAAAAACAAGCCAAGCAACGCTGCTAAAATTCCGGCATGATAGAGAAGTCCTGCTCCATAGGTGATCAGATGCCTGCGGGCACTGTCTTTTTCCCAAGGCATCATGCCTCGGCCAAAAGCATACAGGACTCCCCTTTTCCAACTGCCTGATGCCTGAGAGTGCAGGGTTTGCTTCCCAAATGAAAAGGTTTTCATTATGAGATAACTCAGCAGAGATACGGAAAAGACAAAAGAAATCAGGACTCCGTATTTGAGCCATATCATCATGGATCAGATCTTTTCACACACATCCATCAGGTTTAGGCAGACCCGCCACTTTACAAGCGCCTTTGGCTGGCCCGGATGGAAACAACTGGAATATATACTTTAATTTGAATCCGCTGTTTTGACACACTTTTCGGACCATGGGTGCTAGGTTTTTTTCAAGATAGTATTCTCTGATGTAATCAATGACCTTCCAATGATCCGCAGAGAGTTCTTCGATATTTTCTTGGCTTTGGGCCAAAGCTTGGGCGATTTCTTTATTCCATTTTTCAGGATCGACCAAAAAACCTTCTTCATTGACTTCAATTTTTCGGTCCTTCACTTCGATATAGGGCATAATAACTCCTTAATCTTTTGAATGAACCATCGATTATAGCACAACCGATTATTAGTTCAAGATGAGTCCCTTTTGTTCTCACCCTGCAAAACCTTGAATTGAACAAATGAATCTATTAGAATAAAAACATATCAGAGGAGGCTTTGATGAATAAGTTCATGTTTTTTTCAATTTGTATTTTGATTTTGTGTGTTTTGGGACTGACTGCTGATCAGGATTTTGATCACGATGTCATCCAAACCTCAAAAGGCGAACTCAAGATGACATTCATAGCCCACGGGACTTTGATGTTTGAATTCAATGAATTGGTCATCCACATCGATCCTGTAGGCAGGTATGCTGATTACAGTCGGCTGCCAAAGGCAGACCTGGTGCTTATCACTCATCATCACGGGGATCATCTGGATCCCAAAGTATTGAACACCATCAGCGACCAAGATACAGAGCTGGTGCTGACTGAAAAATGCAAAGAACAATATAAAAATGGGATGGTCATGAACAATGGGGATAAAAAAGTGGTCAAAGGAATCAAAATCAAGGCGATTCCGGCTTACAATATCCAGCACATGAGGAGCGGGAATACACCCTTTCATCCCAAAGGAGAGGGCAACGGCTATATTCTTGAACTGGGAAGCAAAAAAGTATATGTTGCCGGAGATACAGAAAACACACCTGAGATGAAAGCCCTGACTGACATTGATATCGCTTTTCTCCCTATGAACATTCCTTACACAATGACACCGGAAATGGCAGCAGATGCGGCCCGATCCTTTATGCCTAAAATTCTGTATCCTTATCATTATGGAAACACAGATCCTCAAAAATTGGTCGACCTTCTCAAAGATATGAAGGAAATCGAAGTGCGCGTAAGAGACCTCAGATAACTGTCTTTTCAATAGAGCAGATATTCTTGTCTCTGTTCCTTGAATAAAGCCAGCTCTTGTTGAAAAGAGGAGAGAAGATCCTTGATGGAATCCCCTTGGATTAAAGATTTGCGGATTTGATCGGTTCCCATGATTTTATCAAAATAGTCTTCATGGAATTTGAACTGATTCGGGTATTGGTCCCGGATTGTTTTGATGATGGACAGAGTGCATTCAAATGGCCGGTAACACTCTCTGTCTGTGATATGGATTTGACAGCCGCTGCACAGTTCTCCTTTGTATTTTGACATAATGGGTTTGAACCAGGCTGATCTGAATTTCACCCCAGGAAGACAAAGAGAATTCAGATCCTCGGTTAAGCTTTGAGCGTGGATCCAGGGAGCACCGAACAGCTCAAAAGGTTTGGTGGTGCCTCTTCCCTCGGAAACATTGGTTCCCTCTAGGAAAACCTGACCAGGATAGACAGTGGCTGTGTGAAGAGTGGGCATATTAGGAGACGGAATCACCCAGGGCAGTCCGGTCTCATCATACCATAATCTCCGCTCCCATCCTTGCTTAGGGATGACTTTCAGATCTGTTTTGTTCTTGAGAAACGAATCATTGAACAAAAGCGCCAGTTCTCCGACAGTCATTCCGTGTCTGACAGGGATCGGATACATGCCTACAAATGAACTGAATTCAGGATATTCAAGTATGGGGCCTTCCATATCTCTACCGTTGATCGGATTCGGCCGGTCCAAGACCATGAATAGGATGTTGTTTTCAGAACAGGCTTGCATACATAAAGCCATGG
>WJMT01000121.1 GCA_014727835.1 Candidatus Aminicenantota bacterium | reverse complement strand
TGGAATTCATCAAAAACAACATCGCTTTAATGGATGGCGCTATGGGCACGGAGATTTATGCGCGCGGAGTTTTCATCAACACATGTTATGACGAGATGAATCTCACCAACCCCAAGATGGTTAAGGAGATCCACAGGGCCTATGTCGAGGCAGGAGCTGAGATCATAGAGACCAATACTTTTGGCGCCAATCGGGTCAAGCTCAAGAAGCACACTTTAGAGGGGAAGCTTCAAGCCATCAATTATCAAGGAGCTGAGATGGCCCGAGAAGTGGCTGGGGAAGATGTTTATGTAGCTGGTTCGATCGGGCCTTTGGGAGAACGGCTGGAACCGTGGGGAGTTCTTTCAGAACAGGAGGCAAGAGAGATTTATCAGGAACAGGCAAAACCCCTCATTGATGGAGGAGTGGACATCATTTCATTGGAAACCTTTTCCGATCTTCATCTCCTTCAACAGGCTATTGTTGGGATAAGCGAAGAGTTTGATGTTCCCTTAATGGCTCATATGACTATCGGGGATGACGGGAATTCTCTGTTTGGGACTCCCCCTGAGCGGTTGGGTGTCAAGATGAAACAGTTTGGTGCGGGTATTGTGGGGCTGAACTGCAGTGTGGGGCCTAAAATCATACTGGATTCCATCATGAAGATGATCAAAGCAGTGGATGTTCCGGTCAGTGTCATGCCTAATGCCGGGATACCTCAAAACGTAGACGGCCGGAATATTTATCTTGCTACAGCAGATTATTTCGGGGAATATGCCAAGCGTTTTGCTCAGGCTGGAGTCCGGGTCATTGGGAGCTGCTGCGGGACCAATGCTGAGTTTACCAAAGAAATGCAGAAGGCTATCCAGTCTGTAAGACCAAGAAAAAGGATCACACACCGCATTGAATCTGTGACAGAGGAGAAGCCCAAACCAGAAATTCCCACCCCCCAGAGGTCTGAGATCGCCCGAAAGGTCTGCGGCCATGAGTTTGTGACCACGGTGGAGATTGTCCCTCCAAAAGGAACGGATTCTTCCCAGGCATTGGAGAGGGCCAAATCCCTCCAAAAAGCAGGGATTGATGCCATCAATATTCCTGACGGCCCCCGGGCTCTGTCCCGGATGAGTTCCAGCTATCTGTCCCTGATCATCCAGGAAAAAGCGGGAATGGAAGTGATCCAGCATTACGCGTGTCGAGACAGGAATTTGCTGGGAATGGTGGGAGACCTTTTGGGTGCTTATGGGGCTGGAATCAAAAACATCCTTCTTGTCACCGGAGACCCGCCAAAGATGGGGACTTATCCTGACGCCACTGCAGTTTTTGATGTGGACTCCATAGGACTCACCAATGTTGTGTACAGTTTAAACTGCGGCACAGACTTGGGAGGAAACCCACTCAAAAATCCCACTGGATTTTTTATCGGAGTTGGGGTCAATCCAAGTGCTGTGGACCTGGATTATGAAATCCGCCGGTTTGAGTGGAAGGTTAAGGCAGGGGCGCAATTTGCCATCACTCAACCGGTCTTTGATTCCGCACAGTTTATCCGATTTTTAGACCGCATTGAACATGTGAGAATTCCTATTGTGGCTGGGATATGGCCTTTGGTCAGTGTTCAAAATGCGGAATTTCTCAATAATGAAATCCCCGGTGCGTATGTCCCGGATGACATCATCAAACGAATGAGCGGGGCCAAGAGCAAAAAACAAGCCCGACAAACAGGAATTCAAATCGCCAGAGAACTCTTGAAAGAATTGAAGCCTCATCTTGCCGGAGCCCAGGTCTCAATGCCCTTTGGAAGAGTGGAAGCCCCTATTGAAGTTTTGAAAGATGTGCTGTGAGGTCACAGCTGATTTTTTAAAACAGGACGGATGATATCCAACAGTTCTGCCAGCACCATAGCTGTGGCGCCCCATATTTTTTGATGGTCAAATAAATAGAACGGGACTTTGACCTCTCTTTCATTCAGCTCCCAGGTTTCTATGATCGAGTTGCGGTCATCCATCAGATGAGAGACAGGGATTTCAATGACCTCTGCCACTTCCTTTGTTCTGGGAACGTATTCAGGCTGCTGATTCATAAAACCGACAACAGGATACACACAATAATCACTGGGAGGAATATAAAGAGGAGTGAGCTGGCCCAGTATTTTGATTCCTGTGGATTCAATTCCCAGCTCTTCCTCAGTCTCCCTTAAGGCAGCATCCAGAGGATTCTCTTTGGGATCGCACTGACCTCCGGGAAAAGAGATCTGGTTGGGGTGATACTGCACTAAAGCTGTCCTTAGGGTCAATATCAGATGCAGCTGGTTTTTTTTGGGGAAAAACAAGATCATGATTCCGGCCTTTTTACACTGGCCCTTGACTTCCGAATACACTTTATGGCCGGGTCTGGGTTCAGGGGCCATGGTCAGCTGACTTCGAAGTCCTGGTCTTGTGGAGTTGACGGCTTTTTTTATCAGAGATGCTTTATTTTCCCAATTCATGGATACTCGGCCTACTGAAAAAAGGGCGCTGTTTTATTTACAGTACGTATTTATTCAAACGGATGCCTTCTGGAATAGCCGCTTTCTGTTTATAGATATCCCAATAATATGTCCTGGCTTCACTGAGCATCTTATAAAGCCTGTGGTTTTGGTCTGGCTGATGAACGGCGAGTTTTTGTTTTTTGTTATCCACAAGAATCAACTGGCTGCACCGGTTGAGGATTCCTGCTGTACCTACACTGCAGATAGCCACCAGTTTTTTTGACTGAACCCAGTCGATCAGATCCTGATAGGAAATGTGTGTTTCTTTCACCTCTGCACCCATTTTCTTTAAAATCCTGGTTATCCCCTGGATGGTCACAGAAGGGAGGATGAGCTCATTTTCCGGGATTTTGATCACGGTGTTGTCGCGCAAAGCAAAGAGACAGCAGGAGGAATCCCATTCTGTGACATTGCGTTTCCCGAGTTCTTTGTCAGGTCTGTCGTCGAGGAACAGGGCAGATGCAGCTTCCGGATCAATTTTTTTTGCAGCGTCAATGGCTTTCACACTGATCAGATAATTGATTCCCAATTTAAGACACCCGGTTTGATTGATTCCCACGGCCCGGACTAATTGGGGGACCACCACTCCTTTGAAGGGCTCGCCCAAATACTTTTTGTAGCTGCAAGTCACGGCCCGAATGGATGGCTTTCCCGGAAAAGTGACTCCGATGGACTGCTCCTCGTCAACAGTGAAAGGACGCAAATATCCCTGAGCTTGTTTTTCCGCCATTTTCTCTAGAAACTGTTTCATCACCGGATGTTTGAAATAGTGATGGATAAAGATGTTTTCCAATTCCTCCACTTTAGGAACCATCTTTTGCTGTTTTTTGCCGAGGTTGAAGGAGATTCCCTTCTGAAAACGGATTAAATTATCATTCCAATTGAGAAATATGATTTCAAGTCGGCCCTTTTTGTTTTTCCTGCAAAAAAAACGGATCCCTTCAAATGCCAGAAACTGGCCGTAGTGAATCGATCGGGATACAGCAAAGACCTTGGCCTCTTCCTCTAAAATTTCAAACTGTTTTTCATCCAGCAGATACCTCATTTGTTTGGAAGCCCATTGGACTCCTTCAAATCCAGCCATTTTGTAACGCCTCCTCTAAGGATGTATTCATAAAAAGGCAAAGACCACTATACAATATTCACGCCCAAATTGCGAAAATTCATTGTTCTCTTCTCGTTGCTTGCCTCTTCCGATTTCTATTTTTTATAATCACTGTTAAATTGGAGCTGGATGTGTTATATCTCTGTTGTATCAAGAATGCTTGAAACATTCGGATGGGTTTCAGTACTCCCCCCTCTTCTGGCCATATTTTTAGCCATCAAGACCAAACAGGTCTATCTGTCCCTGACACTGGGGATTTGGTTTGGATGGACCATTGCCCGAAACTGGAATCCGTTTGCGGGATTGACCGGTGCTGTGGATTCCCTCATTCAGGTGTTCTCTAATGCGGACAACACAAGGGTTATCCTCTTCAGCTGTATGATCGGTGCCATCATCACATTCACTCAGTATTCCGGAGGTATGAGAGGTTTTGTGAACTGGATTGTTGGCCGGGGTATCGTGAAAAAAAGAAAATCCGCAGGACTGCTTGCCTGGTTTCTGGGGGTGGTTATTTTTATCGAATCCAGCATCTGTATCCTGATATCCGGGGCAGTAACCCGCCCCATTTTTGATAAACTCAAAATATCCAGGGAAAAGCTGAGCTATATTTTGGATTCCACCTCCGCGCCCAAATGTGTTTTGATTCCTTTGAATGCCTGGGGTGCTTTTGTTTTGGGGCTTCTCGCTCGGCAGGGAGTGGAAAATCCGGTTAGGGTTTTTATCTCCTCTATCCCTCTGAATTTTTACGCCATCTTGGCATTGATGATCGTTTTGATCACCATTCTGACAGGAATCGATATCGGTCCTATGAAAAAAGCAGAAAAAAGAGTCCGGGAGCAAGGAAAACTGATGCGCGATGATGCGGAACCTTTGGTTTCTGAAGATGTGGTGATGATGAAGGAAAAGCCCCACATCCCTCAAAGGCCTCTAAACATGATCATCCCGGTCGGAGTGATGATCATCATGATGCCGGTGGTTCTGGTGATTTCCGGAAAAGGCAGTCTGATGCAGGGATCTGGTTCGCTGGCTGTGCTATGGTCTGTGATATCCGGGCTTGCTGCGGCAGCCACTGCTTACAGAATACAGGGGCTTATGGACTTTAAAGAGCTGACAGATACGTTTATGAAGGGAGTGGGAGGATTGATTCCGTTGGCAGTCCTGATGATGCTGGCTTTTGCCATCGGAGACATTTGTGATGTTTTGGGAACAGGACCCTATTTAGCCCAGCTCGTCAGATCCACTCTTCCTTCTGCAGTTATCCCTGCTCTCATTTTTTTGGTCTCAGCGCTGATCGCGTTTTCCACCGGCACTTCCTGGGGAACTTTTGCTATCATGATCCCCATAGGCATCCCCATGGTTCATTTGATCGGCCTGAATCCGGCATTGGTCACAGCCGCTGTTCTGGGGGGAGGAGTTTTTGGTGACCACTGTTCACCCATATCTGACACCACCATCATTTCCTCTATGGCTTCTGCCACAGACCACATCGATCATGTCCGGACTCAACTTCCCTATGCGCTTATTGCAGGGATCGCCGCTGTAGTTCTTTTCCTGATATTCGGGGCTTTACTTTAATCTTTTTTTTGTTCGGATGTGTCTTCCTTGGGTTCAGATTTGATCAGCCCCACTTTTTTTCTGATGGCGATGTCGATTTCATCTGCCATTTCTTTTTTTTCTTTGAGAAGGCTCTTCACGTTTTCTTTGCCTTGGCCCAGTCTTTCATCCTTATAAGAATACCAGGTCCCGGCTTTATCAATGATCCCGGTTTCCACACCGCAGTCAATGAGGTCAGCTTCTCTAGAGATCCCTTCTCCGTACACGATATCAAACTGCGCCTTTCTGAAAGGAGGAGCCAATTTGTTCTTGACGATTTTGACCTTGACTCTGTTTCCCAAGATATTGTCTCCTTCTTTGAGGGAAGCGATCCTCCGTATGTCTACCCTGAGAGAGGAATAGAATTTGAGCGCTCTTCCCCCGCTGGTTGTTTCAGGACTCCCCAGAAAAAAGCCGATTTTTTCTCTGATCTGGTTAATGAATATGAAACAAGTCTTGGAACGGCTCACGATAGCGGTTAATTTGCGGAGGGCCTGGGACATGAGCCGGGCCTGAAGTCCCACATGAGCATCTCCCATTTCTCCTTCCAGTTCAGCTTTGGGGACCAGAGCAGCCACAGAATCCACCACGATCACATCCACAGCTCCGCTTCTGACCAGGACTTCAGCAATCTCAAGGGCCTGCTCTCCATAATCTGGCTGGGAGATCAACAGATTGTCAATATCCACACCGATGCTGGCTGCATAATTGGGGTCCATCGCGTGTTCCGCATCAATAAAAGCAGCCTGTCCTCCTTGTTTCTGAGCTTCAGCTATAACATGAATGCCCAAGGTGGTCTTCCCAGTGGCTTCAGGACCAAAAACTTCAACCACCCGTCCCCTGGGAAAACCTCCGATCCCCAGAGCGAGGTCAAAGGCAATGGATCCAGTGGGGATAGAGGGAACCTTGACTGCAGCCTCTTTTTGTCCCATTTTCATGACTGCGCCTTTTCCAAACTGCTTTTCTATCTGGGAAAGAGCAGCGTCTATGGCTTTCTCTCGAGCGGCATTGTTTTTCGGTTTTGTCTGTTGATTCATTTCTTTCTCCTCGGTTATTCTATGTATCTATGACTGTGATATCACACAGTCCCTAAATCAAGGTATCCCTGTCTATCACTTTAGGATACATCTTTATAAACTTCTATTTGCTGTAGTCGTAGAATCCTCTGCCTGTTTTTCTCCCCAGATATCCGGCTTCCACCATTTTTCTCAAAAGGGGACACGGCCTGTACTTGGGATCTTTAAATCCGTCATAGAGAACTTCGATGATATTGAGACACACATCCAGTCCAATCAAGTCGGCCAAGGCTAAAGGCCCCATTGGATGGTTCATCCCTAGTTTCATGACCTGGTCAATGGCTTCTTTTGTTCCCACCCCTTCCATCAAAGCATACACAGCTTCGTTGATCATGGGGATGAGGATCCTGTTGGCGATAAATCCCGGGTAGTCGTTGGATTCCACAGGAGCTTTGCCCATCTGCTCTGCCAGGGATTTGACCTGGTCAAAAGTTTCCTGGCTGGTGTCCATGCCCTTGATCAATTCCACCAGCACCATCAAAGGAACAGGATTCATGAAATGCATACCCATGAACCGATCAGACCTCTGAGTCAAAGCCGCCAGTTTTGTGATGGAGATGGAGGAAGTGTTTGAGGTCAATATGATCTCAGGAGCAAGTATTTTGTCAAGCTCCACCAGCACATCCTTTTTCACATCAAAGTTTTCAAACACAGCTTCGATCACAAAATCAGATTCTTTAAGGTCTTGAACTGAGGGAGTGGTTTTTATCCTGGATAATATTTTGTCTTTGTCTTCCTTGAGTTTGCCTTTGTCTTGAAATTTGGTGAGACTTTTATCGATTCTTTTTATTGACAGCTGGAGAAGGTCTTTTTTGACGTCATTGAGAATCACGTTAAAACCAGAAACAGCAGCTGTTTGCGCGATTCCGGTTCCCATAGTTCCAGCGCCCACCACACCGATTTGTTTTATTTTCATGAAGATCTCCTTTCCTATACCATTTCAACAGCCATGGCCACAGCATCTCCCCCACCGAGACAGAGGGAGGCGACCCCTTTTTTCATCCCTCTGTGCTTAAGGGCGTATATCAAAGTGGTGAGGATTCTGGCACCTGTGGCTCCTATAGGATGTCCCAGCGCCACAGCACCACCGTGAACATTGACTTTCTCCCTTTCCAGATTCATTTCTTTCAGTAAAACCACCATCTGGGAAGAGAAGGCTTCATTGATTTCAAATAGGTCCACATCATCTGTGTCCCAATCAAGGTTTTTTAATAATTTTTCTATAGCACCCTTAGGTGCGTACATCACCATCCCGGGTTCAAGAGCATTTGATGTCATTCCTGTAATTTTTGCGAGAGGTTTCAGATCTTTTTCCTTCACCGCATCTTCTGAAGCAACCACTAGAGCAGCTCCTCCGTCATTAAGAGTGGAGGCATTACCTGCAGTCACAGTGCCGTCTTTTTTAAACACCGGGCGGAGCTGGGCGAGTTTATCAAGCTGGACCCCTTTTCTGGGACCCTCATCTGTATCAAAGAGAATGGTCTCTCCTCTTCTCTGTGGGACTTCCACCGGCACGATTTCATCTTTCAGGTATCCTTTCTCAATGGCCTGCACAGCTTTTTGCTGGCTGCTGAGCGCATATTTGTCTTGTTCTTCCCTGGATGCTCCGAACTTCTCAGCAATGATCTCTCCTGTGATCCCCATGTGATGGTCATCAAAGGCACACCACAATCCGTCATAGATCATGGAGTCTTTGAGCTTGAGGTTTCCCATTTTCTGTCCTTCCCTGACCTTCCATAACAGGTGAGGACTTTGGCTCATGCTTTCCATGCCTCCGGCTACTGCAATTTCATTTTGTTCCATCCAGATGGAATTGGCCGCAAGCCACACAGCTTTTAATCCAGAGCCGCACACTTTGTTGATGGCAAAAGAATTGACAGTCGGAGGGACGCCTCCATTTATGGAGGCCTGTTTGGCAGGGGCTTGTCCCAATCCTGCAGACACCACATTGCCCATGATCACTTCGTCAACATCCGAGCCTTTGAGCTGAGCCCTTTTCAGGGCTTCTTTGATGGCAAATCCACCCAGTTCAGTGGCCTTAAAGTTTTTTAAGGTCCCTAGAAAACTGCCTATAGCTGTCCGGGCAGCTCCAACAATAAAAACCTCCCTCTGTTCACACATTGTTTGTTCCTTTCATGATTTTTTATGAATTCTTCTTCCTTTTACCATAATTATCAGGACCTGTAAACCTGTTTCACACACCCTGTCAGCAAAAACGACTTGCGGGCTCATTTTTCCGAATAGGGCCCCATTTTCTTAGTATCTGTTTCTGGTTGTTTGGAAGAGCAGTTCATATTCTTCGATCAGTCCGTCATCTGCAAAACTGAAGAAGCAGTTATTGCCTATGATGATGTGGTCGAGCACCTTGATCTGCATGACCTGGGCAGTGAACACCAGTTCTTTGGTGATTTCTTTGTCGCTTTCAGATGGATATGGGTCTCCGGATGGATGGTTGTGCACAAAGATCAATGAAGACGCATGGTGCTGAAGTGAAGCAAATATGATTTCTCTGGGATAAACAACGCTGGAATCCACAGTTCCTTCTGAGAATGTTTTTTCTTCCAGGATTTGGTTTTTGGCGTTTAAAAAAAGCACTTTAAACTGCTCCCGCTTGCATTCCCTCAAAGTGAGATAAAGGTAATCAAACACTTCTTTAGAGGAGTTGCACACAGGTCTGTCCATCATGCGGGATTTCAAAAAACGGCGTGAGACCTCCCGGATGAGTTTGATCCCAAACACATTATTGGGACCGATTCCTTTGATTTCCTGAAGTTCATTCGGTTCAGCTTCCAGTACAGAGCTGAGGGTTTTGAATTTTCTTATGGCTTCTTTAGCCTGGCCCTTGCAGTCGCGCCTGGGAGTCCCCAGTGTCAGGAGGAGTTCTATGATCTCATAATCAAGAAAGCTGTCGATTCCCCCTCGGAGGAATTTTTTTCTAAGCCTCTGGCGGTGTCCTTTTTGCTTGTCCATTGGACTGCTGTACTATAAAGACGCCAGATGCCTCTCAATAATCGCATTCAGCTCCAAAAAATATAGAAAAGATTTTTATTCTATTTCAGGATATTAGCTGCGGGATTTGCTGCTGATATATTTGCGGATCGATTGAGCTGCTTTTCTTCCATCTCCTAAGGCCAGGATGACGGTTGCGTTTCCCCGTATCGCATCTCCCCCTGCATAAACACCTTTGATGTTGGTCATCAGGTTGTGGTCCACTTTGATCTGGCCCCATTTATTCACTTCCAGTTCCGGGGCCCTGGAAAGAAATAATCGATTGGGCATGGAACCCAATGCTTCCACGATGGTGTTCATTTTCAATCTGAATTCGCTTCCCTCTATTTTGATAGGACGGGGTCGGCCGCTTTTATCCGCTTCCCCCAGCTCCATCTGAAACAGCTCCACTTCCTTCAACCACCCGTCTTCGTCTCCCACAAATTTTTTTGGAGAGATGAGTTCCTTAAGGAGCATGCCTTCCTCAAGAGCATGCTGGATTTCTTCGTCTCTGGCAGGGGACTGCTTTTTGGTCCGTCTGTATAAAATATATACTTTTTCCACTCCCAATCTCAATGCGCATCTAGCCGCATCCATGGCCACATTTCCAGCCCCAATAATCCCCACAGGCCCCTTGCACACAATGGGAGTATCAAAGTCCAGAAATTTATAGGCTTTCATAAGATTGACTCTTATGAGAAATTCATTGGCAGAATAAACGCCTTTAAGGCTCTCCCCTTCGATATCCATAAAAAAAGGAGCCCCAGCCCCTGTGGCAAGAAATATGGCATCAAACTCTTCTCTCAGCTCATTGAATTTGATATTCTGCCCCACAAAAAAATTGAGTTTGATATCAACACCGATTTCATCTAAATATTGGATCTCATAGTCCACCACTTCGGTGGGAAGCCGGAAGGCTGGAATTCCGTACTGAAGGACACCACCGGCTTTGTGCAGGGCTTCGTACATGGTGACTTGAAAACCAAATTTTCTCAAATCCACTGCACAGCTGATCCCTGCAGGTCCGGACCCGATCACTGCCACTTTTTCCGGAGTTTTCTTGATGTGGAATTCTTCTTTGATCCCTTTTTCGCGGGCCCAGTCCGCAACAAAAGCTTCCAGTTTTCCAATATTGATCCCGTGTCCCCGTTTATAGGGAGGGCAGACTCCTTCGCACTGATTTTCCTGAGGGCAGACGCGTCCTGTAATAGCGGGAATGGGATTGTCTTCCTTGATGATGAAAAAAGCTCTTTTAAAATTGCGGTTGGCGATCTCTCTGATCATCTCCAATATTTTCATGTTGATGGGGCACTCTGTTTCACAGGGAAGGCCTTTGCATTGAATGCATCTCTGGGCTTCTTTGATGACCTCTTCTTCACTGTATCCCAGAGGAACTGATTTGAAATTCTTTATCCGTTCCTCTGGTTTCTGCTCCCGCATAGGGACTCTGGTTCCGCCGAGTTTGATCATTGGGAAGGTTTCCTTTTCTTAAAATCTTTGTAGGCTTGAGCCTCTTTTTCTTGAAACATAGATAAACGGCTTATAACTCCATCAAAGTCCACTTTATGGGCATCAAATTCAGGTCCGTCAATACAGGCCAACTTCATGTCCCCATTGACATAAGTGCGGCAGCATCCGCACATACCAGTGCCGTCAACCATGATGGTGTTCAGACTGGCAATGGTTTTGATGTGACAGGGACGGGTCACATCAGCGGCTGCTTTCATCATCTGAGGAGGGCCGATCACAATGATCCGCTGGAAAGGTTTTGTCTTGTGCTCCTTGGCTATGATGTCTTTAAGGACTTCAGTCACAAATCCATGATGCCCTTTGGAGCCGTCATCTGTAGAGAGATAGGTCTTGTCACTGAGTTCACTGATTTCATGTTCCAAGATCAGCATTTTTTCTGTCCTGGCACCCAGAATTGAAATCACTTCATTGTCAGCCTCTGCCAGGGCTCTGACAATGGGATAGATGCACGCGATTCCTGTTCCTCCCCCTACACAGATGACTCTGCCGAAATGTTTCACTTCTGTGGGATTGCCCAGCGGCCCCACGCAGTTGAGGATGGCATCTCCTGTGCCCAAAGTACTGAGCTCCATGGTCGACTTTCCCACCACTTGGTAAATCAGGGTGATGGTCCCTTCACTGGTGTCCACATCGGAAACAGTGAGAGGGATTCTTTCGCTCTTTTCATGGATGCGAAGGATCACAAATTGTCCGGGCTTGAATTTGTTGGCCACATGATCTGCTTTGATCCTGATCTGATATGTGTCAGGGCTCAACTGCCTTTTGTGTGCGATGGGGTGCGTCATCCCAGAACCTCTTCTTTTTCTTTGGTTGTCCATATTGCAAAGTCAGGACAGAACATCTCGCACAATCCGCAGTTCAGGCACTGCTCCTCGTCAATGACAACGGGATGCCTTTGCCCATCCTTGTTTTTTTCGTCTGAGAGCTTTAAAACTTCGGTTTGGCATACAGCCACACAGATACCGCAGCCCTTGCATCTGTCTTTCAAAACAAATATTTTGACTTTTTGGCCTTTATTTGTCATGGATTCTGTCTTGGTCTAGAAACTTGCCTACAATAATTTTTTTCTGTCTTCGGATGTCAAGATCTTTAATGGGGACCCAAAAACGGATTTCAGAAAAGTCATTATAAAACGCCATCCTTTCTACGGGATCAAGGATTCTCCCTGTATTGGCATCATAGATCAAACATGGCGAAATGATTTCGATCACAGAAAGACCCTTAACAGAAAAAGATTCCACAAAGGACTGCTTCATCCAGCCCGCTCTTATGGGAGTCCATCTTGCAACAAACGAAGCTCCGATGGAATGGGCCATATAAGGAATATTATAGGGAATCTCAAATTCTCCCAGGGTGGATTTGCGCATATAAGGAGTCATGGGAACAGCTTTGTCCCGGCTCAATGCATAGATAAAGTTGTTGATGTACACGATCAGCACATTGAGCTTTTTTTTTCGGGCTTTTTTGAGCTCTTCTCCTCCTGAAATCAGAAAATCTGCATTATTGAGAAAGAGAACGATTTTTTTATCTGGATCGTTTTCATTGATGTGAACTGCTTTTTCAATGATGTGCCCATCTGTTATGGATTCAGAGGAAAGGGACAGAAATTCTGATATTTTACCGGTGCACCCCGCTCCACTGAGGATGTAGAGGTCTTCTCTGTCTATATCTTTTTCCTTACAGGCTTCAAAAAAACTGTTGACCGCAGTTCCGATGCCGCATCCCGGACACCAGACGGTCGGGAATATGTCAGAAATCAGGAAGGCATCTGTGGGATGGAATAGATTCTCAAGAGAACTGGATTTTTGTTTAACAGCCATTATGACCTATCTAAAAACTTTCCTATGACGATGTGGTCGAGATCTTCAACAGTGAGGTCCTTCATAGGACTCTCGTTATTAATTTTAGCATTTTCCAGATAACAACCCATCCTGTCAATGGTTTTTCCCTCATAACCGCTGCTGGCATAATACATCAGACATGGGGAAATGACTTCAATGAAAGAAAACCCTGGTTTGGACAGAGCCTCTTTTATGGAATAGGAAAGCCTTCGGCAGTGAAGAGGAGTCCACCTTGCGATATAGGAGGCTCCGTGATGGTTCATCAGGCGGGGAAGATTGAATATTTTTTCAGAAATGCCTTGATATTTTTTATGGAAAAAGAGGACATTGCAGACAAAACTGTTGATAAGGACCGCTAAGATTTCCAGTCCTGCTTCACAGGATTGGATCAGACCTTTTGTACCGGATACGATCAAATCATTATCATTGAAAAACAAAACCACCCGGGATTGAGGATTTTTTTGTTTGAACTCTGCCGCCTCTTCAAAGGGATTTTCTGATTCCACGGTTTTGAAATTGAGGTGATCACTGATCTTTCCCGTGCAGCTGATCCCAGAAGAGATAAGGGTGATCTGATTTGCCTCAAGTCCCATCTTTTTTAGGGTTTGGATAAATGTGTTGACCACAATCCCGATCCCGCATCCGGGACACCAGACAGTGGGTATGTTTTTGAGCTTCAAAAAAGCATCAAAAGGATGTTTTTGCCTTTTAACCATAACCAAGAATTTTGGCTTATACCAGCAAAGTTGTCAAGTTTTCTTGAGATTCGATCCGCTCAACCCTGCTGGAGTTTCATCGAGTTTATTTTTCTCGATCTTTTCAAAAAACTCAGATGATTTGGAAGAAAAGAGGATTGAGCTGCGTCTAAATAGAAAAGATAAGGAGGAATGATTGAAAATAAAGATCTTTTTATCGATTATTGTGGTTTTGTCATTGTTGACATTCGGACTCAACGGGCAGGATACAGGTGTTTCCGGAGATTGGGAATTGACCATGCAGACACAAAGAGGAGAGTTCACTCGGAATGTTCATTTTGAGCAAGACGGAGAATCAATCACTGTGACCATGGAAGGACGAGGGGGAGGAGAGATCACCGGAGAAGGCACCATTACAGGTGATGACATTGAGTGGACACTCACCCGAAGCACTCCCAGAGGAGAATTCACATCCACTTATTCAGGGTTAGTGGAAGGCGATTCCATGTCAGGCACAGTGGAAATGGGCCGGTTTGGCTCAGTGGAGTGGACGGCTGAGCGCAAGTAGGGTAAACTGGAATTTGTATCCTGAACCTCTGGGGAGAAGAAATGGAAGTTTTTTTCCGGCCTTTCGTCTAAATGTGTGACAGAGGTTATCAGATTTGAAAATTGTCTATGGAAGAAAAAGAACTCATTCAGTCCGCTCAAAAAGGAGACCAGGACGCTTTTGGGCGCCTTGTAAAAAAATATAGGAATAAAATGTTTTATCTGGCATACAGCATGATAAACAACAGAGAAACTGCGGATGATCTGGCACAGGAAGTGTTTATCAAAGCCTACCGGGCTCTTCCCAGGTTCAATCTGAAATCCAAGTTCAGTACATGGCTTTACCGAATCGCTGTTAACACCATAAAGGATTTTTATCGAAAACAATCAGCTAAAGAAGAAGTCAGACTTGAAGACAGCATGAAAGTCCTGAATGCCCATGATTTTGAAAGACAAATGGAAACTCAGGACAAAATAAAACTTATTCAAGACCACATCAAAAAACTGCCAGAAAAACACCGGGTCATTCTCACACTCAGGGATATTCAGGGAAAATCGTATTCAGAGATCGCGGAGATTCTCAAAATTTCCCCGGGAACTGTGGACTCTCGTCTGTTTAGGGCACGAAAAAAATTGAGAACAATGATGGCTCCTTACTTGAGTTTATTTAGGAGGGAAGCATGAATTGTAGAAAAGCAGAGAGATTGATATCCAGGTCTTTGGACCAGGATTTAAAGCCTGGTAAAGAAAAATGCCTTTTGGAGCATCTGAAGGAATGCTCTGAATGCCGGCAGAAGCAGGAAGAATACCAGAGCATTCTTGGATTGCTGAAAGACACTGCCTCTCTTGAACCCAAACCTTATTTTTGGACTCGCTTAAAGCCCAAGCTGAAAAGAGAGCAGAGTTATGAATCCTGGCTGATCTGGAAAAAATGGGGAGTGAGAGCCATTCCTATTTCCCTAGTCCTTCTTGTTTTATTCGCATCCCTGGTATCCTATTTTGGCCCTTCTGAGCAGAAAGAATTGAGCCGGGCAGAAATTCTTTTGCAGAACCAGAATCCTTTTGCAGACAGCCTGCCTCTTCTTGAAGAAGGAAAAATTGAAAATGAGAACATTCATCTCATTTTTACTTCTATAAACGGAGAAAACGGAGCAAGGAGATATTTTCCATGAACAACAAATATAAGATCATCATCATTTGCTCATTCATCATCGTATTTGCAGCTGGGGTGGTGGGCGGTATTTTGCTGGATGAATATTTCTTAAAAAAAGAGTTCAAAAGGTCCCCTCCCGGGCGGAGACCGTCGGGTCATTTTCCAACTCTTGAAGACATGTCCAAAGAGCTGGATCTGGATGAGAGCCAGGAACAAAAAATCCGGGAAATTTTTAAAAACACAGAGAAAAAACTGGATGAGATGAGACATCAGGTCGGAAGGCAGTTTTCTTCCATAAGAAAGCAGCTCCTTAAAGACATTAAAAATCTTCTCAATGATGAGCAAAAGGTAAAATTTGATGGAATGATCGAAAGATACTTGAAAAAATACTTAAAAGACAGGAGAAGGCCAGATAGAAGAGGGGAAGATAGATCCAAAGATCCATTAAACAGTGAAAAGAAATAGGAGGAACACATGAAAAAGAAAACTATCATCATTTCTTTAGTCGGAATCGTTATTATCGGAGTGATTTTATTCTTCACCTTATTTAAGGGCAACGGCTCTAATGGAATGGTTTATTTTAAGGAAAAAGTGGATAGAGGCGATATCGTAGCTCTGGTTGACACCACAGGAGAGGTGAATCCGGTGACCATCGTGGATGTAGGAAGTCAAGTATCGGGTGAGATCTCGGAGATTTTTGTGGATTTCAATTCTCGGGTAGAAAAAGGTCAGGTGATCGCCAAACTCAATCCGGAACTGTTTCAAACTCAGGTCAATCAACGCCAAGCCAATTATCTCAGTGCCAAAGCCAATCTAGAAAAAGCTGAAGTCAGCCTTCAAATCGCAAAAAAGCAAATGGACAGGACTCTGGAGCTCTTTGACAAAGATTTGGTTTCCACTGAAGAAAAGGAAAATGCGGAAGCTGATTATTTCAATGCCAAGGCCAGTTTGCAGCAGGCTGAGGCCAGCCTGGAGCAGTCAAAACAATCACTTGAATCAAGCAAAGTGGACCTCTCTCATACGATTATCCAGTCTCCTATTGATGGAGTGGTGATCAACCGCAATTATAATGTGGGTCAGACGGTTGCTGCCAGTTTTCAAGCTCCGGTGCTTTTTCAAATCGCCAATGACCTGACTAAGATGCAGGTGGAATGTGAAGTGGATGAGGCAGATATCGGAAAAGTCAAGGAGGGCCAGAAGGTGACATTCACAGTGGATGCGTTTCCTGATGAAGAATTCATAGGCGAAGTCGAACAAGTGAGATATTCTGCTGTGGTTGAATCCAATGTGGTGACTTATCCCACCATCGTGAATGTGGAAAATCCTGAACTGAAATTAAGGCCCGGCATGACTGCTACGGTTTCTATCATCGTGGGCGAAGCCAAAAACGCTCTTCGGATTCCCAATTCAGCCTTGAGATACAGTCCTCCTCAAGAGACCATGATGGAAGTGTTTGCTGAAATGAGAGCAAAGTCAAAAGCAGAAGGAGAGCGAACTCCTCAGAAAAAAGTCGGCTCTTCTGAACCGGGAAGTCAAAGAATGATGTTGGGTTCTGCTCAAAATAGAAGAAGAGATGTGGCGAGTGTTTGGGTCCAGGATGAGAGCGGTAAACTCAAGGTCATGTTTATACGTACTGGAGTCACAGATAATGTGTACACTGAAATCAAAAGCAGCAATTTAAAAGAAGATCAGGAAGTCATTGTTGATGAAGGCCAAGCCAGTGAAGAAAGAAGAGGTGGTCCGCCTATGATGAGGATGCTCCGCTAATGAGTGGAAAAGAAAATGAGTGAAAACAATAACATCATAAAACTGGAAAACATCACTAAGACATATGTGATGGGTGAAAATAAATTGGATGCCCTCAAAGGCATTTCCTACACTATAAAACGGGGCGCCATGATTGCCATCATGGGTCCCTCAGGTTCGGGGAAATCCACGTTGATGAATGTCATCGGCTGTTTGGACAAGCCCACTTCAGGAACATATTATCTGGAAAACGAATTGGTTTCCAAGCTGGACAAAAACCGCCTTGCCGGTATTCGGAATAAAAGGATCGGATTTGTGTTTCAGAATTTCAATCTTTTGGCCCGGACCTCAGCCCTTGAAAATGTGGAGCTGCCTCTGGTCTATTCCAATGTCTCAGCCAAAGAGACCAGGGAAAGAGCACAAAAAGCACTCCAGCAGGTGGGGCTTAAAGGAAGAGAAGATCACAAAACCAATCAGTTGTCCGGTGGAGAAAAGCAGAGAGTGGCCATTGCCAGGGCACTGGTCAATCACCCCTCCCTGATTCTGGCGGATGAACCCACAGGAAATCTGGACACCAAAACCGGAATTGACATCATGGAGGTCTTTAAGAGTCTTCATGAGAAGAGCGGGATCACGGTTGTTCTGGTCACTCATGACCCGGAAGTTACGGTCTATGCGGAAAAAGTCATCCATTTGCGGGACGGCCTTATTGAAAATGAAAAGAGGAGGGAGACATGAAGATATTAAGGACCATCAAAGTGGCTCTCAAAGCATTGGGCCGGAACAAAATGCGCACATTTCTGACCGCTCTTGGGATCATCATCGGCGTGGGAGCTGTGATCGCCATGGTGAGCATCGGACAGGGCGCTAAAGAGGAAGTGGAAGCTCGGTTCAGTGAGATGGGGACTAACCTTCTTTTTGTGAGGCCCGGAAGCAGACAGTTCCGGGGGCGTCATGGAGGAGGAGGTTCTTATGATACTCTCACTGAAGAAGATGCCAAGGCCCTTGTTGAAAACAGTGATCTGATCCAATATGTGTCTCCTAATGTCAACACCAGGACACAGGTCATCTATGCCAATAAAAACTGGAACACTTCCATCTATGGAGTGGGCCATCATTATCCCTTGATCAGAAACTGGGAGATCGATGAAGGAGTCTTTTTCAGTGAATCCCAGGTCCGAAGCGGCCAAAAAGTCTGTGTGCTGGGAAGTGAGGTCAACAACAATCTGTTTGAAGGCATGTATTCTATCGGGCAGGTCATTCGAATAAAAAAGATCCCTTTCAGGGTCATTGGCACCATGAAATCCAAAGGAGCATCCGGATGGTTCAGTCAAGATGATGTGATCTTTATCCCCTATACTACAGCTCAGACCAGACTAGTGGGGATAGATCATGTTCAGTCCATAGATGTGTCTGCAGTGAATGGAAAAGTGACAGCTGAGGCCCAAGAGCACATTGAAGAGATTTTGAGGATCAGACACAAAATCGCTCCGGGTGCGGAAGATGATTTCAATGTCAGGGATATGGCAGACATACAGGAAGGGGCCTCAGAAGCCACTCAGGTTCTCACCATTTTACTTGGCGGAATTGCTTCCATCTCTCTCTTAGTGGGTGGCATCGGGATCATGAACATCATGCTGGTCTCAGTCACAGAACGGATCCGGGAGATCGGAGTCAGGATGTCTGTGGGAGCCAGAGAAAGGGATATTCTGCTCCAGTTTCTCATTGAAGCCATTGTGCTGAGCCTGATGGGAGGGCTATTGGGAATTGTTCTGGGCGTGGGAAGCTCACGCTTGATCTCTCAATTTGCCGGTATGGAAACATCGGTGTCTATGGGTTCTATCCTGCTGGCCTTTTTATTCGCCGGTTCGGTGGGGATTTTCTTTGGTTTTTATCCGGCTCGGAAAGCATCCAAGCTGGATCCTATTGATGCGCTTCGGTATGAATAGATATAACGGGATAAGTCATATTGAATAGATTATAATAAAACATAATTCGGTCAAATGAGATTGATTTTTAGGAGGACATTATGCAAATGCGAAAAACAACCATAATTTTACTGCTCTTTGCAGGGATTTCCTTGTTCCTGAATGCTCAAAGTGAACCCAATGTGATCCAGCTTTCGTTGAAAGAGTGTCTGGCTAAAGCTTTAAAAAACAGCCTGAATATTCAAGTGGAATTGATTGATCCGGAATTAGCCCAAGTTTCCGTAGACCAGGCAAAGGAAAAATTCATTCCGACTCTGTCTATGAACTACAACCTTCGGGATGAAAACTCGGCGTCCTATTCTTTTCTTGATGCTGAAGATACTTTAAAGACGAACTTCAGCCGATTTTCCACAGAGATTTCACAGCAGCTTCCTACAGGAGGCAGCTTGAGCTTATCGCTGGATGGATCTATGTATGATACCAACAGAAATTTCCAGACCATAAATCCCAGATACTCCAGTAATCTGAGTTTTGATTTTTCTCAGCCCCTTCTCAAAGGATTTGGTTTGAATATCAGCCGGAAAGACATCATTGTGGCACAAAACCAGCTGGCCATGTCAGAAGAGGAACTAGAGAGAGCCCTCCAGGAACAGATCTATGAGGTGGAGCAGGCGTATTGGAATTTGGTCAAAGCCATTGAAAACCTTGAGGTTCAAAAACAGTCTTTGAGACTGGCACAGGACCTGTTGGAAAAAAACAAAAGGTCAGTGGAAGTGGGTGCCATGGCTCCCATTGAAATCGTCCAGGCACAGGCCACAGTGGCTCAGCGCCAGGCTGATATTCTGGCTGCTGAATCTGAGGTCAAGAACAGCGAAGATCGGTTAAAAACCATCATCAATATATCTGCAGATATGGAAGCCCCCAAAGGCGCGACTATAATTCCCACTGACAGGCCTGAATACACCAGAGTTGATATCAGTCTGGATGAAGCGCTGGCAACGGCCATGCAGAACCGCCCTGATTTAGCTGCTTCCCGGATCGGGCTGGAAAACAGTGAAATCGATCTCAGTTACACCAAGAATCAGCTGCTTCCTGGATTGGACCTGACAGCCTCTTACTGGAGTCCGGGAGTCTCAGGGGACCAGATCTTGTATCTGAATGACAATCCCCTTACCGGCCGGGTGGTGGGCACTGTTCCCGGAGGCATTGGAGATTCCTTCTCTGATGTGTTTGCATTCAGATATCAAAACTGGTCTGTGGGTTTGACTCTGGATATCCCGATCAGTAATATTCTTTCCCGAGCCCAGCACCAACAAGCCAAACTGAACTTAGAGAAAGCCAAAATTCAGCTGAAAAACCAGGAACAGCAGGTATTTCGGGACATCAAGATTGCTGTGCGTAATGTGGCCACCAATTATGAAAGGATTCAAGCTTACAAGGCCGCCCGGGAATTGGCTGAAAAGCAGTTGGAAGCTGAAGAAGAAAAATTCAAAGTCGGTCTGAGCACCAATTATTTGGTGCTTCAATCGCAAGAAGCCCTTGCAGATGCCCGAACAGCTGAGATGGGAGCTGCCATTGACTACAAGCTGTCTCTAGCCCAACTTTACAGAGATTTGGGCATCAGTTTGGAGGAAAAAAACATCTCTATTATGGACATAAAATAAAAAAACCTTTATTATATCTTTTTTGATATCCTGGTTTTACAAAGGAAAAAACATTCATTTTGAGATAATATGTTGGACCGCATTCTGAAATCCCTATTCATTCTCCTCTTATTTTCCTGGATTGCTGTGTCTGTTTTTTCTGCAGAGAGCAACGCGAATTATCATGTCGATGCAGCCGTGTCTTCCACGCCCCCCAAAATCGACGGACATTTGAATGACAGATTCTGGCAAAAGGCCGCTCTGCTCAAAGACTTTACTCAATTTGAGCCTGCAGAGGGAAGTGTCCCTTCGGAAAAAACAGAGGCCTATATCGGCTATGACCGAAAAAATCTTTATGTGGCTGTGAGATGCTATGACTCCAGGCCCAAAGCCATCAGAGCCAACCTCTGCAAGAGAGATAAAGTTCAAGGTGACGACCAGATCACCATATACCTGGACACGTTTTTAGATAAAAAAAGAGCATTTACATTTCAGGTCAATCCCTGCGGTGTGCAGTCTGATGGGATTTATAATGAATTCCATCGCCGAAGACCAGGGGGCGGTTTTGAAAAAATCGACAAAACTTGGGATACTTTTTTCCTTTCAAATGCCAAGATTGATGAGAAGGGATACACTATAGAAATTCAGATTCCCTTTAAGAGTCTTCGGTTTCCGGATTCGCCCACCCAAAAATGGGGGCTTCAGATACAAAGGGAAATCCAGAGGAAAAATGAAGAGATCTACTGGGCTCCTCGTTCCAGGGATGTGAATGGATTTCTTACCCAGGCAGGAACTCTGCAGATCCAAGGGGATCTGGAGAGCGGAAAGAATTTGGAATTGATGCCCGTGGTGACCGGACGAAAGACAGACGGCGAAAGTCTCAAACCCAAGCCCGGGCTCAATTTGAAATACGGAATCACATCTGATTTGACCGCAGATCTCACATTGAATCCGGATTTCAGCCAGATCGAAGCGGATATACCCCAAGTGGATGTCAATCAAAGGTATGAACTTTACTATCCTGAAAAAAGACCGTTTTTCCTGGAGGGGAAAGACATTTTTGACACACCCATGGAACTTCTTTATACCCGGACCATCATCAATCCTCTTTGGGGATTGAAACTCACCGGAAAAGTGGGGAAAACAAGCCTGGGATTTTTAAACGTTTTTGATGAAACCCCTTCTGTGATTGACATCCCAAACACTTCAAGCTCTTATCAGGAGAGTCTGAAGCACGGGATGGTCAATGTCTTCCGGCTCAAACATGATATCTTTTCAGAGTCATACATAGGATTTATTCTTATGGATAAAGAAACAGGGGGCGGGTGGAATTCGATGTTTGATAATTACAACCGCATCGGCGGAGTGGATGCTCATTTCAAATTCAAGAAATACTACCGGTTTTCATTCCAAGTGGTGGGATCTTCCAGCAAGGTTCAGGATGAAAAAACAGATATTGTCCCTGCCATGAATTTCAACCTCTCCCATGTGTCCCGGTACTGGAATGTATCCGCAGAATACACCAGTCTTCCTGAAGAATTTGAATCATCCCTGGGATTTTTCAGGAGAAAAGACCTCCGTATGTTCAGAACCCGGATAGGGTACAATATCCTCCCTCAGAACGATGTCATTGTCAGCATCCGTCCCTCCATTGAATACAAGAGGATTTATGACTTTGACAACACACTGACTGATGATGAAATCAGGGTCGGGGGCTTTATCAGCGGATGGAGAAACTCGTTTATCTACGGAGGATACACCACTGAACTGGAGAGATATAAAGGGATCGATTTTCAAAAAAAGACTTTCCGGTCCCATATCAATTCTGAACCTTTTTCCTGGTTTTCCGCAAATATATCTTTTTCTTTTGGAGATGGTATTTATTATTCAGAGAATCCCTATTTGGGATATAAAACATCTTTCGGTGTGATGGCCACATTCAAACCATTGAGGAATCTGAGAGTGTTTTATAATTACAGGAAAGAAACCTTCTCAGAGAGCAAAGGCGGGGAGAGGATGTATGGGATCAATCTGATAAGCCAGAGGGTTTCCTATCAGTTATCCCGCACTCTGTCTTTACGAGTCATCACGGATTACAATGATTACTACGGAGACCTTTACAACAGTGTGCTTCTGAGCTATGAGCTGAGACCCGGGACCGTCTTTTATTTAGGTATGGATGACAATCGGGAAAAAGATAATGAGGAGATTTTCCGCAGTCAGGGAAGATATTATTTTATCAAATTTTCATACTGGTGGCGCATCTAGCCTGGACTATTCATAAAATATGCATGCATTTTCATACATATTTATCATGATTAGCACTCTTTGCAATGACTTATTCATCAAAAGCATTATGATGCATTGAATTCTTGTTATGAATTTTATTTTAATGCATGCATATTTGACCTTTCAGGCGAGTCCATCTTACGGCATCTGCTTTGTTACAGGGCATTCGCAGTGAAGGACCGCGACTTCATGCCCTGTGCCTTGCATCTGCCGCAATCTTGACTCGTGAATAATCCAGGCTAGCCTGCATTATTCATAAAAAAATGTCGATGTTTTCAGGTGGGAAGATTTATGTTTTGAGATATTTTTTTAAATAGCGGGCGGTGTGTGATTTTTTTGAATCCAGGCATATTTCAGGAGGTCCGGACACTACGATTTCTCCTCC
>WJMT01000016.1 GCA_014727835.1 Candidatus Aminicenantota bacterium | reverse complement strand
CCCCGTATTTTATTCCTGTATTTTAGGATTTTTTGAGGCGGAGTGAATTGGTCACCACAGAGACTGAAGAGAAGGCCATAGCAGCCGCTGCAATGATGGGATTGAGAAGAATTCCGAAAAACGGATACAGCACTCCGGCAGCCACAGGAATTCCAACGGAATTGTAGAAAAAAGCCCAGAACAGATTCTGCTTTATGGTGCGGATGGTTTTCTGGCTGAGCCGCACAGCTGAGACCACATCATTCAGGTCGCCTTTGATCAAGGTGATATCTGATGCTTCCTTGGCCACATCTGTCCCAGATCCAATAGCAATCCCGATATCTGCCTGCGCCAGAGCCGGTGCATCATTGATTCCATCACCCACCATTGCCACTATTTTTCCCCTGTTCTGAAAATCTTTGACTGTTTTCACTTTATCTCCGGGCATGACTTCGGCAATGACCTGATCTATCCCTGCCTTTTGAGCAATGGTTTGGGCTGTTCTCTGGTTGTCTCCGGTCAGCATGACCACTTCCATTCCCATGTGCTTGAGGTCTTTGACTGATTTGAGAGCACTGGATTTGAGGGAATCGGCCACTCCGATAAGACCCGCAGATGTTCCCTCCACAGAGGCAAAGACCAGGGTTTTGCCTTGTCCGGCAAGTGCTTCTGCTTTTTTGAAGAGGTCCTGGAAAGGGATTTTCTTTTCTTCCATGAAATTCCGGGTCCCCAGCACCACCTGGTTTCCATCCACTATGGCTTCGATCCCCCGGGCTTCAAATGCCTGGAATCGTTCCGGATGCCGGAGGGAGATCTTCATTTCCCGGGCTCTTCTGACCAAGGCATCTGCCAAGGGATGCTCAGAACCGAGCTCAGCGCTGGCTGCATAGAACAGCAGCTTCTGCTCGGAAAATGAATTCACAGGGACCACATCTGTGACCTCAGGCTGGCCTTTGGTCAGAGTCCCTGTCTTATCAAAAACAATGGTGTTGACTTTATAAGCTGTTTCCAATGTTTCCCCGCCTTTGATCAAGATCCCGTTTTCAGCTCCCTTTCCTGTTCCGACCATAATGGCAGTGGGAGTGGCCAAACCCATGGCACAGGGACAGGCAATGATCATCACTGCCACAAAATTCAAAACAGCAAAAGTCAGTGCTGGTTCAGGACCAAATACAGCCCAAACCGCAAATGTCACCATTCCGATCATAAGGACTATGGTGACAAAATATCCTGCCACTTTATCAGCCAGCCTCTGTATGGGAGCCTTGGAGCCCTGAGCTTGCTCCACCATTTGAATGATCTGGGCCAAGGCGGTCTCTTTGCCTACTTTTGTGGCTTTGAATTGGAAGCTTCCGGTTTTGTTCATGGTGGCTCCAATGACCTCATTCCCCTTTTTTTTCGTAACCGGCATGCTTTCCCCTGTGATCATGGACTCATCCACAGAAGATATCCCTTTGATCACAGTCCCATCCACCGGAATCCGCTCTCCCGGACGGATCTGGATCTCATCTCCGACTTGGACCTGGTCCACAGGAATATCCACTGTTTTTCCCTTTCGAATCACCCGGGCGGTTTGGGGCTTGAGGTCCATCAGCTTGCGCACCGCCTCTGAAGTGCGCTTTTTGGCTCGGGCTTCCAGCATCCTTCCTAATGTGATGATCACTATGATCATGGAAGAGGTGTCAAAATAAACATGGGGCTTGATTCCTCCGGAAGCAAAAAAGGAAGGAAAAAGGATGGCTGCTGCGCTGTATAAATAAGCGGCTGATGAACCCACCGCTATCAAGGTGTTCATTTCTGCGGTTTTGTGCTTTAAAGCATTCCAGGCTCCCTGATAAAAAGGCCATCCGATCCAGAATTGGACCGGGGTGGCCATTAACCAAAGAAAATAAGGATGTTTCATAAAAGAAGGCATCCAGGGAAACCACTGGGAGGAACTCCCTAAAAACACCAATACAGCAAAAAAAATCCCTGCTGTGAGACGGACCTTTAAGGCGGAAAGTTTTTTCAGGTGCTGTTCCTGGATCTGCTTTTCCCGGCTTTTGATCGGTTCTTCCTGGACTCCATAACCGGCCTTTTCCACAGCGTTTTTTATGCGGCTGACTTTGATTTCAGAAGGATTGAATTCCACAGATGCTTTGGAATTGGCAAAATTAACAGAGGCCTTATCAACACCTTTGAGCTGAGAAATGCTTTTCTCCACTCTAGACGCACAGGCCGCACACGACATCCCGGTGATAGGAAGGTCCAAGCGGCGGATGTTCAGAGCCGCTTGAGGCTCTGATGTTTTGTCTTTGGGGTGGGCTTTGGCTTTAGGCATGAGATGAAAACTTTTGTCTTAAAAGCTGTTGAATGATTAAGGTGTGAGTTCCTTTTCCTATAATTTCTATAATAATTATAAACAATTACAAATATAGCACACTCTGTCAGGTCTGTCAAACCATAGAAAACAGGGATGATTCTTGACAAAAAAAGGGTAACAGGTATGACGGCACTGTATTTTAGAATAGGCAGGTGAGTTTGAGAAACAAGGAATCATTCTTCGTTATTTATAACGGATCCACTTGACGATCTCTGGTAAGCTGGGGCGTTTCCCGTACATCAAAAGACCCACACGGTAAATCTTTCCTGCGAGCCAAACCATTCCCACTGTGGTCCCGATCAGAAGAGCAATGGAGCCAAATATCTGGATGAACGGAGGAACCAGGATGCAGATTCGGAGGAGCATCAAGATGGGCGAGAAAAACGGAAATAGAGATAACACCACGGACAAAGTGCTGTCAGGCGAGCGCATCACAAACATCATCAGCAGAATGGGGATCACCAGCATCATAGTCAAAGGAGTGCCCAGCTGCTGGGCTTCTTTTTCTGAATTGACAGTAGAACCAACAGCTGCATAAAGAGTGGCAAATAAAAAATAACCGAGGATAAAAAAGACCACAAAATAGACAAACACATAAGGAGGGATGGAGGGGATCTTGAATCCGGAAGCCTGTGGAAACACACTGTTGACCAGGGACCCGCTGTAAGAGGACAGGGCCCATCCAAATACAGCCCAGATCAGATACTGAGTCAAACCCACAGCCGCGATTCCCATAATCTTTCCGGCCATAAGCTGGGCAGGTTTGAGGGAAGACAGCACGATCTCAACCACCCGGGAGCTTTTCTCTTCGATCACTCCTCTCAAAATGAGCTGACCGTAAAAAAGCAGGGTCATGTAAAGTATCAGCACAAGGATATAGGAAATGATGAAAGTGCCGCCTGTGTCTTCTTCCACCCCTTTTTTAGTGACTTTCTGGGTTTTGAATTGGACCTGCTTCATGTATCCAGAAACCTCTCCGGGATCTAATCCAGCATTTTTCAGTCTTTTCTCAATGATGACCGTGTTCAGCACTTTGTTGATGCTGCTGATTTTCTCAAAATCCGAGACATGTTCCGAAGCAAATTCAACCGTGCCTCCCTCTATGATGTTCTCAGGAATCACCATATAGGCAGAAATATCTCCGGCCAGAACCATCTGACTCAATCTCGCTTTAAGCTGATCCAAGTCAGCGGTCATTTTGTACTGTTCCAGAATGTATCTCTGCCGCCCGTCTTTGAGTTTGAAGTCCAGCCGATTCTCCAGATCCTGATAAATTTCCTGGCTGGCATCGACCACTCCGATGCGCTCCTGATCGCCCACAGACATCACAGAAATCAAAATAGGCACAAAAATAAACATCCCGATGATCACAGGGCCGAGAACAGTCCCCAGAACAAAAGCTTTGGTCCTTACGATCTGAAGGTATTCTCTCTTGATGACAGCCAGTATCTTACTCATTTTTCTCTCCCACTTTCTCAATGAATATGGCATTTAAGGTAGGCTCTTTGATTTCAAAACGGTCCACCCTGATCTTTCCAGCTAAGGATGCCAGCAGTTCCTGGGGATCAGCCTGGTCCTTGAGTTTGATCTCCATGTATTTTCCATAGTCATCAATAGTCTCGGTTCCCGGATATTGTTTGACCTGCCGGGAATCACCCTCGTACTCCAGAATAACCATGTTTTTTCCGTATTCTCTTTTGATCTGGTCCAGGTTTCCTTTCAAAACACTCTGGGCTTTGTTGATCAGACATATGTTGTCGCAGATCATCTCGACCTGCTCCATCCGGTGAGTGGAAAAAATAATGGTCACTCCCTGGTCCCTCATCTCCAGCATGATGTCTTTGAGCAGCTTGGTGTTCACCGGGTCCAATCCGGAGAAAGGTTCGTCCAGGATAATGAGCTCTGGTTTGTGGATGACTGTGGCGATAAACTGGACTTTTTGCTGCATCCCCCGTGAGAGCTCTTCTACTTTTTTCTCCTTCCATTCGAGAAGGTCAAAACGGTCCAGCCAGCTGTCAATGGCTTCTTTGGCCTGAGGGCCCCGGAAATCCTTAAGATTTGCCAGAAAAACCAGCAGTTCTCCCACCTTCATTTTGGGATACAGGCCTCTTTCCTCGGGAAGATAACCGATCCGTGTTTTCATGGCCTCGCTCATTTTTTCACCCAGAACACGGATTCGCCCTTTGTCCGGGATCAGAACATTCATGATCATGCGGATGGTGGTGGTCTTTCCCGCCCCATTAGGCCCCAGAAGCCCGTAAACACTGGCCTCAGGCACTTGGAAGGACAAGTTGTCCACTGCGAAAAATTGGCCGTATCTTTTGGATATGTTCTCCACTTCAATGGCATTCATTTGGGTTTCCTTTGTGTCTGTATACTGAATTCAAACTGATTTCTCTATGATTATATGGATTATCCATTCCATTGGCAATGTGAAAAACCAATGAACAGGAATGTGTTGTCTCTTTGCAATTCACTTAACTATTTTTTTCAGATGTCGTATATTACAGTAAACCAATGATGGAGTGTGTCCTATGAAAAAAGGAAAATACATTTTGATTATATTTCTGATATTTTTCATTCTTCTTGCTGCTACCTTTGTCTCTTTTCTTTATTACGAATTTGCCAAACCTCCTTCTGTAAAATCCGGCTCCTGTCTTGAGATCGATCTCTCAGGCGAGATCGAAGAAAAGTCTTCTCCTCATTTTCTCTCCCTGTTTTACAGCCAGAAACCCCCGCTTTCCATGTATGATGTGTGGACCAATATCCGCAAAGCTAAGGTGGATCCCAGAATTGACAGCGTTTTGCTGAGACTGGGTTACCTCCAATGTGATTGGGCTAAAGTCAATGAAATCAGAGAAATGGTCCTGGATTTCAGAAAATCCGGGAAAAAAGTGTATGCCTATATTGAGGAATCCTATGAACTGGATAAAGAATATTATCTGGCCTCTGCCTGTGACCAAGTCATCCTTCATCCAGAGGGCATTCTGATCATCAATGGAATCGGAGGCTACATCCCTTTTGTGAAAAAAATGCTGGATAAAATCGGTATCAAAGCTGAAGTGGAACGGGTTGAGGAATACAAAACCGCATACAACATGTTTGCCGAAGACCGTCTCACACCGGCACACAGGGAAATGATGGAATCCCTGTACCAAGAGATTTTTTCCACCTATGTTGATACTGTATCCCAAGAGATTGAAAAAACACCCCAAGAGTTCAAAGGCCTTCTCAGCCAGGCTTTTTTTCTGGGCCGGAAGGCTAAGGAAGCCGGACTGGTGGATGAGGTGTTTTACGAGGATGAACTCTGGGATCTGATCAGCGGAAAAGACACCCAGAGAAACCGAATCAGTCACTCCCGGTATTTAAAGACCTCCTCCTCTTCTTTGGGGCTGAATCGAGGCCAAAAGATAGCCCTGATCTATGGGATCGGCCCCATCCTTACAGGGGAAGGGGCGTATTCGATTATGGGAAGCCGGACTGTCACCCGATGGATCCGGAAGGCCAGGAAGGACTCCTCTGTAAAAGCCATCGTGTTCCGTGTGGACAGCCCCGGTGGTTCTGCGGCTGCGTCCGATTCCATTTGGAGAGAGATCTCTCTGGCCAAAAAGAAAAAGCCTGTAGTGGTCTCTATGTCTGATCTGGCCGGTTCCGGAGGCTATCAAGTCTCAATGGCCGCACACAAAATCGTGGCTCACCCTCAGACTTTAACCGGTTCAATCGGCGTGATCTTTGCCAAATTCAACATGGAAAATTTCTACAAAAAAGTGGGTATCTCCGGGGACAGAATCACTTTTGGTGAAAAAGCTGATATCTTGACCACGTTCAGGCCTCTCACCCAAGAAGAAAGAGATCTGCTCAAAGGCACCATCCTGGAAACCTATGACCATTTCATCACAAAAGTGGCCAACAACCGCAGTATGACCAAACAAGAAGTTGATGAAATCGGCAGGGGAAGAGTCTGGACAGGAAGCCAGGCAAAGAGACTGGGACTTGTTGATGAAACAGGAGGCCTTTCCAAAGCTGTTCAGATAGCCAAAGATTTGGCGGGAATCCCGCCTGAAGAAGAGGTGAAGTTTGATGTTGTGCCTAAAAAAATATCTTTGTGGGATGCTTTTTTTGGCCGGGCTGCCGCAGCCAGAACCTCTCCTGATCTGTCTGTGTTTGACCAAAAAGTCCGAAAAGTTCTCCGGACCTTCCAGATGCTTAAAGATGAGGTCCTATGGAATCTGATGCCGTTTTGGGTCTCTCCCGAATGAAAAAAAAGGTACGGCTTGTGCTCCGTTCAGGTTTTTAACGCCATTCCTCTTCGTTTTTCTCAGCGCTTGCGCAACTCCTTCCGTCCGTGGGTCAAACATGCTCAGCGTCCAGCTTCATTGGTTGATACGACATCAAAATTCAAAAGAGAATGGGTCATAAGACAATGTATGAACAACATGCAGGCTGATTTGATGAATGACCAAGTCAGT
>WJMT01000120.1 GCA_014727835.1 Candidatus Aminicenantota bacterium | reverse complement strand
GGGAAGAGATGATGCGGTCACATCCATTCCATATATGTTTTCGGCGATGGATCTGGCTTTTTTATGAGAACATTGCGGTGCAAAGGAAATATCATTCAAAGTCTTTATGGAACTTGATTTCATGGACTCAATAACCGCAGGCTCAGAAATTGATTTTAAATCCTGCTTGAATATAAACTCCGGTTAAGTCAACCACGGCTTCTCTCAAAGATTCAGGAGTTCCCAGTCCTGTGTAAGAAGGAGTGTCACTTTCGGAAACAAACACAAATGTGTATTGGTTAAAAATAATTTTTTCTTTCCAGTAATACAGGATCCCTTCATCCTCATCCGAACTTCCAAAACTGTCTCTGTACTGAAGAGAGCCTTCAAACCCACTGATTTTGGCATACCGAACTCTTCCTTCTAGCAAAAAAGCAAAATGGGGGCCCAGCCCGATTTCAAATCCCATCCCACCATGATAGCCCATATCTTGGGCAGATGTTTCTTGATTCATCTCCATCCAGAATCCTGCGCCACCCTCACCTCTCCAGTTCCAAAAATAATCCACCATGTACCATCCCGCTCCCCCATCCAGGGTGAAATAAGAATGCCCCCCAAGGGGAATCCGAAAATAAAGCCCTGCCCTAAGAGGGATTGCTCTGATTTCAGGCTCTATGACCCAGGATCCTTCTGTCCCTGGAAAAGTCAACAGCATCTCATTTTTCTGATTTCCGTAGATGTACCCGGAACCGAATCCGATCCCCATATATGGTAAAATATAAAAAACAATATCTCCTTCAAAGTCATACACAATATGAAAGGGCGTCAGCTCTCCTTTCACTTCACCCCCACCAATAACACCAAAATCCGTCCATAATTGATTAAAGCCCTCAGTCCCTTCATTGATATCATCCGCCCGAATATAACCAGCCCCGCATTTGAATTTGATGCCGACCCAAGTCCTTTTTCGAGATTTTTGAAATTCCATGTTTTCCAAAGACATGATGGCTTGAATCTCGTCTGGGGCCCTTTTCTCTCTGGATTCCTGCTGATTGGGAGCCGCAACCAAAACCTTGACAAAACTGGAATGGATATAGCCTTCCACAGCTTCCCCCTTCTCTTCCAAATAAACAGATATCCGGTACCAGCTGTTTTCTTTTCCCCTATACGCTAGTTTCTCTCCCTGAGAGATCAACACCAGAATAGGACTCTCAATATCCGGTGACTTTCTCACTGCCGCTGTATCTGCATTGACTTCCAATATTTCTTGTCCTGCATGGATAAGACTGACCCAAAATAAAAACAAAATGACAGCAAAAACAATGGAGTTTGCTTTATTGGCCATCATCATTGGAGACCCCCTTTTGGCTTCTTAACTGAATTCTCCTCTTTTTTACTTGTCCCGGTCCTCTATTTTGAAAATATCTTCCGGTTTTTTCATCAAACTTTCAGCCACATATTTGGTCAAAAAGAAAGCATGGGCATTTTCTGAAGACAGCGAGGGATAGGTCTCTTCGGGGTCTTTGTTCTGGAATATCTTCAATTGATAATCTTTGGAGCCTTGGGCTATGATGTTGTAAACTGGATTTTCCAGGTTCTGCTTTTTCTCTTCATCTAAAAAGGAATCACAATTCAAACTCGACAACTTGGACAGCACAGAATTGACCTCACTGGCCTCTGCCTCTTCTCCATCTTGAGATAACCACACGCTTTTTTGCTGGGGGGTCACCTCTGTTTGTTCCTCTTGTTCCTGGGCTTCTGCGACAGGGCGGATTTCTTTTTTCAGTCTGATCTCTCCAAACTCACCTTTAAGCATCAGTGCTGTGATTTCATCCTGGCTGAATTTCATCACAGATTTGTCTCTTAACCCGGGTATATTCTGTTCAAATGTGCTCCGGAATGAATCACTGGCATGATATACATTCGGACTGTCTGCAAGCCTGACATATGTATGGCTGTAAGTGGAGGAAACTTTTCCTATGAAAAATTCCCGGACCAGCTCTTCATCGTTAAAAGCCTTCACATGGATCCTGTTTTCTTGGTCCAGTTGATATCTTTGATAATTTTTTTTATCAGAAACCAGTTCGGTTAGATTGATAGAACTCACCACATTCAGCATATTGTTCACTTTTTCCGTATCCGCGGTAAATTGTTGAGGCATCAGCAGCCATTCATCCTGTTTTTTACTCAATACAACAGAATCCTCTGAAGTGATGATTTCAATTTTATCAACAGAATCCGACTCGATCCGGTCTAATTCGGGCAGTTTGTATGTCACCTTATTTCGGCCAGAGCTGATGATAAGAACCAGCACTAATATGCATATCACAGCGATTAAAATAACGAATTCTTTTTGTAATTTCATCATTGCCCTCCAGCTCATATTCTTATTTAACAAACGTATTTTTGATCATCTTTCTTCTGGCTTTGCGTTTCACCCACACAAAAATCCCGATGAGTATGAACAAAGCCGGAAGACCCCCGATATTGATGACCTTAACAAGACTCCGGGTGATGGGCCTGGTGTCTTTAAGAGGATTGAATCTTTGATTTTTGCTCCTCATGACAGCTATGCCTTCCTTGTTGTTCAAGTAATCAATGACATTGAGGATGAACTGGGCATTGGGAGACTCCCCGTTTTCATCAAGAAGATTATCTTTTAAGATCTCAGCAGACCCGACCAGAAAAATCTTTCCCGGCCTTCCCGAAGTGATGATCCCTCTCTCAGATTGGATGGGTGCCTGTTCACTCTGTTCTTCGGATGATGTGCCTTCCGGATCAGTATCCTGTTCCTCTTCTGAATCTTCTGGTTCCTGAACCGGTTTTTCCGGAATCTCTTTGTCTGCAAAATAACTTGTGAAAGTCCCTTCAGCAAGATAAGCCAGGGGAAAACTTTTCATTTCATCTGTATCTGCGGGAGGCCTGAGGAGCATGGGATTCAAATTGATCTGTCCGGACATGGTCCATGAATTTTTGGAACTGGACATCAATGTTTTCAGAGAGATCTCCTTTTTTTTGAGCTCTTTTGCATCTGATGACAAAGGAGACACCTGGACCATGATGATTTCTTTGATATTTTTTAAAAAATCGAGCCCATGATTGATGTTTTCATTTTTGATCAACGGAGCAAAATAGATGGGTGTTTCTCCCATTCTTTGGTCCCGGCTCACATAACAGCTTTCATCCAGGATATAGGCTTTTTGGACATTGATGCCATAATGATCCAATAGTTTTCCCAGTCCTGTGTTGATGGGCATGTACATAGATTGACCCATTCCATACATCTGGTTTTGACTCTGCTGGACTTCATTGAACGAGTCAATAAAAAGAGCTAAGGATTTGCCTTTCATAAGGAATTGATCTATCTGAAAAAGATCCCAATCAGAAAATGACTCTCTAGGACCCGCAATGATCAAAGTATCAATGCTCTCCGGGATCTCATCTTCATTTAGGTCAACTCGATTGATGGTGTTGTTTTCACCTATAAGTGAATTGAAATTATTGAGTGAACCCTGCTGCTGCTGCATGCCCTGGAGTTGTGGCGGAAGTGAATAGGAAAGATTCAGAGTGGAGTGAGAAGTCAAATACCCGATCTCTTCATGGATGTTGATCACGTTATCTACATTTTCTTCGATAAATGTCCGGATGGTGTCTTCCTCGATAACAGAGAACTGCTCCTGTAATCCTTGGCTGGTGAGGTTCAGGCTTCTATCCAGCAAGCTTCTTTCAATGGACCGGTCTTTGTATTCGACCCCAAGGGCTAACATTCCCTCTCCGGCTTTGATCATTTGCCCCTCTGATCCCTCAATTTCCGGCCACTGAAGCATAAACCGCTGGAATTTGTTCAGGTCTTCTTCTGATACCTGCTCCTTGCTCGGGTCCAGATATTGGAAGGTCAGCTGTCCGTATAATTTGGTATTGAGTTCAGAGACAATTTCATTGATCCGATTGCGGAGTCCATCCAGCCCTTCCAGACCCACTTGTTTAGCAATTTCATGAAGAGAAGAAGATTTCACCAGATTCACTTCAATTTTTCCATCCAGATTCAGGAGCGCTGATATCTTATTGTTCATCTTTTGGATGGTGGTGGTGATTTTGTATTCCAGTCTCTGTGTAGAGGTGATGGCAGGAATTTTTTCCACTATGTCGCCGTGAATGAAAACCATTCCCATATAAGCCCGCTGGAGCTTGGCTTCGTCCTGTTCGATTTTCTGTACATTCACAGGATAGATCCCAAAATCCTGGGCTTTACTCCGGTTCACTTCGGCCTGTTCACTCAAATCTCCTTCTTTAGCCGTGACATCAAAAAAACGGTAGCTGAGATACTCATTGGCGTGCAAGGCATAAGCTTCCAGCAAGTCATGCAGATAAGATTCAATAGTGTTGTAGGGAGCCGGAAGATTCTTTGAGAAGAACACATTGATGGTCAAGGGCTCTCTAAGGGTCGCCACGGCCTGTTTGGATGCTTTAGACAAAGAATACAGATTGTTGCTGGTGAGATCTATTCTGAAGAAAAAATTTATAGCAATCAGATTGAGAAGCACAATGATCAAAAGATACAATCCAAATTTATAATAAATTGATTTCTGTTTTATATTGTCCATTCTGAACTCCTATTTTTTTTCCTCAATGACCAAATGTGTGGTATACAAAGCAATAAAGGTGATGGATACAAAATACATGATATCTCTCAAATCAATAACTCCTTTGGCAATGTTTTGAAAATGGAGGTTGGCACTCAAAAATTGAAAGAAATCGACCATGAAATTGGGAATAAAAAACAAAACAAAATCAACCAATAGGGTCAGACTGAAACATATGGCCATTCCTATGATAAATGCAACCACCTGATTTCTGGTAAAGGAGGAGGCAAGCAAACCAATGGAACTGAAACTGGCCCCTAGAAGGATCGCTCCCAAATACCCTCCTATAACCGGTCCCCAATCCAGATCTCCGAGAAAGGAAGTGGATAAAGCATACACCAGAGTGGGGCTTAGCATAAGAGCAACAAACGCCACGGCAGCTAAGAATTTCCCTAAGATAATGTCCCTAAAAGATACGGGCAGAGTGATCAGCAGTTCATAGGAACCGATGTTGATCTCTTCAGAAAAAAGGCGCATGGTCACTGCCGGGATGATAAAGGCAAATGTCACAGGAAGCAGAGAAAAGAATTTGGTGAGATTGGCTTGTTTTTCAAGGAAAAAAGTAGAGAAAAAAAGCCATCCGATAATGATAAGAAAAACCGAAATCACGATGTAAGCGATCGGAGAGATAAAATAAGACTTGAACTCTTTCCGGAATATATGTCTTATGTTTTTCATTTTAATTCCCTCTGGTTAATTTCATGAAAATATTCTCAAAAGATTTCTCGTTCATGGCATCCTGAAGTCCTTTCAAGGTATCATCCGCTACTTTCTTGCCTCTGTTGATGACCACGATCCGGTCACACGTGGCTTCAGCTTCACTCAGAATATGGGTTGAATATATTATGGTTTTTGTCTTGCCGATTCTTTTAATAATATCTCTGGTCTCTACGATCTGATTGGGGTCCAAACCTACAGTGGGCTCATCCAGAACCAGTATGTCAGGATCTCCCATCAAAGCATGAGCGATCCCTACTCGCTGTTTGTATCCTTTAGACAGCTCATCAATGGTCATGTGGATCACTTCATCCAATCCGCAAAGTTCGCTGAGTTCTCTGATTTGCTTCATTTTTTTCTCTGTGCTGATCCCCCTAATATCAGCCACAAAATCCAAATAATCAAAGACCAACATATCCCTGTATATGGGCGCGGCTTCAGGTAGATAACCGATTTTGTTTTTGATCTTCATCATGTGTTCATAGATGTTGTAATCCATGACTTCAATATTCCCTGAAGTGGGTTTCAAATATCCGGTGAGTATCCGGTAGATGGTGGTCTTTCCAGCTCCGTTCGGACCGAGCAATGCTAAAATCTCACCTTTTTTGATATCAAAACTCACATCATCCACTGCGCACAAATCTCCATAATATTTGGTCAGATTTCTAATTTTAATCATCTGTCTCTCCCTCATTTTTAAATCGAAAGGTCCAAAAAATCATGATTTCTAGGTTCACTTTTATACAAAATCATCCGCTTTATGTCAATGCATGATAACGCTAGGAAAAGTGAAAGTGAGATTAATACAGAACGGCTTCCTCTCCTCTCTCTTTAATCATCTCTTTCACTTCTTTAAGAAGCAGCTTTTTTCTTGTCAGAATAGCCTCGATCTCATAAAAATTCAAATATCCTTCAGTGATTGATTTGATTTTGTCGTAATTGAGGGTTTTGATTTTTTCAATGAATGCTTTGGGGAGTTTTGGAAACAGCATCGTGCTTCTGAGGCCGTGTTTTCCATAGATGAGCTGATCCGTATACACTCTTTTGGTGCGAAAAGCCCGTGAATGATCGATCAGAATCAGGCGCCAGTCCTTGGTATATCTGATATTCTGCTGAGTCCGGTCAATATTCCCTATCAGGCTATCAAAAGCTCTGGCAATATAGGTGGATTTTTCCCATGAATCTGTTTTTTCTTCAGGAATCTCAATCTGTTTTTTGATACGATCCAGTTCATTGATCTCAAGGTCCACCCATAACTGGAGAGATCCGCTTCTCCCTCTGAATTTTCTTTCAACAGTGGGGGGGACCATTCCCAAACCCAAATATTTGTCCATTTCATAGGCTGCGATCTCATATCTCCATTCATCTTTGAATCCTTTTTGGATCCCTTTTACATTTTTCCACACTCCGCACTCTTCGATTTCTCCTCTTTTCAAATAAAGCTTTTTTGGTTTGGTGATGCCCTCTCCGACATCTTCATGATCCACAATTTCCGCTGCTTTGAGAAAAAGTTCCCATGTTCCTCTGTTCTTCACCTTCTCAGGATCCAACTGGAGACCTAAAGACAAAGAAACAGCCATCACTAAAAGGGCTGTAAAGATGAATATGGTTTGTTTCTTCATTTTTCCCCCGATTTTCATAATCTTAACTCGATCCTTTCTGATAAAACTCATTCTTCAGATATTGATAAGGATTATATCATAAAAAGAAAGGAGCCGCATCTTTGGTATTAGACTTCATTAGAGAGGAGTCATTCTAATGAGAATGCTGCATGCGGTCACGCCAGACAGAAAAACCATAGTCCATAAGCTCTCTTCTTGTGTCGTTATTCAGCTCATTTAATTGAATGCCCAGTTCAGTGCTTTCTGGCTCTTCATGGATCCATCTGATCTGTCCTGAGACGAGAGGGGGAATCTGTCTCCCCGGAATATCAATCCGAACTTCAACGGGGTCACCGATGGAAATGCATTGATGACCGGATACGATTTTCAATCCTTGGACGGATAAGTTTTTAATAGAGACTTTTTCCACTGAGCTGTTTTGAAACCGAGCTTCTCCAAAACAGCTGCAGTCAAAGCGAAAATACTTTCGACGCTCTTTTCTCATCATCCAATTCCTTTTCCATGGCCTTTATACTATATATTGAGCCTTGTTGATAAGAAGATACATTGTGTCGGGGTCATTGTCAAGCTTGGTGTGCTCAGTCTTTTCATCTCTCAATCAAACCACACTTCAACTCTTTAGTCGAAAAACAATATCAGAAATGGAAAAAAAAAGCTTATTTCATCTTGGGGACAATGATACCTGCCATTCCATTCTTCTGAAGATAGGAATTGAATGCGGGAAGATCTTCGTCCAATATGTTTTGAAAGATCTGCTTTTGTTTTTCCAGCCTTTTTTTCAATTCAGCATAAACCGCTTTCTGCTGCTCATTCGGGGCAAAATCCGCACTACCAGCCACATCCCCCGCCAGAACAGACAGTTTGCAGTACAGTTTATTCGGATACCGGAAGGATTTGGAATCCCCCTCTGCTAAAATCGGCTGCAGCAGTTCATCTTCAACAGAACGGAGAGTCTGGTCAAAAGTATTGATTTCTGTGATCATGTCTTTGTTTTTTTCATGAGACTGGATCTCACTCAGGTCATAGAGCTGCTGCCGCATCCACTCGATTTGATTGATCATACTCGAGACCGTGTTGAGTTCTGTTCTGATTTTTTTCTGAAGCACGACCTGTTCCTTGATGCCACTGACTGTGCCTTCAGAGTTGGGGTCCTTTATGACTTTGAATTCCTGAGTGTAGGGAATATCTCCGACTTTCATTAAGACTGTGTAGGTTCCAGGCGCTGCCAGAAATCCCCTGAATCCTCCGTAAGTGCCCCAGCTCAGTACAGGATACCATCCTTCTCTTTCCCATAGATCGAGAAATCTCTTTTCCTCCACCACATGGGGATTTCCAGGGGGCTTGGTGCGCAGCTTTGCTTGTTCTGCCGGAAAATGCCTGAGATTCCAGGTCACACGATTGATCCCTTTATGGCTGGTCCCGCGGAGAGTGTTCACCAAATCTCCGTTTTCATCCCTTATCTCAAACTGTATGCTCTGACCCAGGTCTTCTTTCAGATAATAATCAAGGTATGCTCGAGCAAAGGCATAGGGGCCTCCGGCCTTGCTGTGAATCCGGTAGGTGTTTTTGGGTTTGAAAAAATGGATGTCTGTTTCCAGGACATCTTCGTTGAGCTGCTGCAGAGGAGTGATGTCATCCATGATCCAGAATCCTCTTCCATATGTCCCCACCACCAAGTCATTGAAATCTTTTTGAACCACCATATGGTGCACCGGAGCATGAGGCAAATTGCTCTGCAGTGAAAGCCACGTGCTTCCATCATCAAAACTGACATAAATGGAATTTTCAGTCCCTAAGTACAGAAGTCCTTTTCTCTTTGGATCTTCATGGATCCAGTGGGCATAACTGAACACACTCTGAGGTATATCCGAACTGAGAGACTTCCATGTTTTTCCATAATCTTCTGTTTTATAAACATAGGGTTTTCGGTTGTTCATCTGGTGAAAGTCAATGGTGATATAAGCGGTTCCCGCTTTATATCGGGATGGTTCGATATTGCTCACTGTTCCCCATTCCGGAAGGTCAGGAAAGTTGGCGGTCACATCAGTCCAATTTTCTCCACCATCTCTAGTCACATGAACCAGACCATCATTGGATCCTACCCAAATGCACCCCTGTTCCAAAGGAGATTCTGCTATGGCAAACACACAGCATCCGTATTCCACAGCCAAGTTATCCCTGGTCAGACCACCGGAAGGACCCATTTTACTCGGATCATTGGTGGTGAGGTCCGGACTGATCAATTCCCAGCTTCTTCCTTTATTGTTGGTCATGTGAATGTACTGGCTTCCCACATAGACTTTGTTGTGGTCATGGGGAGATATATGAATGGGAAATGTCCAGTTGAACCGGTATTTCACAGCATTGGCATGCGATCCATAAATGGATTCTGGCCAGACATGAACCGTATTGATATGCCCGGTTTTATAATTGGCTCTTTGAAGGTCTGCATTATAGCTGCCTCCCCAGACAATATCCGGATCCATCGGATCCGGGATCACAAACCCGCATTCTCCGCCTGCTGTGGCTTCCCAGAGAGAGTTGTAGGTTCCCCATCTGCTGATGGAACCGGTGGAAGGCCCTTTATATGCGCTTCCGTCCTGCCGCCCTCCATACACATAGTAGGGTACCTGATTGTCTACGGCCACATGATACATCTGAGCAATGGGGAGATGCACCCATTTCCAGGATTTCCCTCTGTTGAGTGTGATCATGGCGCCCCCATCATTACTGATCATCATCCGGTTTGGATTCTCTGGATCTGCCCACATATCATGGCAGTCTCCACCCCAGGGAACCGTCTCACTGGTGTATCCCCCGTTAAAGGTTCGGCTTTGGCTGTTAGCCGCAAAATAAACCTCATTCTCATCCGCAGGATTGACCATGACGCGGGAAGCATAATGCGGTCTTTCATTGAGCAGTCTGTTGTAACTGGCGATTCTCCAGTGCTCACCGCCATCGCTGGATCTCCAAAGAACTCCTCTGTTCGGATACCCAGTCTCTATGAGAGCATAGACCACATCTGAATTGCTTGGGGCGATGGCGATCCCCACTTTGCCAATAGGCGGCTCTGGGAGACCGTTTCCGATCAACCTTATCCAGGTATCCCCTCCGTCCGCGGACTTCCAGATTCCTCCATTGGGTCCGCCGCTTTCTCTGCCCCAAGTTCTGATGACCAGAGGCCACATTCCTGCAAATAAGATCCGAGGATTGTTCGGGTCCATAGCGATCTCAAAACAACCGGTGTGTTCATCCACAAAAAGCACCTGTTTCCATGTCTGTCCGCCGTCTTTGGTCCGGAACACTCCTCTTTGTTTCTGCGGCCCGTAACAGTGTCCCATGGCCGCCACAAACACGATATCCGGGTCTCTGGGATCAATGGCCACTCTTCCGATTCTTCCTGTTTTGTCCAGCCCCATATGTTTCCATGTTTTTCCGGCGTCTGTAGATTTGTAGACTCCGTTTCCAATGGATATATTGCTGCGGACAAAGGCCTCTCCGGTGCCTGTCCAAATGACATTTGGATCTGAAGGCGCTATGGCCAGAGCCCCAATAGACTGAACATCATGGCTGTCAAAAACAGAATCCCAATGTTCCCCTCCGTCTGTGGATTTCCATATTCCGCCTGATGCAGCCCCGATATAATAAATCATGGGATCTCCGGCCACTCCCACCACTGCAGACGTCCGGTTTCCCGGAGGGCCGATATGTCGGTAGCGAAGCACTCGGAAAACATCAGGAGTGATTTTTTGAGAAAAACCTTGCGAAAGTCCTAAAAACAACAGAACCGTCACCAAAGACAAAATAATAATTTTTTGGTTTTTCTTTGTCTTCATACCTAACCTGGTCATTTAAAGCCTCCTCTCGATAATGTTTTTTATCTAAAAAATATAACTTAAAAGTTTGTATACCAGCTTAGCCGCAAGAAAATCCGGGGATTTGTTTTGTGGATTGGGACACAGCTCCACGACATCAAAAGCGATCACTGTTTTGATCTCTGCAACAGCCTTTAAAAACTTCAACACCTGATACCACCCCAGTCCTCCTGGCTCGGGAGTTCCTGTGCTTGGCATGATGGATGTTTCAAACACATCCACATCTATAGTGACATACACCTGATCTCCCAGCTGAGCCACTGCACGAGGCATCCACTCATCATTTTCATAGATATCTTTAGCCAGAAAAATACGGTCCCAGTCCAGAAAATCCTTTTCCTCCTCAGCCATACTCCGGATCCCTACCTGGACCACAGAATGCATTTTTCTGACTCGGGCCATCACAGAGGCATGATTGTATGCGCTGCCTTTGTAACGCTCTCTTGAATCCGTATGAGCATCCAGCTGCAGTACGGAAAATTCATCATAGGTTTTGTTGAATGCTTGTACCAATCCCGTAGTGATGGAATGTTCCCCTCCCAGCATGACAATAAACTTATCCAGATGCTTCTCTGCCTCCGCCTTGATTTTTTGAATCACGAATTCGGGTTTGTCACTGTTTTTAACATTCAGATGAGGCAGAGTGTGAATGCCTTTTGTGTAAATACAGGAATCTGTTTCAATATCATAGAGTTCCAAATACTCGGATGCTTCAATGATGGCTGAAGGACCTTTGGAAGATCCTTTGACCCAGGAACTTGTTCCGTCATAAGGGACAGGAAGGATCAGTATCTGAGAATCTGCATAACTCGAGAATTCTTTTTTATTCAAACCTCCATACTGTTTGTTCATGAATTCAAATCCAGCCTTTCCATCACAGACCTGAGAAGTAATGGCCAGGCTATAGTGGCATCTGCAATCACTTCAGCCCATTGTCCTCCCTCTTTTTTGGACATGAATTTTCCCCAGGACACTCCCTCTCTGTAGGTACAGCCGCTGAGTCCTCCCCAGTGGACAGGTTCAGGACAAATCCTGACTCCGTAAAGGAATCTCTTTGAGTTTCGTTTTTCCCCAAGTTTGTGCTGGATGATGTCTATATAAGGAGCCACCTGTTGAGCCCAGTTTCTGGGAACTCCGCCCCCAATGGTGAAAATGCCGATTTTTGTGCTTTCTATGATTTTTTGGGTATAATGGTCCAAATCCAAAAAAGGATCAAAAGCCAAAACCGGACTTTTATTCTGTTTTTGCCTTCTCCGGTATAAACCGATATCAATCCCCAGCTCTGAATCCGTAAACGCCGGGATATAAATAGGGATTTTTTGGCTGGCTGCAGACTTTAATATGCCTCTTCCTTCTGTCCTTTCCAAGAGATATTTCCCCAGCTCTTCACAGAAGGTCACACTGGATAAAGGTTTTCCCTGTCCCCAGCTGTCCAAAACATCTCTGATGATATCCTCTATGTCATCCAGATTTTTTTCAAGCTCAATGGTATCATAGACTCTGTTAAATCCTGCCCTGTAGTAATCCAGATCATCCACAAAGGGATCAGACTTAAAGTGAGAAAAACCTAAGGATTCCACAAATCCATGAGCCATCAATGCTCCGGTGGAGACCACGGCATCCAACATGTTTCGATCGATCATCTCACACACCAACAAACCCATTTTGGCAATGGTCATGGCTCCGGAAAAGGTCCCCACCACAAAACAATCCGGATCTGTGATCATCTGATACAACACTTCATGAGCTTCTCCCAGAGCCCTTCCTCCAAAAGCCGTGTCTTTCATCTGTCTCACTAATTCCAAAACACTGTTGCATTGGGCAATATCTAAAGACTTTAAGGGTTTCAATCCTTGGTCAAAACCATCAGAAAATCGATCATATTTCCTCATCGCTCCTCCCTGATTTTGTGAACTGATGCAAAACTGGGTTCACCCAATGTGTTCACTGATAAACACCGCAGCTGCAATCACAGTGGTCCAGTTTCCTTTGGGATCTCCTTTCGCAGACTTGGTGGTATTCCGGGTCTTGACAATTTTTCCGCTCATTTTAAAGACCTGTTTTTTCTCATTCCAGGCTTCATCCACATCAAATTTGATCCCAAATGTGCTGGCCAGCATAGATGCCGCTAAATCTTCTGAATAATCTCCGGCTTTTCTTGCGCTTTCTCCGAATGAATGATGTTCTGATATATACCCGTAGGTCTTTTCGTCTGTGGGAAGTGCCAGGCCAATTGAGGCTGTGATGACTCGATTTGGTTCTTTAGTGGAGTTTTTTGCCATCACACAGTGAACGATTTGGCCGGGCCTAAGGATCTTTAATCCTTCCTTTCTCGGAATTAGCCTGCATTTGGGAGGGAAGATGCTGGAAACAGGAACGATGTTGAATTTCTCTATTCCGGCTTCTCTCAATGCATATTCGAATGACTGAAGGGATTCCTTATGAACGCCCAATCCTTTGGTGAAAAACATTTGAGTAGGGATGATCATTTGTTTTCCTCCGTCTCTGTCAGGACGAAATGAAAAATATCTGAGCCACTCATTTCTCGGATAATGATAACACTTTACACCTTCAGACCTCAACATAATTTATCAATAATGATATACTTATGCTAAGGAGAACCCAATGATAATCAAACCATTTGAAATGGAACGATGGCAGTCCCAATGGGAACATAAAGTGGATTACAATCTGTCGGAAAGCGGAGTCCATCCCTTCACCCTTGAAGAAATGATGGATTTTGATGACATGAAAGACTTACTGAACACAACATTAGGCTACATCCAGACTGATGGGACTCCTGAGCTCAAATCCCTTATCACCAAAAACTATTCTGACATTGATGAAGATAACGTACTGGTCACTACCGGCTCTTCGGAAGCCAATCTTCTCTCTTTATGGAGTCTGGTCGACCCTGGAATGGAGACTGTTTTTATGCTTCCTAATTTTATGCAGATACACGGACTGATGGATTCGTTCGGAGCCCAAATGAAAACATTCTATCTCAAAGAAGAATTGAACTGGCAGCCTGAACTCAAGGAACTCAAAAAGTCGGTCACCAAACAAACAGGCATCATTTCTATTACCAATCCCAACAATCCCACTGGCAGTCAACTGGATGAAACATCCCGGAAAACGATCCTGGACCTTGCTCAATGGTCTGGAGCCTGGTTGATCTGTGATGAAGTCTATCAGGGAGCAGAACTCAATGGAAAACTCACTCCCACTTTTTGGGGTGAGTATGATAAGACCATCATTTCTTGTGGTCTGTCTAAGTCTTACGGACTTTCCGGCCTCCGTGTGGGATGGGTCATCGCGCCCAAAACAACCATTGAAAATCTCTGGAAATACAAGGACTACACCACCATCTCAATCAGTGCTTTGAGTGACAGACTCGCCAGAATCGCATTGGAACCCAAGAACAGAAAAAAAATATTTCAGAGAACTCAAAATATCATTCGAAAAAACTATGATGTTTTCCGTTGGTGGATCAATGACCTTGATGGGATCTTTGAATGTGTGGCTCCTAAAGCCGGAGCTATCTGTTTCCCTGGCTATCATCTGGATATCTCTGCTTCACAGCTTGCCAAAAAAGCGCTTAAGGAAAAAAGCGTGCTTCTTCAGCCAGGAGACCAGATGAAAGTGGACCGCCACATCCGCATAGGACTGGGTGAAAAATCAGCCAAATTCAAAAAAGCGCTGGCTCTGCTCAGAGAAATGATCTCAGAACTGAGTTAATGTCTCCAAAACAGTGTCTTGAGTGTATTGACCATTTGTTTGGCTTTATTCAGTGCCAGGTTAGCTCTGGATAAGGAATAACCAGTCAGAAAAGTCAGGGCTTGCTGTTTATCCTTCTGATAGAGGTCCAAAGCGATTTTTTCTATCGAAGACTGCATCTCAAACTGCTGTGCTTCAAAGAGGTCCCATTCCAAACGCACCATTTTAATGGCTCTTTTGTAATCCAGGTCTACCAAATTTTCTAAAGCATTGAACACATCAAAGGCAAAATCCGGATCAAACTCAAAACGTTCAGGCGGATAATCAAAATGTCTGTTGATATCCAATTCTTTCTCAATTTTCCCGGGTTTAAAAAAGCGCTTAGGCATTTCATTCATACCCAGATACCATGGAGTCAAAACACTGGAACACGGCGCAGCCAGAGAACGCCACACCACACAACCGATCTCGGGGGGCATCCCGCTTCTCAATTGGTACACCGCTCCTTCCTGGGTGGTGGAACCGCAAATCCGGGCCGCCTTGGATCTCATGGTATGGGGAGAACCCTTTTGATAATCTTGAGTGACATCAAATTCTGTTCCCTCCAAATGGCTCCTCAATACAGCAGCCACATCCTGCACTGTCATCTTGTGTTTTGGTTTGACAGAAAACGGGAGCTGATCCACGGAATCCAAATCAATCTTCTCTCCTCTCACCAGGTATTGAGCATACCACTGCCTGGGATCAACCCCATATTTCTCTCTGAAACTTCCCTGTCTCGGTGAACGGCAAAAATGCTTTTTAAAGCTAAACAGCTGTCCTTCTGACGGATCATACCATCCCCTTTCAATGGCATATTCCACCAGATCCGGCGAAGCCATCACATTGTCTGTATCCTGGATATCAGCCTCAGCTCCGATGATGTGAATATTGGGAAGTAGAACCACCTCATCATCCGGGCATTTTTGGGCGATCCAGTGTTTTCCTCTGGCAATTGACAACACCCAGGCTTCATTAGGATCTGCAATGATGAGAGACCTTCCTGATGAGGTGTAACCAAACTCATGGAGCAGCTCTCCCGCAATCTTCACTCCCTCTCTTGCGGTCTTGGCTCTTTGGGCCACCAGACGCCTGAGCATGTAACCGATTCCTCCATCTGTGATGTCTCCTCTTTGAACCAGTTCATTATAGGAATCTTCCCTGGTGGGGCAGGCATCTGAGGAAACCACTACTCCCCATTCATTGAAATAAGAATCGCCAAATGTGACCTCTGGATTCTGAAGCCACAGCATGGCATAGGTCTCTTTAACCTGGGGAAGAGTTCCTCCGTTCTTCAGGGTCACCACATCTCCGGATTCGAATTTCATCCGGGGGACATACCGGTAATTGATGATCCGCCGTCCTCCATTTTGTTCATTGTGCCCGAACAAAACCGCACCATCCAAAGATGCTTTTTTACCCACGAGAACTGTAAAACAGTTTCCCGAGACATAAGTTGGAATCAACAGCAACAAACAGAAAGCCAAAAATGTGGCCAAGGATTGTTTTTTAACTATCATATTCTGTTCTCCATCATTGGGATTTGTCTTTTTCAGATTCTTTTGAATATCTTAATATGTTGAAGCAAAAACATGCAAGAATTAATATTTCAGGGCTTTCTTATGCTCATCATACCCCTCCCTTCTTCCAGGTCTGCAGCCGCTTCCTCTTCTGACCGATCCGGTGAGAGATAATAGTCATAGGGGATGTCTCCTCTTCCCGGTTTATTCCATGCTCCCAACCCCAAGCAGTCTGTCTGGATGCAGGCAATGTTAACTTTTTTCTCCGGTATATAAGATTTTCCCGGCTGGAAGTGAGAGTGACATGGTCTCTTTCCTTGTCTTTTGCATAGGAATGCCAGCCAAAGACTAATGAATAGGGCTTCATCTCCGATCATTGATTTTTTGGTTTGCTTTATGATATTTTTATAGTGAAATCAGAAAAGGGAAGAAACCATGAATATGGATCGTCTGGATTCCTGGAAAGAAATCTCTGAATACCTGAAAAGAGACGTCCGGACCTGTATCAGATGGAAAAACCTGTATTCCCTTCCGGTGCATAAGATCGATGAAAAATCCTCCTATTCCAGAGTCTTTGCTTACAAATCTGAGATCGACCAGTGGCTCAAAGAAAAATCAAACCACAAAGTCAAGGATTCGATTCTGACCAATAAATGGACCTATGTGGTGTTAGTTGCCGTGCTCATTCCGTTGATCACAGTCTATATATACTTCCGTTCAAACCAGCAGCCTTTTGAATCTTCCCCGGATTTATCCACTTTAGCAGTTCTTCCGATCCAAAATACAGAACCATCACAAAAAATTAATTTCATTTGTGAAGGAATCACCAATGAAATCATCAACCGGCTTATTTTACTCAATGATTTGAAAGTCATTCCCTTGGATCCTCAAATCCAACAATCAGGTATGACTCACAGGCCTGCATCTGACTTGCAAACATTAGGAGCAGAATATCTTCTCAAAGGGAAAACCATTCACCAAAAAAAAGGTGTGAGGCTGTCACTCAAGCTCATCCAAGTGAGCACCAACTCCAAGATATGGGAAAAGCAGTTTGACCACCCGGAAAAGGACATCACTCATATTATTGAAAGCACCTATTTGAAAATCACGGAGCTGCTCAACGATTCCAACAACGAGCCGCCTTTCTTGGGAAGCTATATGGACCACAATTCTTTTATAGAGTATCTCAAAGGAGAATACATTCTCAATAACATGAAATCCGGAAATACAGATCCGTGGAAACTTTACATCAAAGGAAAATATTTGACCGGAAAGTGCTCTCCTGAATCCAATGAGGTTGCCATTAATTTTTTCAACAAAGCCATAGATCTTGATCAAAACTTTGCTCTCCCTTATATCGGACTGGCCCAGTGCTATTCAAATTATGTGAATTTTGCCTGGGATACTGAGAAAGAATGGATGGAAAAAGCCGAATCACTGGTCAATAAAGCAAAATCACTGTCCTATGAAGGGCCGGAATTTTTTTCCACAGCCATTGAAATCAATCTGATTCAATTGGTCGGATTTGGAGAAAACAACTCACAAACCATAGACCTCTTGGCAGAGGAAGGAATCAAAGAATATAAAAATGATCCCCAGCTCAATTCCATTGTGGGATACTGGAATTTTCTCAAATTCGGAAAAACCGGAAACAATGAATTCTTTAAAAAAGCCCTGGATTTCAAAGAAAGAAGTTTTTTGTTGAGCCCCTCTTCACTCAATAATATGGTTTATGCGGAATTGCTGATGCTCAATCAAGAGTTTGCCAAATCTTTGGATGTGTGCAAGAACACAGAAAGGAACAATCCTTCTTCATTCACAAAATTCAGATTGGGAGAAGTGTATTATTATCAGGGCGACTTGAACAAAAGTCGTTTTATCTTCAATCAATTCGAAAATGCAGACATCAAACTCAAAATCGACTCTCTATTCTTTCTGGCCATGATCTCCTCCCAGCTCGGAGAAACAAAAAAAACCAAACAAACCATCAACAGGATCGAACTCCTTTCCCCTGACAACACCACAAATGAAGATGATTTGAAGATGGCTTCTATTTACTTTGGATTGAATGAAAAGGAGCTGGGATACAAACATCTCATCAAACACTTCAAAGAACTGATGTCTGAATACAATCACTTCATTGACTTTAAATACATTCAAATCGATCAAAATTTTGATGCGGTCAGACATGAAGATAACTTCATCAATATTTTAAAAGGATTCCATAATGACAAACAACAAAAGCATTGAAATCACCCCTAATGTCCAGAAATGCCTGAAGATTCTAAGTGAAGCAGTAAAGGGATTGCCTTCAGGCAAGCTCAAGACAGATGCCGAAGGAGCGGTCAATTATCTAGACCGGACCTTTCAAGGTGAACCTCAGCCAGGCGGAGGAGAAAATTGTCCTGAAGGAAGCCTGATCATAAAGACATGAAACTTTCTGACTTGAGCTTGATCCTTACAGACGCATGCAATTATAACTGTGTGTACTGTTACAAGAGAACAAGCACCGGTCATATGCAAAGGGCCACAGTTGAAAAAGCGTTGAATTTTTTTTACCTAGATTCAATCCCGTTTCCTACCTGAACTTTTATGGAGGGGAACCTTTTCTTGAATTCAACCTTTTAAGGCAAACGGTTCATCTTTTTAACCAACTGAATAGAGACTTTAAAAAACAGGTTCGATTCAGTATCACCACCAATGGAAGCTTGATCACTGATGAAGTCATTGACTTTTTAAAACAAAAACAATTCAAAGTCATTCTCAGTTTTGACGGCCTGGCCCAGGATATTCAGAGAAAACAAGGGAGCTTCAAGAAAATCACTCTAGTTCTCAAAAAACTGGTCTCGATTCCTGAGATCCATTTGGAAGTCAACAGTGTTTTCACTCCAGAAACAGTCCGCCTGATATCAGACTCCGTGCAATATGTCTTGGATTCAGGCGTGGATCATCTCCATTTTTCTCTCTCTGTTATCAAACCCTGGGATAGGGATTCTCTCAACTTACTGGAACAAGAAATGTCTCAAATGAAATCCGTCTTGCGTTCCCATTATCAAAAAAAAGGCGCCATCCCAGTTTTGGATTTCAGGCCTTCAAAAAAAAATGGATACTTCACCTGCCCGGCCGGGCAAGATCGAATGGCTGTGGCTCCGGATGGAAAAGTCTGGGGATGCTTTTTGTTCCCGGAATACAGAAGTCACCCTAAAGACAAGCATCCCACTGAAGAATACTGTTTTGGAGATTTGGATTCCTTTATCAAAGACCACAAGCAAATCTATCCTAGAGTTTCAGCCAGTTATCAATGGCTGTCCATGGACCAATTCCAAACACCTCAAAGGCATTGTTTTCTCTGCCCTTTTGTGGAGAATTGTGGAGTTTGTCCTGTGAACATGTCATTTTCTGGTTTTCCCATGGGAGAAATCCCTGAATATGTGTGTCAGATCCACAAGATCAGAATCCGAACCAAGGATGAATTTTTTAGAGAAATCAAAACATAGATTTTTGGACTGACTCAAAAGATCCGGTCCAAAACCTGAATCAGACGGTCGACTTCTTCTAAGGTATTGTAATGCACCATGCTGACACGCACCACTCCGTTTTTTTTGTCCAGGTCCAGTGCATCAATCAAGCGTTTGGCATAGAAATGACCATATCGGATGCCGATTTTATGTTTATCCACTTTCTCTGTGATGGAATCACTCATGAGTTTGTCCACCACAAAAGAAATGGTGGGGACCCTTGCGTTCCCGCTTGAAGTCTTCTCTCCGATAATGCGGACACGGGGCTTGCTATTGAGAAAATCCAGAAGGCGTGCGCTGAGAATCTGTTCATATTTTTTAATGATCTGAAAGGCCCGGGACGCATTTTGTCTCAGATCACTGCCTTTTGAATCCACACCATGAATCCGGGCGAATTCACTCAGATAATCACAAAATCCCATCATTCCGTAACTCAGCTCAAAATTCACATTGCCGGGCTGAAATTTGAGAGGAAGATCTGTCTGTTTGATGAAAAAGTGGTTGACACCCGGCATATCCAGCAAAAGCGGCTCTTTTCCGTAAAGCAGAGCATAATGAGGACCATAGACTTTGTAGAAGCTGAATGCATAAAAATCCACATCCCATTCCCGCACATCGATCAGCCGGTGGGGCGCATGAGCCACTCCATCCACACAGATAAGCGCATTGTGATCATGCACCATGGTAGCAATCTCTTTTACGGGATTGATTGTGCCCAGAATATTGGACACATGTGTGACTGCCACCAATCGGGTTTTTTTTGTTATTAGGGCTTTGAGGTCTTCCAATTCTAGGCTCAGGGAGTCCCTGTTGATTTTCCATTCCTTGATTTCAAATCCCTTTGTCTCCAAATCTCTCCATGCTCCGATATTGGCTTCATGGTCACAGTTGGTCACCACAATTTCATCGCTTGGCTGAAATGTCTGGCTCAAACAAAGCGAGAGAATCCGGATGAGCAAAGAAGTGGAAGATCCCATCACAATCTCAGATGGTTTTTGGGCATGGATCAGCTCTGCCATGGATTGAGCTGCTTTGGCCACCCGCTCTCCGGCCACCTGTGATATTTTGTAAGAGGCACCCAGCTGCACATCTGAGGTTAGCAAATACTCACTGATCCGATCGATCACCGACTGGAGGGTCTGGGACCCTCCGGCATTATCCATAAACACCCAGTCTCCGGAGAGAGCCGGGAACTGTTTTCTCACAAAATCAATGTTCAAATCCATGATGACTCCTGATGAAATAAGATGATTCATCATAATATGTGAAACAAAGGCCCTTCGTCAACGGATGATTCAGGAACACAAGAGTCATAAAAAAGGACATAACAGAATGCCGGAGGTGGGAGTCGAACCCACACTCTCCGTGAAGAGAACTGGATTTTGAGTCCAGCGCGTCTGCCAATTTCGCCACTCCGGCTTGGATGTCCCCTATTTAAACATTTTCCTCATCTCCGGTCAATCATGGATATGAAATTCCTTTGATGAGAGACAAAACAGTCATCTTTGATAAAATTTAAAAAAAAGGTTTGATTTTTGATTTGATATGTTATAATGAGTTTGG
>WJMT01000119.1 GCA_014727835.1 Candidatus Aminicenantota bacterium | reverse complement strand
GATGTATCTGTGTAGATGTCTTTTAGAATTTGAAGAAGAATTGATTTATGAATATTTATATCAAGCATGTTTAGCCATTTTGTGGCATGAATTCAGTCTTTTTTCCATCGCCTTGTTTTTGTAAATAGGAAGCATTTCAAAGCATCGATCCCAGTCTATGGACGACAGATTGTCAAAATAATAGTTTTTATTCAAATAAACAGTGTCCAAAAAAGCTCTCTCTCTGGATGCTATGAAATAATGGTCTCTTTTTTCAATGCCATAGGAATTCGTTAAAATCCTGTCTTTTACTTTCCGGAATCCATATTTCTGCCCATCACAGGTTATCTCTCTGGTTAGATAACTCACCACAAATATCTGTTCATAATGCTGAAAAACAACACCCTCTTGAGACAGAACAGTTTCAAGGCTGATATAGGAGGGAGTGTATATTTTATTGGCCAGTTCCATCCGGTCATAATTTTTATCCTTGGCATAGATGCCTTTACGGATGGGATAGAGCTCTCTGTTTTTGACATAATAATGGATACGTCGTTTAAGAAGATCGGGATTGGTTTCGTTGGAGGACAGAAGGATGTCTTTAAATGTAAAGACTGTGTTTCCTTTACGAAGAATGTTTAAGATACTGGATTTTTGCATAATTATCGTCCAAAGGTTACATGAGACGTCACCTTTAGTTTATATATATTAGAATAAATGTCAAGAGCAGATAACCTCAATTGATCGAGACTCAGTAGATATCGATATTTGGCAAACAAGATCTGGTCATTTGTGAAAGATAAAGATCCCCCACAAGGCCATTGATATTTAAATTAAGATTGGGATGAAAAAAAGGTAAATAAAAAATAGGGTAAATCAATAAACTGATAATCATCTAGAAGGCAAAGACTTCCTTCAAAATTCTGAGTATATTGTAACATGTATTAAATTAAGGAGGTTAATGCATGAGATATTTTGCAGGTTTGGATCTACATTCAAACAACACTTATTTGGGAATTTTGGATGAGAAGGGCACCAAAGTCTACAAAGCCAAGGTGCCTAATGATCTTCAGATGATTCTTAATACTTTTCAACCCTATAGAGAGAAGATGGCAGGAGCTGTGGTGGAATCGACGTTTAACTGGTATTGGCTGGTGGATGGATTGATAGAAGAAGGATACAAACTTCATTTGGCTAACCCAGCAGCCATCAAGCAGTATGAAGGCCTCAAACACACCAATGATTACTATGATGCTTTCTACCTGGCAGATCTGTTGCGATTGGGTTTACTCAAAGAAGGACACATCTATCCAAAGAAAGAAAGGGCCTTAAGGGATCTTCTCAGGTAAACGATTGATGTTGGTGCAGCAGAGGACAAGCCATATCCTCAGCTTCCAGAGCCTTTATAATCGAGAGAAGGGATGTAAGTTTTCGAGTAATGAGATAAAAAGGCTCAAAGAGGAAGATATAGAGACGCTGTTTGCCGATAAATACGTGTGCTTCTCTGCACAAACCAATATCTCCTGTATCCATTCTTTAACAAGAAAGATAAAAGAGATAGAAACAGCTGTTCTTGAGTGCATAAGCTCTGTTCCAGAGTTTGTGAAGTTGAAAACCGTCACTGGAGTGGGAGACATCCTGGCCCTGACAATCTTGCTTGAGACAGGGAATATAGGTCGTTTTCCAAAAGTGGGTAACTATTCCTCCTACTGCCGATGCGTGAGCAGTCAAAGACTTTCCAATGAGAAAAAGAAAGGAGAAAATAACCGAAAAAATGGAAATCGGTATCTTAGCTGGGCTTATGTGGAAGCCGCTAACTTTGCCAGACGCTACTGTCCTTATGCCAAGCGCTTCTATAACCGAAAACTCTCAAAAACCAACAAAATCGTGGCTATCAAAGCCCTCGCCCATAAACTGGCCAGAGCTTCTTACTATGTTATGCGGGATAGAGTCAATTACAACCCAAAAAAGGCTTTCGGATAAAACTGGCTGCGGCAGTGAACCATATTGGGGAATGGTTTAAACCATTAAACCGATTGGAACCTGCCGCATCCGAAAATACAGAACGTTGAGTAACTCCCTTGCCTATACCATGAACCACTCGGGACTGGTCTCAGAACCATATACGACTGTGACGTCATATCCTTGGGCATGGTATGGTACCGATTATTTTTTGGGGCACTATCAAGTGCCAAGGGCAACTCCTTGCCTTAAGCCATATGGGTGTCTGGTGCAGAGAGTTCTGCAATCCACCACTTGAAAATAACGGACGCAAAAGAGCACCCAACGTTCACATGCCGGTCCTATTGTAATAGAAAATTTAATTTTAGGGAAGTCTATCCTCTTGACAATGGCCTTCTAATGGGCGTCCCCAATTTAGAATATGGGAAAAAATAGGGTAAACGGGTAAGACGGCACTGTCTTTTAGATGATGGCGGATTCGAGGATGGGCCGGGATTCCAGGATGCGCTGGGGGGTGAAGATGGAAAGGTCAAGCACAGGCTTTTTTCCCAGGATAAGTTCCGAGAGAGAGCGGCCTACTGCGGGGGCCTGCTGCAGGCCGTGTCCGGAGAATCCATTGGCTAGGAAAAACCCTTTGAGTTCCGGCCATTCGCCCAAAACAGCGTTTTCATCCAGGGTATTGACCGCATAAAGCCCTGCCCAGCCCCGCTTGATCCTCAGCCGGTCAAAGGAGGGAACAAATTCAGCCAGCTCGGGCCACAGCCTCTCTCTAAACACCTCCGGGTCCCAGGAAAAATCAAAGCCTTCCGGGTCATCAGCAAAAGACCGTCCTGACAGGATTTTATCTCCGGTTTCAGTGCGGAAATAAAGGCCGGAGGGGAGTATGGTCAGGGGGAGAGGGGAGTCGGGTTTTTCCGCGGGTTCCAGGGCAAAGACCTGACGCTTGATGGGATTGATAGGAAGAGAGACTGAAGCGGTCTCTGCCAGTTCCGAAGCCCAGGCTCCGGCTGCATTGACCACACATAAAGAGGAGATAATCTTTCCGGATTGGAGCCGGGCTCCCTGGATCCTTTTTTTACTCTTTATGAGTTTGACAGCTCGGTCCTCGATCATGTGAGCGCCCAGAGAGCCGGCTTTTTTTCTGAATCCATTCAGGAATGAGTGAGGGTCCAGGTACCCGTCATCAGGACTCCAGGTACCCCCGGCTGCGCTGTGGGCTGAATAAAGAGGAAACTTTGATTCGATCCCAAAAGGTTCCAGCCAGTCCACCCGGCAGCCCATCTCTTTTTGAAGCTCCAGGTCTTTGAGCGCGCGGTCTTTGTTTTTGGAGTTGATGAGAAAGATATTGCCTTCTTTTCGGAAACAAAGGTCAGGCTTATCACCGTCCACCTCCATTTTTTCAGGGAATTCCTTTATGAATGCCTGGGTGTACTGCGAGATCTCGATATTCTGTTTCAGGCTGAACTGAATGCGCACATTGGCCAGAGAAAGGGGGGTGGAAGCCTGAGAATAAGTCAGGTCTTTTTCAGCAACAGTGACTTTAAGATTCTTGTCAGCGTTCAGCAGAAAACAAGCTGCGGCGCATCCTATGATCCCGCCCCCTATGATGAGAACATCACAGGAATTTTCTCTGGCGGACATTATTTTTTATATTTTTCAAACCAGCTCATCAAATAAAGCTGCTGCAGAAGTCTGTGGGAAGGCCGTCTCCAGCCGTGGTACTCATTGGGCATGCGAACCAGCAGGGTTTCTTTTTTGAGCATTTTGAGCGCTCTGTAGTATTCTTCGCTCTGGGAGATGGGAGTCCTCAAATCCGCCTCACCGGTCATGACCATGGTGGGGGTTTTGACGTTGTCTACATAGTGAAGAGGGGAGCGGAGAGCGTATTCCATGGGGTCTTCCCAGGGGTATTTTTTAAACTGGCGGTACCAGGAAGCTCCGTCTGTGGTGCCCACAAATGAGTGCCAGTTGATAACCGGGCGCATGGACACCGCTGCGGTGAACCGGTCGGTGTGGCCCACGATCCAGGCGGTCAAAACCCCGCCTCCGCTTCCTCCGCACACAAAAAGATTGTCCTGGTCAATAAAGCCTTTGGATATGGCTTCATCCACTCCGGCCATCAGGTCGTCCAGGTCTTTTCCCGGATAGGAGTACTGGATGCCGTTGACAAAGTCCTGTCCGTAGCCGGTGCTTCCTCTGGGATTCATGTACAAAACCGCGTATCCATTGGCAGCAAAGTTCTGCCAGGACCAGTTGAACCGGACCGAGTACATTGCCCAGGGTCCTCCGTGGATCCACAGAAGCATGGGGTATTTTTTGCCTTCTTCAAACTCAGCGGGTTTGATGAGCCATCCCTGGAGGTCCAGACCATCCGGGGATTTGAACCACATTTCTTCCGCTTCACCCAGCTTCACACCTTCCAGCACGTCTTGATTGACATCCACCAGCTCTGTGATTTGTTCTGGTTCCCGGAGATTAAAGGTCACCAGATATCCCGGACGGTGAAATGTGGAGCGGGTGGAGGCGATCTGTCTGTTTTTAGCCATGGACAAGCCTGAGAGATAGTGGTTTCCCTGGGTGATTTTATCGATCTTTCCGTCTAGGGAGATGAAATAAATGTTAGCCGCTCCTTTTTCTGCCATCAGGTAGTAGAGGCCTGAATTGTCCTGGGCCCAGGTTACAGAATAGGGAGAATTGGGAAAATCTTTGCCCAGCAAGCGTTTGTTTTGGCCCTCTATGTCCATGAGATAAAGATTGGAAAGATGACGGGTGTATTCCTTGTCATCATATCCGGTGTATGCGATCCATTTTCCGTTGGGAGAAATTTCCGCACCGCGGTCAGGACCTTTCCGAGTGGTGAGGGCAGTGATGTCCAGAGTCTCCAAATCCACGCTGTAGATCTCAGTGTCACCATGCAGGTATTCAGCGTCTGGTTTCCGGATAGCGCTGAAATAGATTCTCTCTCCGTTTGGCCCCCACTGAGGATCACTGTGAGAGTAATCACCGGAGGTGACTTTTTGGGGAGTGCCGCCTATGCGGGCGTCAATGGTGTAGATGTGGGAATAGCCTTTAGGCACCGGCCCTCTTCCGTCGCGCCTCCAGGACAGCCGGTCAATGATGATAGCGGGTTTGGCCCATTCCGCTCCTCTGGGTCTTTTAGGGAGCTGGACCTTTAAAATAGGATCGGTGTCTCTGATAAACATAGTGAAGGCAATTTTTTGGCCGTCCGGGGACCAGCGCAGGCTTGAGGGAGAGTTATTCAGATGAGTCAGCTGGGCAGTCTCTCTGGTTTCCAGCCACATCACATGGATCTGGGTGGAGCCGCTTCTATCCGAGAGAAAAGCGATCTTTTTTCCGCAGGGGGACCAGACCGGAGAAGAGTCGCTCCAGGTCCCATGGGTGAGCTCTCTCACCCGCTGTCCCTCGGAATCCACGATCCATAAATTGCCGGTGTACCGGTCCTTTTTTTCATCCACCCAGCGCCGGACAAAGATGATGTGCTTTCCGTACGGGGAGATGATGGGACTGGAGATGGACTCCATG
>WJMT01000118.1 GCA_014727835.1 Candidatus Aminicenantota bacterium | reverse complement strand
GAACCTGGATGTGCTTTTCCAAAAACAAGACCAGATTTTTTTGGTGGCCAGCACTCAGGACCTGATTGAATTGGATCAGGCCGGAATCATCTATACACTGGAAACTCACCGATTCCTCCCCTCCTCCAGCCAAACCTTTAGTGCCCAGGGAGGCATCAATGGTGACTATCACTCTTATTTGGAACTGGAAAAGGACCTGCTGCTTTTGGAGAGTTCGTATCCTCAACTGGCAAAACTGGAAGTCATTGGAACATCTCTTGAGAACCGAAACATTTATGCTCTTAAGATCAGTGACCAGGTCCATCAACAGGAAAATGAAGCCCGGGTCATCTTTCTGGGATGCCATCATGCCAGAGAATGGATCTCAGTTGAAGTTCCTTATCTGCTGGGTCAGCATCTTTTAGAAAACTATGCATCTGATCCGGATATCAAAAATTTAATTGACCGAAGTGAAGTCTGGATCGTTCCGCTGGTCAATCCGGACGGGCTTGTCTACAGTATTTATCACTACAGGTATTGGCGGAAAAACAGGAGGGATAACGGAGACGGCTCTTATGGTGTGGACCCCAACAGAAACTACGGATATCAGTGGGGTTATGACAACCTCGGCTCCAGTTCTAATCCCTATTCTCCGGTTTACAGGGGGCCTTCTCCATTTTCCGAGCCAGAAACTCAAGCGGTGAGAGATTTTATGACCGGAAAGAGTTTTCAAGCCCTGGTGTCCTATCACAACTACTCTCAGATCATTCTCTATCCCTGGGGCTATACAGAAGAACCCTCATCACTGGATGAGCTGTTATCTGAGATGTCTGAAGACATGTCTGCCCTGATGGAGCAAGTCAATGGAACCGAGTATGAATTTGGAAGGGCCGGGGATTCTCTGTACCTCACCAATGGAGACACTACAGACTGGAGTCTGGGGGTGTTTGGAATCCCCTCTTTCACCATTGAACTGCCACCTGTGGATCAGCTGACAGGGGGCTTTTACAACAGTGAACAAGATATCATTCCCATTTTCCAGGAAAACCTTCCCGCAGCTTTGTATTTGATCAGCTGGGCTGTTGAACAGCATGCCCAAGTCAGCTCTTCCCGGGTTACAGATTCAGAACCTTCTAAAGACAAAGCAAAACAAATCCATAAAAAGTAACCTCAACTTGACAAATTCCCAATAAACATCGAGAATATCCCTTTCCCTTTATGAAAAGGAAGCAGGAGAAAAATGAACCGACTATTGACCACTCTATTCCCTAACCAGCAGATTCCGCCCGGATCCACTGAAGGACTTCCTTATTGGATCTTTTGGTTTATGCTGTGTATCATTCTGCTCCTGCTTGCTTTTATTTTCCTCAGAGACAAAGAACTGCGGCGAAGGCTGGATTCCTTTTTTATGGGGTTCCGAAAAAAAATAAAAAAATTTCGACTCCAGCAGATGCTGAAAAGAGAACAAAAGAAAATTGAGAGCACTCTCTTTGAATTGGGAAAAAGCGCTTGGTCCCTGAATATTGACATTGCCTCCTCTGATGCCATATGTAAAGAAATCATTGGACTGGAAGAAAAAATCTCAGAGCTGTCTGAAGAAAAAAAACAAACTTTTCATAAAATCGATACCCTTAATAACGACCTGAGTCAATTCAGTAAAAAACAAGACCGGGATATCCAAAAAATCAAAAACAATATCTCGACCAATGACCAAAAGCAGCTGTCTCTTGAGGACAAGGAAAAAGAGATTGAAAAGGAAATCACACAAAAACATTTTGTGGTGGAAGACAACGCAAAAAAAATCACCCAGGCCAAAAAAGAAATTCTGGGCCTTGAGCACCGTGATGAACTGAGTGAAAAAGATAAGAAATCAAAGGTCCAGAGTCTTGAAAAAAACATTGAGAGTTGGCAGCAGAAGAGAAAGAATTCAAATGAGAAGATCAAGGAACAGGTCAAAGAAAAAGAAGATATTGAAGACCAGCTCAAACAGCTCTCCAAAAAAAGGGAACAACTCAGCCAAAAGGTCAAAGACCAGGAAAACCATAAAAAGCATGAGAGCAAAAAGTTCCAAAAAGAAATCCATGAATGGGAAAAGACCAGAAACAAGCTCTCTGAAAAAATCAATAAAATTGAAGCTGAAAAAAAGCCCTTTCTCAAAAATTTAGGCAGATTGGCCAATGAACAGCGGATCAAACACAAGGACCTATCCCTCTATTATTCAAAAATAGACCGGAGCAAAAAACGGATCCAGAACATCAAAAAACAAATCGAACAAGAGACCTAAAGTCATAAACAGCAAACAATGAAGAAATCTCAAGCCATCAAAGCTGTTGTTTTTGGAGTGGTTCAAGGAGTGGGATTCAGGCCTTTCGTGTATCGCTTGGCTCACCGATTCGGTTATAACGGCTGGGTGAAAAACATCGGCTTTGGAGTTGAGATTCATGTGGAATCCCGAAAACTCCAAGATTTCAATCCCTTTTTCCAAGCACTTCGCATTGAAAAACCGCCCCTTTCCCAGATCGAAAAAATAGACCTCAAACCAGACAAATTTCTGAACTGTTCCCGGTTTGAAATTCAAAAAACCGAACAAAGTCAGAGCTTTGTGTTCATATCTCCGGATATTTCCATCTGCGACAACTGCAAAAAGGAAATCATGGATCCCAAAGACCGGAGGTCTCAATATCCCTTTATCAACTGCACAGATTGCGGTCCCCGATATACCATTGTCAAAGCCCTTCCCTATGACCGGAATCAGACCACCATGTCGAATTTTCAGATGTGTCCCCAGTGCCAGAAAGAATTCACAGATCCCTTAGACAGGCGCTATCATGCACAACCCATTGCCTGTCCGGAATGCGGTCCTGAAGTGGAGCTGAAACACAGTTCAAGCGGCGAGAACATAAGCGGAGGCATCCAGAAAGCCGCATCTCTGATCCGGGAGGGAGCTGTTCTCGCTGTCAAAGGTCTGGGAGGATTTCATCTGGTCTGTGATCCTTTTAATGAACAGGCCGTTCAAAAACTAAGAACTATCAAAAAGCGGAAAATCAAACCTTTTGCTCTGATGGCCTTTGATCTGAACGTCATTCATGAATTTGCGCACATGGATTCTGCGGAAAAAGAACAGCTTTGCTCAGCGAGACGTCCCATTGTCCTTTTGCGGAAAAAGAAAGACATTCCAGGGATCGCTCCTCACTTGAAAGAAATGGGTTTTATGCTCCCCTACACTCCGCTCCATTATCTGCTTTTACAGGACCTGGATTTGATTGTGGCCACCAGCTCAAATCCCAAAGACGCTCCGATCTTCAAACAAGAAAGCAAAGGACTGGCCCGTCTCTGTGACTACATCCTCACTCACAACCGTCCCATCCACATGAGAGCTGACGACTCTGTGATGAAAATCGTGGACCAAAAACCTCTGTTCTTAAGGCGGGCGCGGGGCTATGTCCCCTACCCTCAATCCGTTCCTGAATCTTTGGCCTCATCCCAACAGATTCTCGCACTGGGCGGGGAGCTGAAAGACACCATCTCCCTCTATAAAAACGGATATGTCATCACCAGTCAGTTCCTCGGAGACCTGAATGAATACCAGAATTACAAATATTTTGAAGAGACTCTTGAACATCTTTCTCATTTGTTTGAATTCCAACCAGATGCAGTGGCCTCTGACCTTCACCCTGATTTTCACACCACCCGGTATGCCCAACGAATGGGAATCCCTCACTTCAAAGTCCAGCACCATTATGCCCATGCGCTGGCCACTATGCTGGAGCACCAGATCGAAAAGGAAGCTCGCGTTTTGGGAGTTATACTGGACGGATTTGGATACGGAGGAGACGGCACAGCCTGGGGTGCTGAATTTCTGGTGTCTGATTATCAACAATACCAGAGAATCGGGCATTTCAAATACATGCCTCTTCCCGGAGGAGATCTGGCTGCCAAACAGCCCTGGCGTATGGCTCTTTCCTATCTAATGGATGCCTATGAAGAAAAAAGTCCTTCTGTGCCTTCCCTTTCCCAAATCAACTCCAAGCAACTCCGTGCCGTCCAGCAGATGATCCAAAAGGACCTCTGCACTCCTCCTGCATCCAGCTGCGGCCGCTTGTTTGACGCGGTCTCGTATCTAATCGGACTATCCCCTCCGCAGGTGGAGTTTGAAGCTGAAGCTCCGATGCGTTTGGAAGCCATTGCTGATGAGAACACTCCAGATTGCTATGGATTTCAAATCAGGGAAGATTCTCTTCCTTATGTTGTCTCTTTTTCCAAGACGATCCGTGCCATCATCCGTGACCTTGATCAAAAAATCCCGGAATCTGTGATATCCGCTCGATTTCACAACACTCTTTTAGAGGTCATCATTCAAATCAGTGAAAAAGTCCGTCAAAAACAAGGAATCAACACCATTGTTCTGGCAGGAGGGGTGTTTCTGAACCAATATCTGCTCAGCCGCACAACAAAAAAACTCCGAAACCTGGATTTTGAGGTCCTCCGCCCTGTTCAGTATTCCCCCAATGATGAGCTGATATCTTTAGGACAAATCGCTTATGCCTTAGCAAGGCCCAAAAAATAATGATAAAATCTGCTCATTTGTGTTTGTTTTGAGGGCCTTTCTGTTTTTCACAAAATCTGTGGAAAAATTGTGAAAAAAGAGCTGTTTTTGGTTCTTATTTCCAAAACCTACTGGGAGATGTGACAGATTGCACAAAAAACTGTGCCCAATTTCTAAGTTGTTGTTATCATTATATTTAGACGTAATTAGTAGATTATGAATAAGTTATGATTGACTTCCCCTGAAAAACCAAAAACTGAGTTTTTAATCAAAAACGAATAATTCATGAAAAACAGTTAATAACTCTATATTTTTTATAGGAAATAATGATCCTCACTTGTCAAGGTCTTTTTTTTGACGAGGCGACCTTTCAGGCTAGAATTCGATTTTGTCTATGCGCATTTTGATTCCGCCGGTGATGGACAAAATCATATTGACCATCAGCGCCAATCCAAATCCGACCGCGCCCAAAAAACCAAATCCCAAAAGACCCCCAAAAATTCCAAACAGAAAACCCCCATGGATCTTTCCTTGCAAAGAACTGAAAAAAGTTGGGAATGTTGACACAAAATCAGAAAAAAGCGATGTGGCTCCCACCACTGCTCCGCCTGCCAAACCCACTATCAATCCCATGATCCCAAAAAACACAAAAAACGAAGAAGGATGGATAAAGCGGGCAATCAAATTGGGCTCATTGAAATCCTCTGCAGAACTGACTTTTTTTTCTTCAGGTTCATGCTCTAACTCCGGCTGAAGCTCTTGAGGTTCTTCGATTTCTGTGATTTCCTCCCATGATGTCTGAGCAAAATCCGCTGTATCCTCTTTGATCTGTCCATCATCACTATCCAGCTCTTTTTCCAATTCCTGTTCTTGCTCGCCCTCTTCTTCGGGTTCTTCGGAAGACTTTTGTTTTTCCGCTGTGATTTCACACACAGCACAGGGCTGATCAGGCGATTCCAGAACAAATCCACATTCCGGGCATTTGATCTGTTCTTCATCCAGTCTTCCTCCGCAGTATTCACACACCTGTGAGCGGATATCATTTTCAAATCCGCAGTAAATGCAAATGGCCTTGCCTTGCTGAAGAGAGGGGGGATCGGATTCGATCCATTTGTCACCGTCAAAATAATACCACTTGCCTGTTCGGGCTCCGATGGTCCAGCATTTTCCATCCGCATCATTGAGCCGCAGTTTTTTTAAGCGGAACCGGAACTCCCGTTCAGAAATTTCTTTCTGCTTGAATTTCTTTTTCAGCTCCTGAAATTGGTTCTCTACATTCTGGAATTTTTCATGCATTTTCTATTCATTATAATTAACCAAAAAAAGTCATACAAGTAAAATTTGAACAGGTGTGAAGAGGGGGGGGCAATGACAGGGAGCACAGGCCAACCTCACAAGCTTCATGAAATTCAGGTGTGGCTCAATTTCAACTTAGAGAAAAGAAGGCAGAATTTCTATCAGACTGTACCCTTTGACCGGAGCCGGAATAAAGGATACCAAAAAGATCACCAGAACAACAAAACTCAACCATTTCCGCCCTGAAGACAGGGATACATTCTCATCCATGACCGGAGGGTGTTTCAGGCCTAAAAAGGAGATCAGAAGAGCCCACACAAACCATCCCATCCAGAAAAAAACTCCCATGATGACAAAACCGATCAGAATGAACCTGGCGAATTTTTTCACACGGGGGCCGATCAAAGCATAGAGCACATGGCCGCCGTCCAGCTGCCCGATGGGAAACAGATTCAAAGCTGTCACCAGAAGTCCCACCCAGCCTGCAAAAGCCACAGGATGGACCACCACATCTTTTCCTGAAGCCGCTCCCTTAAAAATAATTCCTCCTAAGACATTGATAAAAAGAGGCTCCCCAAACAGCAATGTCCCTTCCTGGGGCAAAGGAGGCACCAACTTGGAAAGCGAGAGTCCGTAGATAACCGCAGGTACAGCCAAAACAAAGCCGGCCAATGGTCCGGCCACCCCGATATCAAAAAGCTGATGCTTTCGTTTTATGGGAGACCGGATCTTGATAAAAGCCCCCAATGTGCCGATCAGAGTGGGAGCAGGTATGAAAAAAGGAAGAGTGGCGCTGACTTTATAGTATCGGCATGTCAGATAATGACCCATCTCATGAGCCAACAGAATGCCGATGAGCACAACTGCGTATAAGAAACTCAAATGCATGATTTGGGGATCTTTTAGGATATTCAGGTTCAATGGGATCTGTTCTGGCTGGGAAAGACTGTCTGCGTATTTATAGCTCAGGCTCCAGGTGATCCCCACAAAAAAGATACTGACAGCCGTGATGACAAAGAGAAGGATGTTGAGCCAAGTGCGGTCTTTTGAAAAAAAAGAGGGCCGTCTTCTTGGTCTGATACCTGGATTATTCTCTGGTTGATCCATAGCCTTTTGCTTTGATGATAGTCATTGGAAAAAGGTTATATAAAAATAGGAGTGACGGGAATCACTCCTATCTTTTCAAATGATAAATGAATGATGAATTCAGGTCCTGATGACTACAGCTTCTTTGCTTTTTCCTCCAGCTCTTCTCGGGTCTCTTTGTTTTCAGGATCAGGAACACAGCAGTCGACCGGACACACAGCTGCACATTGGGACTCATCATATTGAGGGACACATTCTGTGCACTTATCAGGGTCAATGACATAAATCTCTTCTTCTGCAGTTATGGCCTCATTGGGACATTCGGGTTCGCATGCACCGCACAGTATGCATTCTTCGGTGATCATATAAGCCATTTTTGCCTCCTTATAAAAATTAAGAAATTATTATAATCCTTTTTAATATATTTTCAATAGAGTCTTTACTTTACCTTAACATGCCCTGTTTTTCTATTTTCTGAGAGGCTTCATATCCATAATAAGTCTGGGGATAATCCTCAGAGATTTTTTGGTACAGCTCCATGGCTTTTTCAGAGTTCCCTTTTTCTTCATAAAGCTCTGCCTGGTGAAACAGGATGATATCCATTGCAAGAAAACGGGGTTGGCTTTGCTCCATTTTTTGGTAAATTTCCAGGGCTTTGTCCAGCTCTCCCTGTTCTTGAAAGATTTTGGCTTTGAGAAGCTGAGATTGATGATAGATAAGGTCCTGTGGGGCATCCGGGATACTGCTGAGAGCATTGAGAGCTGGTTCAAACTCTTGTTTCTGGATATGATATTTGGCAATATAAATGTATCCCATCCGGGTGAACTTTCCTTTTCCAGCCAGTTGTTTCAGATCTTCTATTTTTTCAGGATTTTCATACAGACCCTGATTGATCTCGTTGATTTGAGCCAGCATTTGGCTTTGTTTCTGAAGATTTTGGCCCTGAATGTACTTGACAATCAGAAAAATGAAGAAAACTAAGGCAACCGTTCCGATCACCACAGCGACCTGCTTGGCTCTCTGTTTCAGAAAATCATAGGCTTTATTTATGAAATCAGAGAGTTCATTGGTTTTGAGCCGTCGACGTTCCTTTCTCTTCATGAATAGCTCCTTTTCTCTTTCCGGTCTTCATAACCAGACTCAATTTTTATCACATATTGTGAAAAATCTCAAGTTGATCCAAGGAGCAGATAGAGAAGCTTACTGGCTGCTGTTCGTTTGGAGAAGGCTTGAGGTGTCCTGCCAGGAAAAGGCAGCGATCTGCAGGTCATCATCCACTGCAAAAAGACCCCCTCTGGGGAAACCCGGAAAACTTTTGGTCGTGATCACGATCCCATATGGAAGTCTCAGAACCTTCTCCCCGAAAACACAAACAATCTTGAAATCAGGAAGAGAGAGGACCTGGACCCGATGACCAGAATCATCAAGTTTTTGATCTATCTCATTTTCTTCATGTTTTCCTTCTTTGTGAATTTGATGGTAATAAAACTGTTGGAAGGACTATTAGAAGGAAGATTTGTTAAGAAAGATTATATTTAGTATTAATTCTTGATTAATTATTTGTGCTGAAGCCCATCACATTTTTGAGTCTCTGGAACAATTCCGTGTTGTCATAATATCCCACAAATCGCTGGTAGCCTTTTCCCAAGGAAAAAACCGGGATGAGAGAGGCAGTGTGGGAATCGCTGGTCCAGCTGATCCCGGCCTTTTGATTGAGGATTTTAATCAAAGTGAAGCCAAATAACGCGAGGTTCGGGTCATGAAAGGCATTGGTGATCTCTTTATACTCCCTTGGAGAGAGAGCTCTTCTCAGCTTCATTTGAGCTTGTTCATCTCCCTCATAAGCTTTTTGGGTGAGAACTTGTTTTTCATCTTCAGTGATCTGTATGAGTCCCAAATGATCTTTGATCAACGGCATAAAATCATCCAGGTTCCATTCCTCTTTGTCTTTGGTCGCCTTATACGGTTTGATGTGTTCATCACTGAATTTTTTAAGGGAAATGGTCTGTCCATTCAGCACTTCCAAAGACTGGCTGTATCCGGAATACACAGAGCCCAGAGCCATGCCTCCGGTCTCATGATCAGCGGTCACCAAGATCAGAGTCTCATCAGGATGCTGTTCATGGAAAAGAACAGCTCTCTGCACAGCCCGGTCAAAGTCAAGAACTTCCTTTATCAATGTTCCGGCATCATTGTCGTGGCCAGCCCAATCGATCTTGCCACCCTCCACCATCATGAAAAAACCTTTATCATTGTCCAAAAGCTGAATCCCCTTATCCACATAATCCTCCAGTGAGAGGTCATCATCACGAGTGTCGATCCGGTAGGGCATGGCGACTTTCAAGGTGAGTTTCTCATTGAGAGCAATGACTTTTTCATCCTGATCTTCATTGTCCAGAGACAGAATATCATCTTTTTTCAAAACGACTTTGTATCCTTTTTCACGGGCAAGCTCAAGGATATCTCTATCAAGACCTCTCCGTCCTGTGGGGTATTTGATCCCTCCCCCGCCAAAAAAATCAAATCCGCTCTCAACCATATCCTCAGCAATATCATAGTAATGCCATCGGCTGGTCACATGAGCATAGAAACTGGCGGGAGTGGCATGGTTCAGCGAAACATTGGAAATGATCCCCACTTTCATTTCCCGATCCTTTGCCATCTCAGCAATAGTGGTGAACTCGATTTCATTGGTCACGTCCAGATTGATTCGACCGTTGATTGTTTTTTGGCCGCTGGCCATCGCTGTGCCAGAGGCTGCAGAATCTGTGATGTAGGAGTTGGAAGAAAATGTACTCATCAAACCAGTGCCGGGGAATTGAGAAAAACTGAGCTTCTGGATTCCAATGTCTTTTTGGTTTGATGCTCCTTTTATGATTTCAGCGGCATGCATCTGGTTGAATCCCATGCCGTCGCCGATAAAAAGAAACAAATATTTAGGGAATTCCTCTTTCTCCTGAATCCCCTTCTGAGTGCAGGAATAAAAAATTAAAAACAAGATAATGATAGATAGGAGAACTGCGATCAGTTTGGTGTTTTGTATTGCTTTATTCATTGATATTGACCTTAGGAAAATATTTTTCTCTATTATATATTTTTCTCTATTATATAGACATGTTTATTAATTTGAGATTAATTTTTGATTAATTATGAGGAAAAAATAGGGTAAATAGGTATTGTGTCCCTGTATTTTAGAATTGATAGTTTTTTTGATTAAAAAGTCTGAGGCAGGAATCCACCACGTCTCTGTCATAGAGGATTCCGCGGTTGTCAGAAATTTCCTTCAAGGCCTTATCCATTCCCAATGCGGGACGATAGGGACGATGAGAGGCCATGGCTTCCACCACATCAGCTACTCCCAAAATCCGGGCTTCCAGCAGAATGTCTTTCTTGGATAAGCCGTGAGGATAACCAGATCCATCCACTCGTTCATGATGCTGAAGAACGATTTTGTCCACAGGCCATGGAAAATCAATGGCCTTCAAAATGTCTGCCCCTACTTGAGGATGTGTTTTGATCAGGTTGAATTCTATGCTGGTCAATGCCCTGGGCTTGCTCAAAATCTCAGCAGGGATGTGGATCTTTCCGATATCATGAATGATGCCGGTTATTTTGATGCCGTCGACCTGGTCTTGACTGAGGCCCATATCTTGAGCGATGTGGTGGGCCAGATCTGCCACCCGTCTCTGATGTCCTGCAGTATAGGGATCACGGATCTCCACTGTTTTTTCCAGGACCTGGATGATGGCTCCAAACGCTTTTTTTAACTTTTCCAGACTTTTCTTAGCTTCTCCCTCTGCCCAGCTCAACTTTTTGTGAGTGTGAATCGCAGCCACACCATAGACCAGATTATCAGCCAATCCTTTTAAAAGATCGACCTCTTCCTCATTAAACGCATCTGTCTTATCAGAATATATACTCAGCGCCCCAAACGGACGACCATTGCTCATCAGGGGAAGCGAAATAACTGAAGAAAAACCTTGCTTGATCGCTTCCCCCCTCCAGGGCATAACTTCAGGATTTGAGAGAATATCCTTGACCAGATATGGTTCCCCCCTTGTGATTGCTGACCCTTCAGGACAGCGCCCTTTACTGCCCTGAGACCAATTCATGTCTATATTATCAAAATATCCGTCTGAATTTCCTGACTTGGCGAGAAGTTTGATGCTTTTGTCTCTGTCATCCATAGCCAGTCCCACCCAAGCCATGCTGTAACCACCCTGTTTCACAATGATTTCACAGATATCTTTCAGCAGCTCCTCTTTGTTCACAGAACGGACCATGGCTTTATGGCAGGAGCTCAATGTCTTGAGAGCCCTCTGTGCTCTTTTTAACTCCAATTCTGTGCTTTGAGGTTTTATCCGGTTTTGACCAAAGCCCCCACGTCCCACCTTTTCAGCTGTGTATTCTTTAGAATGATTCACTTTTATCTCCGATTTTCCCTTACACAAGGAAGGGGCTTACATTGAGTCGGACGAGACAGGAAAAAATTCAAAAAAAATATTGTGTCTAGAAAGCCGGAGTGAAAGTAAACTGGAAATACCAGTCTTTTTGGGGCCGGTTGAACAGATAGCTGACGAGATTAATGGCCAAAATGCTTATTGTGACCATATTTCAATCCAAAGTCTCTATTGTCTGAGGTTCTTTTTTGTGTGTATTATGATTGATGGATTCGCCCTGGCACGAAAAATAAATACGACTATGTGGTGGTAGGTTAGTCTTGCTTATAATAATCAGCTCCCATATAATTCATTTGTGGGCATCTTCAGTTTATCTTTAGGTTTTGCAGGGAGTCTCTCATGCTTATAACTCCTTCAGAAGGTGCACCACATCATCTTGATCATCTTGTCATTACAATTTTAACAAGGGGGATACAATGAGAGCAGTCATTATTATTTTGCTGATCGCAGTTATCGGTTTTTTGGCCTATTCATTTTTCACTTCTCTTTCAGAGGAGGAGAAAACAGTGAAAGCCCTTGATAAAGAATTTGATCAGGCCGTTAGCGATTTCCTCCGGGCATTGCGCACCACAGCTGGAACAGGGCTGGACACCACTTCTGATGTGAACGATGCCGTAAGGAAAATAAAAAAGGTAAAAAGCGAGCTGCGAACTCTGATGGGTACACTGCAGGAAGACTCAGCTATAGAAATGGGACAAAAGCTGGAAGAAGAGATTGAAGAATTTGAGCGCAAAAACGATATCGAAGAATATTAAAGAATCATTGGTTTGACTTCCGCTTTATCTTACCTGGACTCTTCATAAAAAAATGTCGCCTCAGCCACACCTGAATTTCATCAAGCTTATGGAGATGACACAGAAATGGTACGCCTGGCCGGATTCGAACCGGCGACCTATGGATTAGGAATCCATCGCTCTATCCTGCTGAGCTACAGGCGTACAAATTGAAACACAAATGCTTCTCTCTTTATATCCAAAAATAGAAAGGCGGTCAAGGCATCTGGGTTGATGAGGGACCCTGTTTTTCCTGATTCAGGAGCTTGACCAATTTATCCTTCAGAAGACAGTTTCGCTCTATGGGCTTATTGTTTTTGATGGCGATGTACATGGCTTTATAGGAACCAATGATGCAGCTCAGCCTTTTGGCCCGGGTCAAAGCTGTGTAGAACAGATTCCTCTGAAGCATGATGTAATGCTGGGTCAGAAGAGGCATCACCACTGCTTGATATTCACTTCCCTGTGATTTGTGAACTGATATCGCGTAAGCATTCACGATCTCATTGACTTCCTCTCTGGAATAATGCACTACTTTTCCGTCAAAATCCACCCAGACACTGTATCTTTTTCTGTCAAGATCCCTCACACTTCCGATGTCTCCGTTAAACACTTCTTTTTCATAATTGTTTCGGATCTGCATGACTTTGTCCCGGATCCGGATCTCGCGCTTTCCAAACTTCAGTCCTTCGCTTCCCGGGTTCAGCAGCTTCTGCAGCTCCTGGTTCAGATGGTCCACTCCTACCAATCCTCTGTACATGGGGCTGATCACCTGGATCTGGGTGGACAAAGCAGGGAGACCGAGTTTATCCGGAATGTTATGAGCGCACATGTTCATGATCAACTGAAACACCTTGTCCTCATCCTTTTTGTAAATGAAATAAAAGTCCGAATCCTCATCTCCTTTTTCGGGCTTGATGATGGATTTGCCTTGATTGATCCGATGAGCATTACGCACAATGAGACTGTGTTTTTCCTGCCTGAATATTTTGTTTAAGACAATCACTTCCACCATACCGGAATCAATGATATCCTTCAACAAAGTGCCGGGACCTACTGAAGGAAGCTGGTCCTTATCTCCGACCAGAATCAAGTGCATGTGCCTGGGAACCGCTTTGAGGAGATGATGCATCAAAAGAAGGTCCACCATGGAAAACTCATCCACCAGCAGCACATCTCCGTCCAGAGGATGATTTTGGTTCCGTCGAAATTGCCCGGTCTTGGAAATGTATTCCAAAGTCCGGTGAATGGTCTTGGCTTGTTTTCCTGTGGATTCAGAAAGCCGTTTGGCTGCCCGTCCTGTGGGAGCCGCAAGAACTATGCTCTTTTCGCATTTTTCAAAAATGCTGACAATGGCTTTGACAATAGTGGTCTTTCCAGTGCCCGGACCTCCGGTGATGACCAGTATCTTTCTATTCAGGCTTTGCTTGACCGCTCTTGTTTGTTCTCCGGTGAAATCAATGTGGGACTTTGCTTCGATCTGTTTGACTGCTTTGTCCACATCAAAGGAGGGTCGTGATGCCGGATCAGACTTCAAATCATAAAGACAGCGAGCCACCTCTTGCTCAGCTTCATGAAAAAGAGGCAGATACACAGCCATATCTCGATCCAGCTGTTCCAAAACCACCAATTTCTGCTTGCCAAGCGAGGATAGAGCATTGTCAAAGTCATTCAGTTCAACCTCCAAATCCTGACAGCATCGCGTTGAGAGCTCTGATTTCAAGGCAAACACATGGCCTTGGTCGCTGTTTTTTTCTAATAAATAATGGATATAGGCCTTGACTCTCTCCGGAGAATCCCTGTCCATGCCCAGTTTGAGAGCCATGTTGTCAGCTGTTTTAAAGCCGATCCCCCAGATATCATGACTTGCCTGATAAGGATTGGTCTTTATGATATGAAAAGCTCTTCGTCCGTACTGTTTGTATAATTTAGCAGCCATTGTGGCAGAGACATTGTGTTCCTGTAAGAAGATGATCAATTCTCTGATGTCTTCATGTTTCACCCAAGACTTTTTGATCTCCGCAATCTTCTTGTCTGCAATCCCTTCCACTTCCCTTAGTCTGTCCGGATCCTTAGACAGAACATCCATGGTTTTTTCCCCAAACTGCTCCATGATTCTCTGAGCGATCACAGGCCCGACTCCGGAAATCATTCCAGATGAGAGAAATTTTTCAACTCCTTTAACTGATGAAGGGAGGACCGGAAGATAATTATCGACCCGAAACTGCTTGCCAAAGCGGGGATTGATCTCCCATTTGCCGGAAATTTTCAACATCTCCCCTGGAGATAGAGGGGGGAAATTCCCCACTACTGTGATGGATTCTTCCCCTTCCACAGAAAACCGGCACACCGTGTATCCATTTTCCGGGCTGTAATAGACGATCGAATCAATTGCGCCGGTTAGATAACCCATATTGATGCCAAATCCAGCAGCTATCTGTCTTTCACTGCAAGCATCACCGGATCTCCTGGTTTTGATTTTGTTTCTTCTGCGGCAGAGCCTTCACGCTTGGCGATCTCTACAAATCCCTGGCCGCTCAAAATGGCCACCAACTCCCCTTTTTCTACTGAATGATAGCTTTGCCTAATGGGAATCTCTCTTTGGTTCAGAGAAATGAGAATGGAGCTTTCTTCAGTTCTTTTTGCCAGCTCTAAATAATCCCTTTCGGAAATATTAGTGATCAGGTTTCCGAATCCATCTTGATAGATGATCCGCCCCCAGATCTGATTTCCTTCTCTCTCCGGAATGTCAATGATGACTTGTTTATAATCGTTTGCAATCGGCCCAAAATTCTCTGTGTAGACTCCCCTGGATATCCACGCGGCCAGAGGAGCCATCTTGTCTCTTCCTTCAAAAGTCCTTCCTTTTCTTGGAATGAAATAATGTTCCGAAGAGACTTCTCTGATGGTCATTTCTTTATTTTCCTTGATCACCCAGCTCAACACTCCGTTATCAGGAGCAACAAAATAATAATCTGTGGACTCAGCAATCAAAATGCGCCGGGATGTGCCCACCCCTGGGTCCACCACCACCACAAAAATGGTATCTGAAGGAAAATATCGGTAGCTGGCTTTGAGGATAAACGCGGCTGCAGTGACATCGAAATGAGGAATCTTATTGGTGATATCCATGGTTCGGGCTTCGGGATTGATTTGAGCCACAACCCCCTTCATAGCCGCAGTGAAAAAATCCTGGTCTCCAAAGTCCGTGAGGAAAGCAATAATCGGTCGATCCATTTTTTTATATGTTATTCCTTTTCACCCACTCCGGTCAATAATAAATTCATGACACACGCGCTTTTGAATGTTTGACGAATGCATCCAATCATGCTAGTTTTTTGAGTATGAAGTTTTTGAAAGTGCTTATCAATTCCCTTATTAGCGGCCTCTTTTTCTGCACTCTTCTAGGACTGCTGACTTTTAACTTAAACACAAACATTGCTTTCAAGGCATCCTCCCTTATTCCCTTTCTTTTCTTTCTCTTCCTGACCTATGGAATCATTATGACATTGATAATCATGCTGTTCTTTTTCATCCTTCAATTTTTTGCTGGAAAAACAATCCATATTTCCTGGGTGTCTCCTTTGTTTCTTCTGATGAGCACAGTCACGCTGACTTTTCTCTGTCTCATTCTATCCAGGGCTAACTATCGCCTGTTCAAAAGTCTTTTAAGCCCGGAAATATCAAAACTCATTCACAACCAGATGCTGGTTCTTTTATTTGCAGGGATTATAGGAATGGTCTCTGTTCTTTTGTTCATCATTTACAAGAAAAACTGCTTTTTCTTTGCTGTCTATTTCACCCTGCTTTTGATCGGATTGGGATATTGCTTTTTTCTAAGACACTCCTATCCCATGCCTGAAGGAATAAAAAAAATTGCTGAATTGGACGCCAGGTCCCTAAATAAAAAACTCACTGTCATTGGCATGGAAGGTCTCAGCTTTGACATCATCATCCCTCTTGTCAATGATCAAAAACTCCCCAACTTTTCATGGCTTATGGAAGAAGGGAGCTGGGGAAAACTGGACAATTTCACCCCCAATGAACTCATCATTTTAAACCGGTCCTTTAACACAGGGAAACTTCCTTACAAGCATGGACAGGTCTCCAAAGAAAAGTGCCTCATCTTTGCAATAAACATGGAAATTGATGTCATCCCTCGTTTTATCTTTTTCAAACAGATGGAACGGATCCAGTTGATCAAGTGTTTCTCCTATCAAACACAAAAGAAAACCAAAGACATTTGGGAAATTCTCAAAAGCAACTCCACCCCTTACTTAAAAAAAGACCAAAATGACATCCGCAGCAAGGCCTCACTGAACCAACTGTCTTCGGGGACAAAAATTCTTTTAAACCGCTTCTTTAAAGATATTGATCTGGATTCCGATGAGATCTTACAGACAGCCAAAAGAGCCTTTGTTTCTGATGCCGAGTTTTTTGAATCTACAGAGAACGAACTTGAAAAAACAGAGCCGGATGTGGTCTATCTTCTGCTGAGAGGATTGAACCAGGTCGAAAAATATTTTTACAAATACTCCTTCCCGGAGATCTTTGAAGAGGTCAGCCAGGAAGAAATCAATCGATACGGGTCCATCATCGAGCGTTATTATCAATTCTATGACGAAATCATCGGAAGGTATCTTGCAGCAAAGAAAGACAATGAGCTTTTAGTGGTCTATTCCCCTCATGGTATGGACTACCTTCCCCACTGGAAACGAATGGTGGAACTGGTGCTGGGAAATCCCAAGATTTCAGCTTATCATGAAAATGCCCCCCAGGGAGTGGTGTTTTTCTATGGCAAAGGCATCGCCTCTGGCAAAAACATCGAAAACATGAAAATCATAGATATGACTCCCACATTTCTCCATTATTTGGGACTTCCTTTGGGAAAAGACATGGATGGGATTGTCAACAGCTCTATTTTCAAGTCCAGCTTTAATATGGAAAATCCTGTTCTCTACATCTCTTCCTATGAAGAAGTGGATATCAAAAATCCTCAATAAGCTGGATTAATGGATGATTTTAAACATACGCCCCCATCTGGCGAGCGTGATGAACTTGACCATTCTTTTGAGACGGTCTTTGATCCCATTTTTCAGATAGGCATCCCTTTCTGCTTTGTACGAAAAGTAGATGATCCAGGGCTTGCCTTTGATGTAGTTTAAGGGCAGTGTTCCCCAATATCGGCTGTCTAGACTGTTGTCTCTGTTGTCACCAAGCACAAAACACTGGCCGGGGGGCACTGTGAATGGGCCAAAATTGTCCCTTATATAGTCATCATAATGATAGGAATTGTTTTCATTATAAACTTGAGCATCATTGTGTATTTTATAATCTTCAGAAATCGGGTTTCCGTTTATCAACACCTGTTTGTTCTCGATCCTGATCTCGTCGCCTTCCGTGGCGATCAACCTCTTCACAAAATCTTTGGAAAGCTGTTTTGGATATTTGAAAACAACAATATCTCCCCTTTCCAGCTCTTTATTTGGGAGGATAAAATCTTCAACAGGAAAGAGCGGTTCAGCATAAGCAAATTTATTGACCAAGAGAAAATCCCCCACCAGCAAAGTGTCTTCCATTGAACCGGTGGGAATCTGGAAAGCCTGCACCACAAAAGTCATCACAAAAAAGACAAAGAGAGCTGTCTCTACAATGAGTTCAAAATAATCTCGGAAAGTGCTCTTTTTTTCTTTTTTGTCCTGTTTGCTTTTTTTCTGCTTGTTCATTGTAAATAAGTTCAATAATATAACGCAAAATTTTCAATTCATCAAGTCCTGAATGCCGAGGATAGAATTTTTATGATTCACCAATCCAGAAGTTGTTATGGGAAGTGCAGGCTGATTTTATGAATAACTCAAATGACATTTCAGTTATTCACGAGTCGAAATTGCTGCAGATGCGAGGCACGAGACATGAAGACGTGGTCTTTCACTTCGAATGTCTCGTAACAAAGCAGATGCGGTGAGATCGGCTCGCCTGAAAGGGAAAAACAGCCTGCAATAAATTGAAACACAAAACAAACATAAAGTGATAGACAACCTCTGATGAAAAGAAACCAAAAGAGAATCGATCACAAGATAATGGATGGGAGTGCAGGCTGATTTTATGAATAACTCAAATCAGGAGAAGCGGAAGTAAACCACATCCCCATCCTGAACCAGATAATCTTTCCCTTCCAGCCGAATGCTCCCGCATTTGCGCGCCTCTTGAAACGATCCCAGCTCCAACAACACATCCCATGGGATGACTTCAGCCCGAATGAATCCTTTTTCTATATCCGAGTGAATCTTGCCTGCCGCCTGGAGTGCTGTGGAATTTCTCTGGATGGTCCAGGATTTGACCTCCTCTTTTCCAATGGTGAAAAAGGTGATCACATCCATCAGTTGATATGAAGCCCTCAGAAACCTTGAGATACTGAGTTCCTTAAGCCCATATTCTTCCATGAACTCTTTTCTGTCTTCTCCTTCAAGCTCCAGTATCTCAGATTCGATCTTTCCGCAAAAAGCCAGGATTGAGGTTTTTTTCTCATCTGATGCAAAGATCTTTTCAGGTGTCTCTATAAGTGAGATCTCTGTTTCATCCACATTGACCATATGGATCAATGGTTTTTGACTTAAAAAAGCAAAATTCCGAATCAATTTTTCTTCAGCGGGCTTGAGAGTCAGGCTTCTGATTGGGACCGCCTGTTCCAGGCTTGATTTTATCTTTTCCAAAATTTCCTTTTCTTTTTCTCCCTCAGAAGACCGGGCCTTTTGAAGCTCTTTGTCCAGCTTATCCAAACGGCTTTCTACAGAAATAAGGTCAGCCAGAATGATCTCTTGTTCAATGGATTGAATGTCCTCTGGTGTGTTGATCTGGTCTTTGTGATGGGGAACCTGGATGTTCTGAAAATTTCTCACCACATGAGTCAGCCCGTCTGCTTTGCGCAAGTAATCAAGATAAGATTCGTTTTTGATTTCTCCGTAAGAAACCCCGGCCAAATCAATATAATCGATCTGAGCAGGGATTTTATCTTTTTCCGGATAAAGCTTGCTCAGTTCATCCATTCTTTGATCAGGAACCGGGCAAGTCCGGGCATGGGGCTCTTTTTTTCCCTGGTCATAGCTCTTCACCTGGATTTTGGCCCCGGTCAATAGATTGAACAGAGTGGTCTTTCCTGTTTTGGGATATCCGAATAAAGTGAAGTTCATAACCTTTCCTTTGTACCTTATTATATATAGAGAGACCAAATGATTCCAATACTTCAAAGAGAATCGATCACAAGATAATGGATGGGAGTGCAGGCTGGTTTTATGAATAACTCAAATGACATTTCGGTTATTCACGAGTCGAAATTGCTGCAGATGCGAGGCACGAGACATGAAGACGTGGTCTTTCACTTCGAATGTCTCGTAACAAAGCAGATGCGGTGAGATCGGCTCGCCTGAAAGGGAAAATCAGCCTGCAGTAAATTGAAACACAAATCAAACATAAAGTGATAGACATTGTCTGATGAAAAGAAATCAAAAGAGAATCGATCACAAGATAATGGATGGGAGT
>WJMT01000117.1 GCA_014727835.1 Candidatus Aminicenantota bacterium | reverse complement strand
TCATAGAGAGGAGACACAAATAACATGCATCATAAAGTAATGATTTTATGTTTAACCATATCTCTGGCATTTTTGTTTGTTTTCAATTCATGTTCCAGCCAGAAGAAATCGGATTTTTCTGAATCTGAGATTATGAAGATCCATCAAAGAGTCCTGACTGTGGATACTCACAGCGATACCCCTATGAGAATGGCAGCAGGCGAGTTTGATATGGGAGAGTTTCATGGCCCTGAAAATCAGAGAAGAGGAAAAATCGACCTGCCGCGCATGAAGCAAGGGGGACTGGATGCGGAATTTTTTGCTGCTTATGTGGGACAGGGAGAGAGGACTGAGCAGGGTTTTGATAAGGCCAGGCAGAGAGCGGACCGTCTCATCAAAGCTGTGCATGATATGTGTGATCGCTATCCTGATCTGGTCGGTCTGGCCACTGAGCCTGATGACGCGGAGCGGCTTGAGAAACAGGGAAAGATCGCTGCGTTTATCGGGATGGAAAACGGATATCCGATTGGAAAGGACCTGTCTTTGGTGGGGAAATTTTACAATAAAGGAGTCCGCTACATCACTTTATGCCACTCCAGTGATAATGACATATGTGACTCATCAACAGACCGGAGAGAACCAGAAGACAAAGGACTGAGTGAATTCGGCAAGAAAGTGGTTGCTGAATGCAACCGCCTCGGAATTATGGTGGATGTGTCCCATATCTCTGATCAGTCATTTTTTGATGTGATGGAGGCCTCCCGCGCTCCTGTGATCGCTTCTCATTCCTGTGTGCGCACTCTCTGCGATCATCCCAGAAATCTTTCAGATGAAATGCTCAAAGCTTTGGCGGAAAACAACGGTGTGATTCAAATCTGTTTTGTGTCCAGCTTTGTAAAAAAAACAGATCCAAATCCGGAAAGGCAGAAAGCGATCCAAGAACTGGAAAAGAAATACGGTGAATATTCAGAAATCAAAGATGAAAAAGTCAGACAAAAGGTCAGAGATGAGTACATGAAAATTATGGAAAAATACCCCAGGCCCAGTGCCACCGTTGAGGATATGGTTGACCACATTGATTATGTAACAGAATTGATCGGAGTCGAGCATGTGGGCATAGGGACAGATTTTGATGGAGGGGGCAGCCTACAGGGTTGCAGTGATGTCAGTGAAATGCCCAATGTCACCAAGGAGCTGTTGAAGCGAGGCTATTCAGAAGAAGAGATTGAAAAAATCTGGGGTGGAAATGTGATGAGGGTGTTCAGAAAAGTCATTGAATTGTCATCCCAACAATAAGAAAATTGGGTTTTTTGAGAAAACCATTTTGTTAACGATTTGATAGGGAGATGAAAAGAAATAAAGGGACCCTCCTGTTTCTCTGGATTGGAGTGTTTTTTCTGGGGACTCATGTTTTATGGAGTTCTGGGATTCAATGTCCAAATGGACAGGAATCATGGATGGGCATTTATATCCAAGAGACTAAAGTCGGATACAGTTATTCCTGCAGAGAACAATCCCATCAAGAGCTTGGCTTTTTTTCAAGAACATACCATCAGACTCGAATGATTTTGTCCCGTTTAGGAGGAAAACCGGTTGAGATGGTCACTTCCCAGGAATCTGTTTATGATGAGGAAGGCCATCCCCTTCAAGCTGTTTTGAAAACCAAAATGTCAGAGCAGGAAACAGAGATTAGGGCAGAAATCAAGCCGCAGACCATTGTTTTCAAAGTGGACGGAAAGAAAGTGAAGGAAATTTCCTGTTCCCATGAAATCTTTCTGGAGGTTCCTGTTGAAAAGCTCATCCATGAAGACAAATTTAGAAAAGGAGCCGTCTACTTTTTTGACATTCTGGATCCCATTGCTTACTCTTTGGCAGAGTGCCGTTTTGAAATCATAGAAAAAGAACACACCCGTGTCCTGGGTAAAGATCATGAATTATGGCACACCCGGTCCCGTCTTTCATCCCTGGTTCCTGTGGTCACAGAAGAGTGGATCGATGACAACGGAGAGATCCACAAATCTGAGACACAAACAGGATTCATGAAAACCATTTCCTTAAAGATGCCCAGGAAGCAGGCGCTTGAAAGAGCAGAGAAGACTTATGACGTTGCCTTTTCCAGTATAATCAAACCAGATAAGGAACTGAACGAACCACAGAGCATTCAAAGTATGACCGTCCGATTAACCGGAATACCAAGAGGAAAGTTGTCCGGCTTGGTTGCCAACAACAGTAGGCAAAGGATCCTTCAGGAAACAGAAGATACTCTGGTCCTGCAGGTCAATTCGATTTTGTTCCATGAAGATGATGCGGTCCGGTTTCCTCTCAACAAGGAAACATTCAAATCCTCCCTTCGATCCACAGTATTCTGTCAGTCCGACGACCCGGAAATCAGGGCTGCTGCAGAAAAAATCATTGGGGAAGAGACTAATTCCTGGAAAGCGGCAAAGAAGATTGCCCGGTGGATCAGACACGAGGTCAAGCCCAATTATCAAATCGGGTTTGCTTCAGCTAAAGAAGTCCTTCAAAACAGAGAAGGAGACTGCACTGAAAGCACAGTGCTGTTTACAGCATTGTGCCGTTCGGTGGGAATTCCGGCCAGAGCTTTAATGGGAGTGATGTACGGAGAAGGATTTTTTGCTTACCATATGTGGCCTGAAGTGTATGCAGGGAAGTGGATCGATCTGGACCCGAAATGGTATAAGGTGGATCCCGGGACTGGATATTATTACACCGATGCCACCCACATCAAGTTGGGGAGAACAGATTTGGATGAAGATTTGTTCCGGGATATGGTGCAGTCCACTTCTGAGCTTTTGGGAAGGCTTGACATCAAAATCATGGAATACAGATGAGATTAAAGAAAAGAAAGCCCTCAGCATGAAAGCTTATTTGGATTGTTATCCCTGTTTTTTCGTTCAAACCCTCAAGACAATGAGGTTGATCACTAGAGACGAACAGAAAACATGGAAGGTCTTGAAGGCAGTCAGCTCTCATCTTGCTCAAATGTCTTTTGATTCCACTCCTCCTGAAATCGGAAGACAAGTCTACAGGATCATTTCTGATATAACCGGAGTGGAAGATCCCTATAAAGAATTGAAAGATAAATGCACCCGGCAGGCTTTGGAGTTGTATCCTGAGGTTAAGGACAAGATAAAAAAAGCACCCAACCGGCTTGAAGCAGCTGTCAAAGCAGCCATCGCAGGAAACATGATTGATTTTGGGGCTCAGGCGAAATTTGACATCAAAGCAGATCTGGATCAGATTCTTGGTCAGGAATTGGCTGTCAATCATTTTCCTCAATTTTCTCAAATGGTTCAAAAATCGAATGGGGTCGTTTATTTGGCAGACAATGCCGGGGAGACTGTGTTTGACCGGATTTTGATCGAGGAGATGGGGCTTCCTGTGGTGTATGCGGTCAGGGAAAAACCCATAATCAATGATGCTGTCATGCAAGACGCTGTGGCTGCTGGGATTGACAAAATTGCTCAAGTGGTGTCTTCGGGAAGTGATGCCCCCGGAACCATATTGGAATATTGCTCCCGGGAGTTTTTAGATATCTTGGAAAAAGCATCTATGATCATCAGCAAGGGGCAGGGAAATTATGAGGCTTTATCTGAGCTTCAAAAACCTGTTTTTTTTCTTTTGAAAGCCAAATGTCCTGTGATCGCGCAGGACATCGGTGTTCCGGAAGAAAGTATTATTTTAAAAGGTTCTGAAACAAAGGAATCTGTGACAATCATAAAAACACAGAATTGATCGTTTTATGAAAAAGAAAGGAAAGATAAAAGGAGGGATTTATGAAACAGGATCTGTTTTTGAACAGCCTCACACGCAAGGGAGTGTCCAGAAGAAATTTCGTGAAATATCTGTTAGCTGGCTCGTCTCTATCCATATCCGCTTTATCAAAGCTTAATGCGTCCATTTATCAGAGCATCAAAGATTTGAACCAGGACTTCATTCGAGATGAAGCTCCTGACGGGGTTTATTGGGATGCCATAAGGGACAAATTTTTGTTTCAGGACGGGCTCATTATGATGAACAACGGAACTGTGGGCCCTATGCCCAAGCCGGTTTTCAACACGCTGATCAAAACATTTAAGGTTCAAGCCACATCTCCGGTGCATATGTACACCTACATTCCCAGAAAGAAGGAGGAGATCCGATCCAGGATTGCCCGGTTCATCAATGCAACGCCTGATGAAGTGGCTGTGGTCCGGAACACTACTGAAGGCATGAATTTTGTGGCCAATGGCCTGGACCTCAAGCCAGGAGACGAAGTCCTCCTCTCTTCCATGGAACACCCTGGAGGGACTCATCCCTGGAAAATCAAAGAGGAACGCTTCGGGATCAAAGTCACACAAGTCCCTATCGGGCTTCCGCCCAAAAGCGCGGATGAATTTGTGGGCAGTTTTGAAAAAGCCATCACTCCCCAAACCAAAGTGATCAGCGTGAGCCACACGGTCTATATTTCCGGGCTTATTTCTCCCCTCAAGGAGCTGTGCCGGATGGCCCATGAAAAAGGTCTTCTGGTGGCGGCTGACAGTGCCCATGGTATAGGCATGCTGGATCTGGACATGAAAGAATTGGGAATTGATTTTTTTGCCACCAGTCCTTACAAATGGCTGGGGGCTCCCACCGGCGTGGGTGTTTTTTATGTCCGGAAACAAGTCCAGGACCAGTTATGGCCCACCATCACCACATCAGGGTGGAATCAGCCCACGGCCAGAAAATATGAGACTTTGGGACAGAGGGCGGATGCTTTGGTCATTGCGCTGGGAGAAGCAGTGAATTTTCAAAATTATATCGGCAAATCCAGAATTGAAAAAAGGATCAAATCTTTGGCAGGATATTTCAAGCAGGAATTGAAAAAGATAACCGGAGCCAGGCTTCACACCTCAGAGGACCTTTACCTGAGCGGGGGTCTGACTGCATTTTCTATAGAAGGAGTTGAACCAAGGGCTATTGTCGATTATGTGAGACAGAAATACAACATCGTGATCCGGACTGTGGGAAGCCGGGAAAAAGGAACCTATGGATGCCGGGTGTCCACTCATTATTACATACATCACAGAGAAATCGACATGCTGCTGGAAGGGATTAAAAAAATAGCTGGGCAGAGAACGTAATAAACCACCAGCTTGCTGGTGGTGAACGGGAAATACAGAAAAAAGGGCTTTCTGTCAGCTCGGGTTGTTAGTAAAGCATCCGCTGGCTGAATGGGTGCATCCGCTTCCTGAGGGCCAGGTGCTTCCGTCATGGTTGTGCTTGCAGTGACAGAGAACGCTTTCTTCTATTTTACCGCGGATGAGAACCTGAAGTTCAGGTTTCCTCCACTTTTTTTTCATTGTTTCTCTCCTTAGCAAACTTCCTTTCTATAAATTATTCCTATTTTTTTCATTTGTCAAGGTGTTTTTTATACTGGAGTGCCTCTGATGAGCAGCTCTGCAGAAATAATCCACAGGCTCATCCATTGCCCCTTTTTCCAAATAAGAGTGGGCCGGACACCACATGCACAGATTGACGATAGGGCATACCCGGCAGTTCTCAACAAAGGCTTTTTTATTCGAGTTGAGGTTCCGGACTAAGGGGACAAATTGGTCCCAGGCTTGCTTAAGAGTCCCCTTTCTCAGGTCATACATGCAATCAGGGTGATAGAGCGAGGAGCAAAGCCTGAAAAAACCGTCGTATCCAAGGGTAAAGCTTGAGACCCCAGCACCGCAAGAAAAGAGATAATGATGGGCGGTGTTTTTAAACTCATTTGAGACCAACCGGCCGCACTCCTTTTTTAAAGAATCAAATCTCTCAGAGTCTGAACGCTCCAGCTCAGCGATCTCTCCAGGGGCCAGTCTTTCTGTTTTGATTTCTTTGTTTTTGGCCGAATCCCGGTCAAACCTCAAGTGAAGAAAGGGATCGAACCGGAAATAATCCTTGGTCATGTTTCGGCAGAACTCAGCAATCTTTGGGAGCTCTGCTAAATTGGACTTAAGCGCCATGGCCTTTAATCTGACTTTGATGCGGTTGTCCAAAAGCAGGTTCAGCCCTTTCTGAAAGGCTTTAAAAGAACCTGGTTTTCGGGTCACTTTCTCAAAGGTCTCTTTGGTGGCTCCGTAAACTGTGACCTCTATGTCCCGAGGAGGGTATTTTTTAAACAGATGGATGTGCTGATCAGTGATCAATGCCGCATGGGTGAACACAGAGACCAAAAGGCCTTTCTTTTTTAAGCTGATGTATATCTCAGAAAAATCTTTGCGCAGTAGAGGTTCTCCTCCGGTCAGAAGACACCACAGGGCCCCCAATTGGACCGCTTCATCAGCGATGCGGGAGATCTCTTTTGCGGACAGCTCTTTACCAATGGCTTTATTGTCTCCGGAAGGCACATTGATATAGCAGTGCCTGCAGTTGAAAGAGCATCGGGCTGTGAGCTCGATATCAAAGGAGAGCAGACTCCTCTTTTTTTTGGTTTTTTCCCATAAAGGAAGGTCTGGAATGTTAACTGATGATGTGTAAGATTTTTTCATTTCTGCTTTTTGACGATGATCTTTCTTCTCAGCAGCTCCTCTAGCAAACCGGTCACATCCTCCTTTATTTCGCCCGGTTCTGCATTGTACTGTCCAGAGAGAAAGGAGGCGATGTCCTCAACCGTACGGTGTCCGTCCATTTTCTCCCAGACAGCTTTTCCCGTCTGGTTGAGAGTGAACAGTTCATCTTCCATATCGCCTATCCCAGAGGTGAGGGGAACAATGATGAGTTCCCCTTCAATGTCCCTGGCCACAACATCCGGGGAAGGGATGCATATATCCTGGTCTCTGATTTTTTCCGGCAATGTCTCCTCCTAAAAGTCTGTGTTACAATTTTATATAGTCCAGTCTTTGTTTCCAATCCTTGATTTCCCAGGCTTTTTCTCCTTTTTGCAGCAGGCCGATTTCCTCAGCTTGAAGGTGGGCTGAGCGGCAAAAGTATTCGATGCGAGAATCCAGAGTCCCAAACTCCATCCAGGATCTGGCCGGACACTGCTGGCACAGGGCACTGATAAAGCACTTGGCACAGTGGGCCAGATATTCAGGGTTTTTGGTTTTCCTGGAGCGGACTTCTGGAGCAAACCGGGTGAGAGCGTCCCTTAAAGTGCCTTTTTTTAGGTCATAAATGGTATCAGGGTGCCGAAGGGGCATGCAGAGTTGAAAGTGACCGTAAGCATCCACACACCCGAACCCTATTCCTGCTCCACAGGAAAAAAGATTTTTCCCAGAGATTTCAAGAAATTTTTGACTGAATTTTTTCATCTCATCAAGCCATTCCCTTTTTCTTCTGGAGAGAAACTTGACTGTTTGCTCGGGTGTGTTCCTTAATTTTTTAATCTGCTGGTTTTTTTCTTTGGAATCCCTTCTGGCTCTCAGGTCCAAAAACACAGTGTGCCCGGGATTGCTGTCATCCCATGGGAGGTGGGAAGTGAATTCTTCAAATTCTTTGATGGTGTGTCGGGTGCAGGACAAATAGGGGATTTTGATTTCAAAAGGAATGCTGTGCTGGAGCAGCTGGTTGATCCCGTTTTTGTATTGGTGATAAGAGCCTTTGGTCCGAGTAACATGTTCATAAGTCTTCCGGTCCATGCCGTAAGTGGTGATTTCAATCCGCTGCAGGGGAGGGATCCTTTCAAACACAGAACACAGTCTTTGGTCTATCAGAGTGGCGTTGGTGAAGATGCTGACCCTAAGGCCCAGCTTTCTGGTGAACACATAGATCTCCTCAAAATCTTCTCTCAGCAGGGGTTCTCCTCCGGTGAAACGCACGTCCAGACACCCCAGGGAAACAGCTTGTTTTAGGATGTCCTTAATCTTGTGTGTGGGCAGTTCCTTTTTTTTTGCTTTGGAATCGTCCCGGGGAAGATTGATGTAACAGTGGATGCAGTTGTTGCTGCACCGCTCCGTGAGTTCCATGTCCAGCCTGCTGAGGAGGGGAGATCTTCTATAAACAGGGAGAGAGTCCATCGTATCAGTGGTGTGAAATGTTTTTTGGCAGTCCTTTTTTTGGTGTGGTTCCCTCATCAAAGAAGCTCACTGATGTGGCCTGTGATACCGCCCTGTTTGTTGAAATAGAGGTCATAACACGGAATTTCCTGACTCATATGGTATGCCAAGCTGATTATTTTGTCCCACCAGTCCGGAGTGACCAGGGGTTTCACCGAACAGTCAAGAAGCCGGATGATACTCTCTTTTTTATCATTCAACGGTTCAATGCGGTTGTGTTTTGATTTGTTCAGAAAAAAAATGGCTTTGAGCCGAGCTTTGTTTGCGGATATGTCAGGGACATCTCCGTGGCTCCAGGTTCCGTACACAGTGAAGCCGTCAGAATTTTTCCGGACAATATTCCGGTCATCACAGAGGATTTCAGCTTTGTTTTGGAACATTTTAACCATAGTGGATTTTCCCGCTTCAGAGTGGCCCACAAAAACAAGGCCAGCACCTCTATAAACCAGGCCCGCTGAGTGGAGGATGCAAGCGTTTCGGTCCGGAAGCATTCTTGCCAGAAGAATCTGGTCGCTTGGGAACAGAGTCAAAGAGGTCCTGTTTCCGGATGTGAAGAGGTCTTCGCTTTCATGGAAAATACGGCTTTGGGTATGGTTATGGTTGAAATACGCGATTTTAAACACTTTGTCTTGGTTTGACTCTGGATAAAGGCCCACATAGGTCCATTGATGGTCTTTTTTATAGATTTTCCAGGGAGATCTGTTGTAGACCATTTGTCCTAAGTCCTGATTTTTGAGATCCGGAAGAGAAAAATGATGGTGGATCTCTATCATGTCTTTTTCAGGGCCTGTGGTTTGGAATCGCTTGAATTTGGGATGGAAGGTGGTTTCCGTTATGGGAAGGTCAGAGGAAACCTTGATAGTGATATCCGCGATTTCAAAGTATCTTATAAAGGAAATGTCTTTTTGTATTTGATTCAATTTATATTCTTGAAATATTCTGTTTTCAATACAATCATACACTGGAACAGCCCTCTTTTCAATACCAATCAGACCTTTTCATTTTAAGTGATGTGTATATAATATCAGATCATAAAAAGATAATGCCATGTATAACAAGATAATCCAGCTCTATGGCTGTGCCTATTCTGGTTTCCCTAAGAAAGCCTGGACTTTGTTTGCTGTTCAACTGGTCAATGCTTCAGGTTTTATGGTGATTTTCTTCTTAACTCTTTATTTGACCAAAAAATTGAATTTTTCATTGGAGCAGGCAGGGCGTTCCATCAGCATATTCGGGATTGGTTCTTTGACAGGCGCCTGGCTGGGAGGATAGCTGTCCGACAGTTTGGGTTCCACCAATGTGCAGAAGCTCAGTCTGCTTTTTTCAGGGATTTTCTATATCTGGCTAGGCCAGATTGACCAACTCTGGGCCGTAAATTTGATTATTTTCATCATGGCCACTGCTTCAGGCATGATGTATCCAGCCAACAGCACTTCCATGGCCAGGCTCTGTTCGTCAGAGAATATCACCAAAGGATTTGCTCTCAATCGGTTGGCCAACAATATAGGAGTGACCATAGGGCCTGCTGTGGGCGGATTTTTAGCTCTTCACAATTACAAGCTTCTTTTTTGGGTGGATGGGCTCACCTGCATTGCCGCTGTGGTGCTTTTTTCACTGCTTTGGAAAAGTCCGGAAACGGAACTGAGGGCTCAAGAAGGAAAGCATTCTGTAACAGGCCGGTTTCCGTGGTTTGATATTCCTTTTCTTTTGATCCTTCCTATGATCACGATCTGGGGGATGATTTTCCATCAGCTTTTTGCCACATTTCCTATTTATATGAGGGGGGTGTATGGATTTCCAGAAAACCGCATCGGTCTTTTGGTGATGATCAACACTCTGCTTATTGTGACTTTGGAAATGCTTCTGATACACTGGATGGGGAAACGATCCTTGATGCGGATCATGGCCACTGCTTTTTTATTGACTGGGGTCGGTTTTGCATTGCTGCCGCTGGGACGGGGATTTGTTTTCGCTGCATTTACTGTGGCCATCTGGACTTTTGGAGAAATGCTCAGCATGCCGCTTTTAGGGGCCTTCATTATCCAAAGAGCTGGAGAAGGGAAGCGCGGAATTTATATGGGTTTTTACAGTTTTGCGTTTTCCGTTTCATTGATAGCGGGACCCGCACTGGGGACTTATGTGTATTCCCGTTTTGGTCCTGCATATCTTTGGTTTGGATGTGGTGTGGCGGGATTTGTTCTCTTTGTCCTGTTCAGAATCATTGGATCCTTTCTGCTGGAATCTCCGGCTTCAGTTGAGCTTTGAATTCAATCCAAAGAATCAGAATTCAAATATTTTCTTTGCGAGCTCCTGAGGGCTGCTTTTTCTCTTGTTAAAGGGCCTGATCCTGAACCTGTAACTGTAATATATTTCCTGAAGCTGATATTCGGGATGAGGCCTGGCTCCCCAGGAATTGTCTCCTCCCAAACCCATCTGCTTATAATCCAAATTGAGAGAGGTCAGTTCACGCGGTTTGACATCACAGGTGTGCCGGTTGATTTCCCTGGCGTTTTCATTGAATGTGGATGTTTTTGATTCGGATTCAAAATCCTCTGTCAAGTTATGATGTGCGCTGAAGCTGATCACAGGCATTCCTACAGCTAAAAGACCGATGCCCTCTTTATTGGTGAGGGAGATCCACCTGGTTTCGGTGCGGTAGCCGTTTTCCTGAGGGCGGATGTAGGGAAAATATAAATCTTTGACCAGGCTTTGGTAAAGCCCCACTCTCGCTGCTGTTTTCCGATCCCAATAGTTTTCAAAGGGTCCTTTTCCAAACCATTGGATGTTTTCAAACTCCCTGGGAAGCTGGACATTCATTCCCAACCTGGGAAGCTCGGCAAGAGAGGGATCTAATTTTTCAAAATCCACTTCGATCATGATATCACCGATTCCTGTTACAGTGTATGAAATGATGTAATGAGCAATGATTTGTTCTTTGGAATCTCTGATATCTGAATCAAAGGTCAGACGAACTGCCTTTTTTGAGAGTTCTTGGATCTGAATATCAGTGATTTTTCTTCTGTTTCCCGCTTCTTTCCAGACTCCACACCGGGACGGCATTCCGTTTCCAAAGTCATTGTCAGTGGGGGCTCTCCAGAAATGGGGGGACAAGCCTTTTTTGATGAGTTCTATTTCATTGAACAGGAAGGAATTCAAAACACCTGATTCGAGGTCAAAACAGACGGTGAATCGCTTTCCCCACACCACGGCTTCTGTTTCACGGCGTTCCCATTTCAAGTCAGGCCAACTCTCGGGATTTTCCGGAGCAACTTTTTTATAAACAGGGAGCTTAAACTGCTCTTGGGCCATGACCGCCCCTGGGGCCAGGACTGAATGTTTGGTCTTTCTTTTCAGATCCAAGTTGAGGAAGTATTCAGATCCAGGGCTGATTTGGGGAAGCGGATAAGCCAGTTCGATCTCTTGGTTTTGGAGAGGAGGGGCAGCCAAATGATCAAACCGGCCTGAATTGATTTCTCTTCCATCTTGTTGGATGTTCCACTCCAGTTCAAATTCGGAAAGATCTGTGAATCTGTATTTGTTTTCAATGGAAATTTTTCCCAGGTTTAAATCAATCGGGTCGAATTCAACGGATTGATAGACTTTTTTCACTTCATGAAGGGCTGGATGAGGAGTCCGGTCCGGATTGACCAATCCATTGATGCAGAAATTTCCATCGCTGGGCACACCGGGAGGCCCAAAGTCTCCTCCATATGCCCAAAATTCTTCATTGTTTTCATTTTTTTTGATCAGTCCCTGGTCCACCCAATCCCAAATAAATCCGCCTTGAAGTATTTTGTGCTTATCAATCATATCCCAGTAGTCCTGAAGGTTTCCATTGCTGTTTCCCATGGCGTGAGAATATTCACACATAATCAAAGGTCTGTCCGCCCGGCTTTCAGCATATCTTTGGAGGTGATTGATGGGGGCATACATGGGACAATAGATGTCAGAATGTCTCTGTGGGGTGTTTGTTTGATGTCCTTCACGTTCATACTGGATGGGCCGGGAGCTGTCTCTGCTTTTAATCCAGAGATAGTTGTTCAACATATTGTGACCGTCGCCGGCTTCGTTTCCAAGAGACCATATGATTACAGAAGGATGGTTTTTATCTCTTTCCACCATCTTGATTGTTCTGTCCAAATGAGCTTTTTTCCATTCTGGTTTGTCAGCAAGGGTGATATCTTTTTGATAGCCCATTCCATGGGATTCAATATTCGCTTCATCAATGAGATAAAGTCCGTATTCATCGCACAGTTTATACCAACTCACGGGCTGAGGATAGTGAGATGTCCGGACTGCATTTATATTTGATTGCTTCATTGTGATGATATCTTTCAACATGGTTTCTCTATCCACTACATGACCTGTTTGCTCGTGATGTTCATGGAGATTGACCCCTTTGAGCACAAGGGGGACTCCATTGAGATGGAGCTGTTTGTTTTTGATCTCAATTTTTCGAAATCCGACTTTGCAGCCTACTGATTCAAGGATTTCCCCTGTGCTGTTCTTAAGGGTCAGTATCAAACTGTAGAGGTGGGGAGTCTCAGCGCTCCATTTTTTGGGAGCTTCTGTTTCTTTTGAAAACATCAATACATTTTTTCCCTTTTCAATAGCTATGGTTTCTGCACCGGAGAGGATTTCCTTTTTTTTGTCCATGAGAGAAAATTCAATGGTGTGTCGCTTAGACTTTGTTTGGTGGCTTTTAAGCTCCACATAAAGGGAGAGCTTCCCGCCCCGCCCTTCATGAATCAGTTCGGGCTTTGCAAAAAAATCTCGAATGTAAACTTGATTTCTGGCCAAAAGATAGACATCCCTTTGGATTCCGCTCAGCCTCCAGAAGTCCTGGTCTTCCAGATAGCTCCCGTCACACCATCTGTACACTTCCACCGCTACTGAGTTCCTGTTTTGTTTGATATGAGGTGTGATGCGGAATTCTGCGGGAGTTTTGCTTCCTTCATTGTACCCCACCTTTTGTCCGTTGATCCAAACATACATGGCGGAACTCACCGCACTGAAATGGATGAAGATTTCTTTGTCTTTCCATGATTTTGGAAGTTTGAAATCACGTTTATAGGACCCCACTGGATTGTAGTTATGGTGTATGTAAGGGGGATTTTTTTCAAATGGATAGCCGGCGTTGATATAAATGGGAATTCCATATCCCTGGAGTTCCCAATTGCTGGGAACTTGAATCCAATCCCATCCGCTTGTGCTGTAGTCCTGTTTGTAAAAATAATAGGGTCTGTCCGCGGGTTTTCTGGACCAGTGAAACCTCCACATGCCGTTTAAATTGAAATAATAAGGAGACTCTTGTTTTTGATCAGCAGCAGCCTGCTCTTCATTGGAATAGGGAATAAAGCTGGTCCTGGGAGGCTCGCGGTTTATCTGAAAAACGGCTGGATTTTCCCAATCTCTGGGTTCTTTTTCTTTAAAATCTCTTTTGCCATAATGATCATCTGGGTTACAGCAGAAAAACAGAGCCGTGATTAAAAATAATAACACACCTGTCCATTGATTTTTTTTCATTTTTACCTCTCAAAAAGCTTCTTTTGCCCTTCCTTGAGTTCAAATTCGATGTACTGGCCGTTTATTTCAATTGAGTATTTTCCGGGGGGGAGAGGGATCCAATTGCTGGTGTTGCTGACGCTTCCCACTTGCTTTCCGGATTCATTAAAAATGGGATGACCTCTGTAATGAGCTCCGCTCACTTGGACAGTTCCGGGATTCAGTACGGTTGTCTCTCCTTTTTTGATTTTTACTTCCCATGTAAGAGGCCCAAACATGACTTCATATTCGCCTGGAAGAACAGCTATGGTGGAATCGAACCGGCTCACTGAGGCAAATTCCTCAGCAGTCTCCTTTTCCAGAATTTTATGTCCGTGAAGAGATGCATTTTTCACCTCCAGCCACCCGGGTTCGAGCACTGTTGTTTCTCCGGCCTTCACTTCAATGCTTTTCCATTGAGAACCAGCTATGGTGACATTGTAAATTCCCGCGGGAAGCTCGATGGTGTTGTTAACACTGCTCACACTTCCTGCTTTTTCTCCGTTCTCTGCATTGATGACCTCATGTCCTGAAAGGTCTGCTCCCTTCACTTCCAGCCATCCGGGTCCTTTGTCTATAGGGACTTTAACGGCTTCGGCATCCGCTGCTTTGCTCAGCATGTTACTGAGGTCTTGAGCATTGGAAGCAGAAAAGTACTGTCCTCCTGTGACACTGGAGATGCATTCCAGTTGCTTTTGCGTGGCATGGTCCACTCCGAACCCGATGCAATGAATGACCAGATCGATTTCTCCTTCTTGGATGATTCTGAGGGCTTCGGCACAGGGATCGCCTTGACAGGTTTCTTTTCCGTCACTCACCAAAATGATTGTTTTTTTTGCTTTTCCGTCATCTGCAAAATCCGTGGACGCCAAACCCAGGACATAAGTGATGGGAGTGTATCCTTTGGCTTCCAGCCCTTTGAGACTGGATAGCATTTGGTCTCTGTTTTCTGAAAGAGGAGCAAAATCAACCAGAAGTTGAGTGTCTTTGCAGTCTTTGTTCTCTTTTGGGGATTGGTGGCCGTAAGCTCTCAGGGCCATAACAGTCTGTGAAGGAAGGCTGTTCACCAAATTCCGGACTGCTTTTTTGGCCGCTGTGATTTTCAGTTCTCCGGATTCTGTGTGTCCCATCATGCTTCCTGAGGCATCCAGGATCAGCTCTATGACAGAGTGCTGGTCCTTGTCTTGGGCTGAAGCTGCCAAAATGCAGAAAGAACACAACAATACACATATGTGTCTTAAGTTTTTGGTCATCATAGAAACTCCTTTTCAAACCTGACTAATCATTTTATATCTGTGAACTCTTGACTTATGAATGAGCTGAATGGTTTGATATTTGGTGGAGGAAATATTCCATCTCCTTTTAGGTATTGGCTAATAAAACCACTCTCATGATTTTATGCCAATAAATCGGCTTTTTCAATGAAAGAAATGAATCGATAGATCATTAAAAGTCACCATTTTTTCCTTTCCAATGCAGAACAGGGTCTTTATCTATGGAAGGGGAGACATATAAAGGTTAATCAGAGATTTTTTATCTGCTTGACAAGCAAATTTACTATATATAGTATACTAGAGTAAGGACCATTGTATATTTTGTATATTTCCATTTTTATGGTTTTCAGACGACTAAATCAAATAGGAAGTGTGTATCTTTTCAGTATCGAGCACTCGCCGTTTCAAATGTGAGAGAATAGATGGCCTCAAAAGGACTTCAGCCCACAGCTCATCTGAAGCCTGTGGTTCTTGTGGTCAGCAGTGATTCCCGGAAAAGAGAGGAGCTGAAGGGAAGTCTTCGTCAGGAATATACAGTTCAAACCGCAGACAGCGGAGTGGAGGCGATTCAGCTCCTTAAGAAGGTCAGCCGGGTCGATGCCATTGTGGTGGATCATTCTCTTCCTCACATGGATGGGGGTGTTTTCATCAGATATATCAATGAAAAAGTCTCCCGGCCCAATGACACCATTAAAGTGCTTATTGGTGAATCCAGTGACAAAGAAGTCTCCTATATCGGAATGCATGGAGGTCAGCTGGATTATTTTTACAATCGGTCCTTTGATGCAGAGGAAGTCAAGCGCAAACTTTGTTTTCTTATGTCACAGAAGTCTAAAGAGAAAAGAAAATGTATGCGTGTGGATGTGACTCAGAAAGAAAATATCAGAACTCGTATTAATCTCCATTCCACAGCCCCTGTCAAAAACATCAGTGAGAACGGAATGTTTGTGGAAGCTGTGCTTCCCGAGGACCGAATTATGCCTTTCACTTTATATCTTTCTGATGGAACTCAACAGGAGATAGCCGGCCACGTGGTCCATATCGATGAGGAGAACCAGGGAGCGGGGATCCGTTTCCTGAACATGGATGAAAAAAGCAGAGAGATTTTAGCCAGACAGGTCATGGAATGCGCCACCATGGGAGACTTGTCTCAACTCAAGAACCGATATCCTTTTCTTCAGGTGGACAGTATCATCCCGTTCAAGGATAAAGGCAAGATCAAATCCCTGCTTTGTAAAGTGAGGGATAGCAATGCAGAGATCACGGCCATTCCTTCTCATTCCCGGCTCCCCTCCACTCTCAAGCTGACGGATATCGACCCTTGGTATTACTGCCGTTTGTCCGGTGAGAATTTGGATACAAAATTCAAGACCTCGGAAAGCATCTTTGTTTCGTTTCAATCCGGATACGCCACATATAATTTTGAAACTGTCATTTACCGGATCAGTGATGAGGGAACTCGTATGGATGTGCTGTATCCCCAGATCCTATTTTATTCTGAAAAAAGAGCTGTAAACAGAGAGAAGCCCAAAGGACATCTGGAAGTTGAAATCATTCTTCCTCCTCCTTTTGATTCTGAGATCAGAGGATCCATCACAGATATGAGTGAAGGGGGAGTGAGCTTTATCACAGAGCAAAATCAATTCGCTCTCCTCAGCGGAACTCCCCTTGAATCCATAAAAATATTTCGAGGACAAGAACTGATTCGAGAAACAAGAGGTGAGATCCGTAATATAAAAAAAATCAAAGCCAATGGCCGGAGCCAATTGAGATACGGGGTTCAGTTTGGAATCGGCCGTATTTCTATTGATACGGCCAAGCTCCCTGAATTTGAAGTGTCCAAAGAGACCAAGGTGCATAAAGACACAGATGCCATCCGAAGAGGACGGCGGAGGCATTCTGATTTGAGTGAACTGGCAAAAAGATCTCCCCAAGTCATCCACATTGAAAACAAAAAAGGAGAACAGATGGTGGGGCTTCTGGACACTTCTTTGCCCTTAGACAGTTCGTCCATCCCTGTCTTAATTGTCCCGCCTGCGTTTGGAAAAACCAAAGAAACTCTGTTTTCTTTAGCTCAGACTATCGTGGAAAACTTCTATCTCTGCGGTCAGCCCATTGCGGTCATCCGTTTTGACGGGATCCGGAGGAAAGGGGAAAGCTATAAAGATCCTGAAACGTCTGAGCCCCCATATGAGATGGTCAATGCCTCTCTCAGTCAGGGAGCTTCAGATATCAAGGCTCTCTTGGATTGGCTGGAGGATAATCCTGTTCTCAGTGCTGATAAAGTGGTTTTGGTCAGTTTTTCCCTCGCAGCACTGGAGGCAAGACTCGTGCTTCGTGATCCATCATATCGAAGTAAGGTGGACTACTGGATCGCATGCATGGGGACTCCGGAGCTGAGACACCTTCTCACTCGAGTCAACTGCGGTCTTGATTTGTTAGAACAATATCAGCTGGGCATTGAGCTGGGTGTCAGGCCTGTTTTGGGAAACCTGGTCAATGTGGATAAATACATGGAAGACGGACTTGCGAACCGAATTGCTTCTCTGGATCAGGCACGTGATGATATCAAACAAATCGATATTCCCATAACTTGGCTTTACGGCGAACACGATCACTGGGTTAAACCGGAATTCATTCGGGATATCATGGGGATCGAGGCACAAGCCATGAGGGAAGTCATCCCGATTTCTCTGGGCCACAATGCCCGCACCTCTAAGGAAGCTCTTCAGATGTTTGGGGCGATTACAGCTCTGGTCTACCGGTTCATTCACCAGAGTAAAATCAAGCCAGTGGTTCCCAGGAAAAAGAACCTTTTTTACAAACGTCATGTGGAAAAAGACAGAGTTCCCAGCCGGAACCTCAAAGATAGGGACGAATACTGGAGGCGGTATCTCATCGGGGAACAGAAGCTTCTGGGATTTGACGTTCTCACTCTGGCAGATGATTATTCGGAGCTGATGAGTGACCAGGTTAAAGCCCTTCAACTCTCTCCTGACGATCGAGTCCTTGATTTGGGAGGCGGCACTGGAAATTTTATCACCCATCTTTTGGAAGCAAATCAATCCCTTCCTCAAGATATCACCATTGCTGACCTGGTTCCAGAGGCATTGGACAAAGCTACCGATAAACTGAGGGAAAAGATCCAATCCCTGCCGCGGAAGATTCGGTTTAATACCATCTGTTGTGATGTTGAGATGAATCGGTATCTTCCTATACTCAGGTTTTTAAAAGGGGAGGTTGCCACATTTATGGAATTTGTGGATAAGATAGAAAATATATCCATTCAATCCGCAAGTAAGATTCAGAAGCATTATTCTCCCCGGCTTCATCGGATTCTCCGTGGTGAGAGGATTTCCCCCAAGATAAAAAAATGGTTGAAGCAGACTTTTGAGCTGCCTGAGTACAGAACCATCCTTGATTTCAATGCCGCATCCCGTTATGTTTTAGGGATGGAAAGGGAGAAACCTGTTTACCGAAAATTAGTCTTTTCAGATGATATCAAAAAGGGACTGCACCTTCCTTTCAGAGTGGGATATTTCAATAAAATAGTGATGAGTCTGGTTTTGTCCTATATTTTCAACCCATTGGAAACATTGATAGAAACACACCGGATATTGAGTCCGAGAGGATTTTTGATCCTCTCCAGTGTGCGCCCGGATGCCGATGCATCTGGCCTTTTCACCCGGCTGGTGAAAAAAGTCGAGCAGATGGAGGAGGACGCTTTTCCTGAAAAATGGGACAAACAACTGGTTTTGGATTCTATCCGTTCTTTTTTAAACGACGCTCAAGCCTTGGTGGAATTGGAAGAGGCTGGAGCTTTTGACTTTTTTGACCTGGATAATCTGTACGGACTTCTGGAAGAAGCTGGATTTGAAAAAGTTCAAACCATTGAGACATTCGGAAGTCCTCCCCAGGGATACATTTGTGTGGCAGCTAAAGGAAAAGATGATGAAAGAAAATAAGGCCTTTTTGAAAAGATACTTCAAAGAATATGACCTTAGAGGAAGAGTCAAGCTGTCCATCATACTCAGTATGATTTTCTATCCCGGTTTTCTCGTTTTAGACTTGATTTACACTCCGGAGTTTTTTCTGGATTTTTTAGTGATCAGGATTGTGGTGGTCATCTTGAATGCGGTTTTATTGATTTTTCACCGCAAAGCTCAATCCATCCGATATCTGCTTTGGCTGGGGATGGCACTGCTCATCATAGACGCTTTTGGGATCGCCATTATGATCCAGATCATGGGCGGATTCATGAGCAGCTATTATCAGGGATTAACTCTGATCATCATGTGTATGATGGCTCTTCTTCCTTTTACCATCAGAGAAGCTGTGATTGTCTCCACCATTGTATGGGCGAGCTATGTGGTCCCCAGTGTAGTGATGATCCAGATGAAGGCTCTGGATTGGAGGATTATGTTCAACAACCTGTTTTTTCTCAGCTCCATCATCATCATCGGTGGATTTGCTTCCTATGTGATGGATACCATACGCCGCCGAGGATTGAGGAACTTGATCCAGCTTGAAGAGACCTCCAAAAAGCTCAGAGAGTCAAACATCAAACTCAAGAGTCTGGATGAGCTGAAAACTCAATTTTTTGCCAACGTCAATCATGAACTGCGCACTCCTTTGACTCTGATGCTGGCTCCGCTGAATCCCATAGTTGAAGGCAAGATGGGCCAGGTTACATCCAAACAAAAAGATGCTCTGATAACCATGAGGAAAAACGGATTGAAGCTCCTCAAGTTGATCAACAATCTTCTGGATCTGACCAAGTTGGAAGAGGGTCAGATGCGGCTTAAAATCGAAAATGTAGATTTTGTGGAATACATCAGTTCTCTTCTGTCTTCAGTCAAACCTTTAGCTGACCAGAAAAAAATCAATCTTTATTTCCAGCACCCCCCTCACCGAATGGAAGTGACCGTAGATCCGGATCACTTTGAGAAAGTCATTTTGAACCTGCTGTCTAATGCAGTCAAATTCACCAATGAGGGAGGCCAAATCACGGTTTATTTAGAGGAAACAGAGTCGCGGATTGTTTTGACCGTTGAAGACACAGGGATCGGTATGCCCAAAGACCAATTGATCCATATATTTGACCGGTTTTCACAGATCGACGGATCTCTGTCACGTCAGCATCAAGGGACTGGGATTGGGCTCTCTCTGGTTTATGAGATCGTCAAACTTCACAGCGGAAAGATTAGAGCTCAAAGTGAACTGGGAAAAGGATCCCGTTTCATTGTTGAACTGAATAAGGGAGACAGCCACTACACCAAGGATGTTCTGGACCGGAGGCAAGTGGACAAACCGGTTTCTTTAAAGAAAAGAGCAACTGATGCGGAATCTCCCAAAGTCCAGGATATTGTGACAGATTTCAGAAAACTTCAACTCATGGACATAGAACAGATGGATGTTTCGGAGGAGACACAGTCCACCGGGGGAGAGCATGAGTACAGGCTTTTGATCATTGATGACAATCCGGAAGTGTTGAAGCTCATGAAGCTGATCCTTCAGGATGAGTATGATTTGGATATGTGCTCCTCTGCTGAGGAGGGGCTGAAGGTTCTTTCAGAAAAGATGTCGGACCTCATTTTGTGTGATGTGATGATGCCGGGAATGAACGGGCATATGTTCTGTAAGAAAGTCAAAGAGACCACGAATCTGAAACACATTCCTGTTATACTGGTGACAGCCCGGGCTGGATCTGAAATGCTGGCTGAGGGGATTAAATCCGGGGCTGATGATTATATCAGCAAACCTTTTGATTCCACTGAATTGAAAGCGAGAATCCGCTCTCAGCTCAGGATGAGGAAAGCAGAGGCTGACTTGGCACTGGCCAACCGCAACCTGAAAATGCGCACCAGTGACCTTGCTGAAAGACAGCGGTCTTTGTTTGTGGCCATGACCAAGTCGCTGGTCTCTGCGCTGGAAGCCAAGGATGAATACACACGTGCTCACTCGGCCCGTGTCACGGAAATTTCTTTAAGAATTGCGGAAAGAATGGGCTTGAACGAGCGGGAACAAAAGGACCTGGAGGTGGCTGCCATTCTGCATGATATCGGAAAGATCGCCATTCCGGAAAAAATCCTTCATAAAAGCAACAATCTGAGCGAAAAAGAACTCAAGATCATACAACAGCATCCCATACACGGTGAAAGGATCCTCAAGCCGGTGGTTGAGCTGAATGAGATCGCCAGGGTGATTCGGCATCATCATGAACGGTATGACGGCCAGGGTTATCCTGACAGGTTGAAAAGCGTAGAGATCCCCATCGGATCCCGAATCATGTCTGTGGCTGACACCTATGATGCCATCACTTCAGAGCGGCCCTACCGAAAAGCCAATTCCCATAATTTTGCAGTCAAGGAAATCGTCAACTGTTCTGGAGACCAGTTCGATCCTGAAGTGGTGGAACACTTCATTGAAGTCGCCAAAACATATGCAAAGGAAAACGCCATCCAGCCCAAAGGATTGTCAAACTGAAAAACACATGTTTGCTGCCAAAAATTTGGCCTGTGAAAATACAGGAGATTTTAAGATGAACAAGACAACAAAGGTTTTTGTTCTTTTTTCTGTTTTCTTTTTGTTAATCTCTGTCAATGTTCAAGCTGAAGAATGGGAACAGATTGTTCTGTATTCCGGGACTCAGGATGTTTTGTATAAAGCCACATCAGAGCTTGAAAATCCTGACCCGGATCCATTCAATCCGGGCACATACTCTGCAGTGAAGATATTTGATGGAGATAAAGCCACCTATTGGGCCGAAGGAGTTTCAGGCGACGGGATCGGCGAAGCCGTGCTATTTCAGATACCTGAAAACACTCGGATTCTGACTATCACCAATGGAGATGCCAGCACTGAAGAATCGTTTCTTCAAAGCAACCGGGTCAAAAAAATGATTGTGAGCTTTTATATAGGGGTCAGCCCTGAAGCTCATGTATCAGAGATGGCTATCCAGTATTTTGCAGTGAAATGGGAGCAAGAGTTTATGATCGAGCTTTTGGACACCTATGAAGAACAGGAAATGAGTTTTCCGCTGTCCTGGATCGAAGTGAACAACTTCAAAAACAGGGTTCTTGAAATGTATCGAGATGAAAAAGAAGTGGAAGTGGGAAGTGCAGCAGATGCAGTCCATACGATTTTGAAACTGGAGATACAGGATGTGTTTAAAGGTTCGGAAAAGGACATCACCTGCATTTCAGAGATACAGATCCAAAAGGATTTGGAATCAGTGCGTTCGGTTTATATCAGCAAAGATGAAGGGGCTGTTTTGATTGACGCGAATACAGAGTCAGGGATAGAGATCGACAGGGACAATGATGCTGTTTTTCAAATTGTCAATTCCACAGGAGACAATCAGTGGGTGATCTGTATCAAGATGCCCAGAGAGAAAAAGACAAGGGTGGAAACACAATATGTGCTTTACAATACCTTTGTTCCCCAAAAAATCGAACCAGCTGTTTTGGGCGAACATGTTTTGGATATGTACGGCTTTGTGAAGCAGGACGGAAGATTGTTTCTTGAGTATTTCAATTCAAAGACTTCTCGGATCGAGTATTTGGATCTGGAAGAAATTGAATTGAGATGAAGGAGGACTTTGCTGCAGACAGATCTTGAAGAATCCAAAGAGATCAGTCATGAAGGGATTCGACTGCATCGATATTCATCTTGTATTCTCCTTGCTGAACTTCCCCGATTCGAACGGTGTTGGGATAAGTGTAGTCTTTAAATACGATCCTGATTTTGTTGGTCTTGGGGATCTCTCCCAATTCAAAAGTCTCTGGGCTTTGAATTCCGCCTCCGGTACCAATATAGGTCCATTCCCCTTCCTGATCCATGGCAAAAAGGCCGTAGTTTGAAGTAGAGGGGAGGAATCCTGTCTGGGGCCGCTTGGCATACACGGCAATGTCCGGACCGTCTTGATTTTCAGCTTCCAGTTCAAGATCAAGAAAACCGAAATATTCGATCTCTGCGTGCCGGCCATCAGGTTTAAAAAGAGAAGACATGGCATTGAGCACGTGCTGGGTTGTTTCCAGCACTCTGGCGGCATACTTTTGGCTGCTTCTCTCAAATTCTCTCTGGTCGATTTGATAGTCGTTATCAGAAACAATGACTTTTGGGCCTTCAGAATTGATTCTCCGAGCCGGATTATTGATTCTGGTTTTCTGAACAGAAGGGCTCGGGCTGACCTTCAGGGCTGACCTCTTTTTTATTTTTTTTAAATCAGCATTGGTGATCACGATACTGGGATACTCACTCAATTTGGCTCTTCTCTCTTTTTCTTTTTTGGCCAGTTCAACCAAGCTTTGGGGACAGAGATAAGCAGCGCAAAAAAAGAAAAATCCTGTCATCACTATGAGTTTCTTCATGATCGATCTGTTTATAAGATAAACCATTCAGAAAATATGTCAATACATCTCTGGGGGATTCAAAAAAAAGAAAAAGATTTTTCTGTTTAAAGAGCCTTTTTGATGAGTGCGGATGACTGTTGACTGTGAGCATTTTTCGTTATACTATCATTCATGAGAATATCAGATGAATCATTCATAAATTCGATGAAGGAGGAAAAGATGAAAAGACCTTCTTGGTGGACTGGATTCATCATTGTCTTTTTCCTTCTGGTCTCTTTTCTCCTAGCCAAATCTCTGGTGGTTCAGATCAAGACCACTCATTTGAGAACAGAAGCTCAATTCTATGCTCAAACCATCGCTGTTCTTAACAGCGGGGATACTGTGGAGCAGCTTGAGACCAAGAACGGGTGGATCAAAGTGAAAAGCTCCAAAGGAGCTGTGGGATGGGTGCATTCAAGTGCTGTCAAACCCAAACGATTCGCTTTGTTATCCATGGCTGGAGACCTGCAAACAAAGGCATCCTCTGATGAGGTGGCATTGGCCGGCAAAGGATTTAACAAGCAGGTGGAAGGAGAATATAAAGTCAGAAATCCCGGTTTGAATTTCGCACTGGTGGATAAAATTCTGAAGATTCACATTTCCCCTTCTGAAATAAAGGATTTTCTTAAGAAAGGCCAATTAGGGGAATTTAGGGGGGAACAATGAGAAACAAACATAGCTGGATGGTTTTGGTTTTGTGTTTTTGTTGTTTTTTGCTTGTTATGAAGTGTTCTGTCATGGAGGAAAGCGCTGGCGTGTTTCAAAAAGTGAGCCAAATAGTCAGCTCAGACAAAGAGAGTGTCTCCAAAACCACAAAGGCTCTTCGTTCTGGATTTGGGGATATTACAGAGGAAGAGGAATATTACATCGGCAGAGCTGTGGCAGCCATTATTTTGTCCAGATACCCGGTTTACCAGGATGACGGCCTTCATCATTATGTGAACAGTGTGGGCAAAGCAGTTGTGTTTCACTCTGAGAGACCCGAGACTTATATGGGGTATCATTTTTGTGTTCTGGATACAGACGAGGTGAATGCACTCTCAGCCCCTTCTGGTTTTATTTTTATCAGCAAGGGTTTGCTGAAGAGATGTGAGGATGAAGAGATGCTGGGATCTGTTCTGGCTCATGAAGTGGGTCATGTGCAGAAAAAGCATGGTCTGCAAGCAATAAAAAATGCCCGCTTGGTCGAAGTTTTCACGCTTTTAGGTAAAAAAGCAGTTGAAAAACACACTCCGCAAGATTTGTCTCAGTTGACAGATATTTTTGAGGGGGCTTTGAGTGATATTGTGGAAAAACTGATTGAAAGAGGGTATGATCGAAAATATGAGTATGAAGCAGACCGCTTGTCAGTGCAGATTGCTTCAAGGACAGGATATAACCCTCATGGGCTGGTCGCTTTTCTAAAGACCATGGAGCCAGACCCCCCATCAGCAGCGAATAAAGGATGGTTCAAAACCCACCCCAGTGCTGAGAATAGGATCTCCCGTGCTCAAAAAGAAATCGCAGCATTGGATCATATCCCCCCAAAAATCAAAGCCAGGACAACAAGATTTAAAAAAGCACTCTCCCGGCTTCAGTGAACGGGTTATCACTGGATGTGGCGAATGAATACCAAAAAAAACCAAAGGAAAGGACCATTTTAAAAGGACGATTCTTCCGGGGAGTTTTGATTGGGTTTTTATCCTTTTTGTTTGTTCTGCTTCTCCATGAGTTTCAGGTTTTCCGGCCTCTAGAAAGAAAGTCTTGGGATTTGAGGTTCCGGCTGTTTTCTTCTCCCCCCAAAGCAGATGAACGAATCGCTGTTTTTCTCATTGATCAGTACAGTCTGGATGTTTATGAAAAACAGCAGGGGCTTTCCTGGCCCTGGCCCAGAGAAATTTATTCCTATTTGGTGGATTACCTTTGCCATGGAAAAGCCAGAGCCATTTGTTTTGATTTGGTGTTTTCTGAATCCTCTATATATGG
>WJMT01000116.1 GCA_014727835.1 Candidatus Aminicenantota bacterium | reverse complement strand
GTCTTACATTATTTTTATATTCTTACTTAAATGTAAGATATTTGATTTTAAATGTCAACACATAAAAAAAGGGCTTAGAGTTTTAAAACTCTAAGCCCTTAATGGGATGTTATCTGTGGGTTCAGCGCTTGAGGATACGAATGCTGCCGCTGAATGTCTTGGCCTCTATATCAGCTCCTCCCCCGTTTGCCGTTCCATAGATCTCTCTCTTGCTGATTTTTCCTGAGATGGTGATCTCAAAGTCGCTGTCAATGCTGCCGCTGAAGGTCTTGGCCTTTAAATCAAAGGCAGAGTTTCCTGGGATGCGCAGATAGATGCCGCCGCTGTGGGACTTCATGTAATACCGTCCGCTGCTGTTGATGTCTCCCACATACTCCACTTTGCCGCTCAAGGATTCCGCTTTGACTTCCATGGCTCCCTGCACGTTCATCAGTTCCACTTTTCCGCTCACGGTCTCTGCATCAATATCTCCGTTTTGTATGTCTTGAAGCTTGATGCTTCCGGAAACTGTCTTGAGTTCTGCATCACCGTTCACATTCTTGACTTCCAGGTCTCCGCTCACAGAATCACAATCCACTCCATCAGAAGCGTTGGTCACGGTCACGTCTCCGCTCACGGATTTTCCTCTGGCAAACTGTGAGGCATCCATGATCTCCACATCGCCGCTCACAGTCACAGCACTCAGCTCTCCTCCGATTTTTTCAGCAACCACATCTCCGCTCACAGAATGCACATCAGCTTCAGCCTGTGAAGGAATGACCAGCCAAAAATCCACTGAGAAATTCTTGATTTTTCTGCTCAAACTTTCTTTCTTCGGGTATTCTGTTTTGATGGTGAGCGTGTTTCCCTGTTTGGAAACATCGATTTTCACCAGGTCAAACCTTTCCTGGGCTATCTTCTCAGAAGAAGCCTTAGTAGATTTCACAGCTTTGATGGAGACTTGGGCTTTATTCCAAGTCTTGACCTCGATGTCACCGGAGATGTTCCGAAGCATCACAGTACCGGTCTTGGACAGTGCCACTGTGTCTTCGAACTTCCGCTCGTACTTCTGGTCAGCTGAGGAGTGCTGGGGGGACAGACCCACGAACAAAACCACACTGAGGATAACCAAAATAGAAGATATTTTTTTTATCATATCTTTCCTCCTTTTTTATATTTTTGTCTCTGATTCTCCGTTTTTGGGAGAATAATCTTTAACGTTTAAAAGGTTGTAAAGCAAATTTGTTTTCTCTTTATAAGCAGCCAGCAGGATATTTCTGGATTCAATATCCTTGGGATCATTGAGAACCGCTTCGCGGCACGCGGCAATGGATGAGTCAATCAAATCCAGATTGGCTTGAAACACCCGTGCCACATCAGGGTCCATTCCATTTTCCAGTGATTGAGCTGCCTTCATCATGGATTCAATGGCAAGTTTGTAGTGCTTTTCTGCCTGCTTCAGGTTGGCGATCACTTCTTTCTGAGGATCAGAAAGACGCAACTGACTTTGATTTCCCAGATGATAAAAACCAATCACTGCAGCTCCCACCACCACCAAAGCAGTCAAAAGTCCCACTGCATACTTGAGCGTTGGAGACCATCCCCGCATCTTTTTTGGGGACCCCTCATAAGTAGGAGTGGATGTCTCCAGACCCTGTTTGATGCGGGTCCACTGAAAAGGAGAGGGAGCCTCTGTCTCAAACTCCTGAGCTGTCTGGGTAATGGTTTTGTACTGCTCCATTATTTTTCGGCACGGCTCACAGGCGTCCAGATGCTCTTCCAGAGAAGTGAGCTTGCGAGAATCCAGCTCACCGTCAATGTGATCACTGATTAGCTTTTTGGCTTTTTTGCATCGCATTTGATTCTCCTTTATATGACCTGCTGGGCCAAAAGTCTTTTTCTCAGCTTTTCTCTGGCTTTGAAAAGCTGGGATTTGGATGTGCCCTCAGAACACTTCAAGATCTCTCCCACTTCCCGATGTTTGAATCCCTGGATATCATGAAGGATGAAAACACTTCTCAGTCCCGGAGGCAGTTCTTTGAGCGCCTCCTTGAGGGTCTTTTTTTTCATGTCTTCGTGCTCTTCGCTTTTATTTTCTCCCACAAAGTCCTTCACACTGTTGAGAGGAACTGACTTTTGAGTGTGCCTTTTGGCTTTTCTCAAATAACTGATGCTGGTGTTCACCACAATGCGGTAGCACCAGCTCACAAAAGCCTGGTTGTCATCCAAGCGGTCCAGATTGGTGAATATCTTGATAAAAGCATCCTGAAGAATGTCTTCAGCAGCAGCCCGGTTTTGAGTGTACCAGTAAGCGACTCCGAAGAGTTTTCCTTTGAGCTGTTCATAAACCGATTCCATGGCATCTTGATCTCCCTCCCGGGAGCGGTCAATGAGCTCAAACGGAATCAGTTTGTCTTTGCCTGCTTCATGGTCCATTAGAGTTTCCTTGATTTTTGAACCTATTCTATCATATTCCGGACATCGGGTGCTGATGCTGAAGCAATTTAAAGTCATTTCTGTATTCATCATGGGTTACACTCAGTATTAAGGATGAAATAGAGTGCAAAAAGGTTGCTTTTAAAGGTTACTTTTTTTCCTCTTTGATGGTCACAGGTTCATCTTTGAGGACAGGAAGGACGATTTTGTCTTTTTTTCTTCCTAAAGCATGTTTGCTCTTGATGATTCTTTCGCGCTTGAGGACTTTCACATTAACACTATTCAGAGGGATCTTAGGATTAAGGGATGTTAATGGTGTTTTTTATCTCTTCTTCAAACTTTGTTGAGTCCATGCATGTTGAGAACAACATCAAAAAGCTCCTCATGTTTTCCTGCAAAAATGATTAAATGGCACTTCTGTCAAATTTTTAAATGAATGTGTATCAACAGATTAATTTTTATTTGTTAAACAATTGTATGGTCTCGTCGTTAAACAGGATCACCAGAGAATATATTCCCAGGGCTGTGCCAAATGGAAAACACAACAGGTTGAAAAAAGCCAAGGCCAGAGTCAATAAACGGCCCCACTCTTTCTTTTTCAAAAGCGCCAGGCCAGCAATGATATCCGGAATAGAAAGAACCGCAATAAAGGATGTGGCCCAGATGCCTATGGTGCGGAGAATGATGGGGGCTTCGTAGCCAATATCCGGGATAAAGGATATCCCGAACAGGATCCAAAAAATAAAAAAGGCCCAGATCAGCCCCAGAGCCCCAGATACAATCCATAGAACCGAAAGAATTTTTATATGCTTTTCCATTTCACCCTCCATGGATGCTTTCTTATTTTAAGCTCTTTTTATACTATTCTTTTTCCAGAATATCTTCAATCTTAAAATTCATATCACTGTGATGGGTCCCGGGCCAAAACACCCGACTGCATCGGGGACAGAGAGAAAATGAATCAGAGCGCTCATAGACAAAAGGAGCCACCAGGTTTTTAGCCTGTTTTTTAGATATGGATTTGAGCGGAACATTGCACTCAATGCACTGGGAATAGGGTTTGATCTGCTCTCTGAGCTGCAGTTCAGAGAGCACCTGCTTGACCTGCTTTTTCCAGTTTTCACTTCGGATAAAAACCACCTTTATTTTTTTGGCTTTCTCCACAATCCCCGTATCCCGGGTCAGCAAAATGCGGTTTTCTCTCCGGGCCAGGCTCCTGAGCTCATCATCTTCAGCTTTGGAGAAAAAAAGAGTATCAAATCCCAGGATCCGCAGCCATTTGGCTAGTTTTCCCAGCATGCAGTCAACCACAAATTTTGGGGACACTTTATTCATTTACCTAAATAATAAGGTGGTGGACGGTAGGGGACTCGAACCCCCGACCTCAGCGTTGCGAACGCCACGCTCTCCCAACTGAGCTAACCGCCCACG
>WJMT01000115.1 GCA_014727835.1 Candidatus Aminicenantota bacterium | reverse complement strand
CCAATTCGACCGCATACCCATGACATCACATCCGTTTTCATGGAAAAAATTTAGAAATCTTTTTTTAATCGGTGCCAATAGATTGTTTCCTATCTCTCTCCAGCTCGGATACCCCTATATGGCTCACATTTCACCCTCAGGTTTATGCAATTTGAGATGTGAGGTGTGCCCGACTCACGACCCAGAAACAAAAGGCAAGGGGCTTCTTCCCTTCCACACTTATAAAAAATTCATTGATGAGGCCGGAGATTATTTGATCTACATCATTCTCTGGAACTGGGGAGAGCCTCTTTTGAATCCAGATATATATAAAATGTTTCATTACGCTGAACAAAAAGGGATTCGCACTGTAACCAGCACAAACTTCAACAAATTTTCAAGAAAAGATGCCCAAGAAATGGTTGGATCAGGACTCGATGCTCTCATCATCGCAGCGGACGGGACCACTCAAGAGAGCTATTCCAAATACAGAAGAGGAGGAAATTTGGAAAAAGTCTGGGAACACACCCGAGAAATCGTGGATATCAAAAGAAAAACAGGAAGCCAGAAACCATTGTTAAACCTGCGTCTGATCGTCTCCAGAGAGAATGAAAACGAAATGGACACATTCAGACAGATCGGGCGGAAGCTGGGCGTGGATATGGTCAGTTTCAAAGCTTTTTCAACCCGGCAGCCCGGATATTTCGATGTCAAGCTTGAACGAAAATATGCCCCCCTACAAAAAAAATACCGCTGGTATAAATATCATAAAGGATACAAAGTCAATTACAGCCCTAAAAAATATTGGTGCCGATTCCCATGGACCAAACCCACTCTATTCCCTGATGGGACCATTATCAGCTGTGAATTCGATTTCAGGTATGAACATGCCTTTGGCAACATCAATCAAAAAAGTTTTGATCAGATCTGGTTCAGCCCCAAGGCGCATTCATTCAGAAAGCAATTTCAGAAGGATAGAGATGCCTTTGATTTCTGCAAACACTGTGTCTATGACTATAAATTAATCCCCGGATGTGTTTTGGAATGGGAATTTATTGAACAGGACCGTTAAAGAGTTGACAAATCATAACCACTATTCTGGAATATCCATTATTATCATCACCCATAATGAAGAGGACAACATCATAGACTGTCTAGACTCTTTATCTCAAATTGATTATCCCAAAGACAAATATGAAATCGTGGTAGTGGATGCCTCCACTGATTCAACACCAGATATCGTTTCAGGATACCCAGATGTTAAACTCATTAAAAGCCAAAAAGGATTCAGTCAACAGAGAAACACAGGATGGCGCCAGGCCCTTTTCGAGCTGATTGCGTTTATCGATGCAGACACCATAATTCCTCCTGAGTATCTGAAAGTCGTGAACAGGGTTTTTCAAAAGGAAAAGAAAAGTGCAGCCTTGGGAGGAAATGCCTATCCTCCTTCTAACACCAACCGGTTCGGACTATGGGTTTCCTGCGTGGGACATCCCGCTGGAGGAGCCATGGGTTTGAAAGCCAATATGGACCAAGGCGGAAAACAGGCATCTTTTGTCCCAGGGTGCAACATGGTTTTCAGAAAAAAAGCATTGAGAGATGTGAACGGATTTGACCTCTCTTTTCATGACGGCGGAGAAGATGTGGAAATCTCACGCAGACTCCATTCCAAAGGATATCATCTTGAATATGTTCCAGACCTGACTCTTTATCATAAACCCAGAAACAGCTTGAAAAAATTCATCCAATGGAATATTGGAGTGGGAGTGACAAAATACAATCTTCAGCGTCCCTCCTTAAAGAAACTGATTTTACAGCCGAGTTTCCCTTTATGGCTTGGAATTCTGATTTTGATTGTGGTTTTCTTGTGGAACCAACCTTTGACCTTAACTCTGGTCGGTCTTGCAGGCTGGATTGCTTATCTCATCACCCTCTATCTTTTTGCCAAACCTTTCCCTCACCTTTTAAAGCAGAGAAAACAAATCAAAGTCAGTTTTTTCTCTGTTATCTTTATCATTCCAATCTTGATTTACATCCGTCAGGTTTTCATCAACATCGGTCAGCTTAAAAAATGGAATCGGGAAAGAGGACCATTTGACTGAACGTGATGGGTGTGATAATAATTGTCACCAACCGAAAAGACCTTGCATCAGAGGAGATATGAATGGAAAAAACACTTGTGACTTATTTTTCCCAAACCGGAAATACTAAGAAAGTTGCAGAGGCTATATATGAAAATCTTCAAGGAGACAAACAGATCAAAAATTTCAAAGAAGCAGATATGGAGGATATGAAAGACTGTGACCTTATTTTTGTCGGTTTCCCTGTCCATTCACACAGTGTGCCTGTTGCTATGGAGCGGTTTATAAAGCAAATCCCTCCTAATAAAAAACTGGCTTTTTTCTCAACACACGGCTCTCTGACAGGAAGCCGGATTTCAAGGGAAGCCATCGAACATGCCACTGTTCTTGCCTCCAAAGCAAAACTGCTGGGAAGTTTTTCCTGCAGGGGGAAAGTCTCTCTGGAGGCATTGGAGCTCCTTAAAAAATCACCCGAACACAGGGCCTGGACTGACATGGCTGCTTCAGCCAGCACTCATCCAGATAAAAACGACCTCAAGGAAGCAGGTTCATTTGCCCATTGGATTACAACACTGGCTTCTCAAGAATAGAAGCCGGAATATGTTTGGTTCGGCCTTGTTACCACTTTCCATCCATTTGGAATTCAGCTCCATCCAACCAAAAACCAGATTTTGTCACGGAATCATGCTGGGCCTGCAAGAGATCATAATGAAATTTCTCTTCCTCTGAAATCTCTCGAAAGATCTTCTTTGCCACTGGGTCATCTGTGTTTTCTGCCGCATTATTGAAAAACTCAATGGCTTCTCTTTCCAGCTGCATACCTATACTCAATGCTTCTGTCTCTCCTTTTCCTTTCTCCCCCTTCATCCTCTCCTTCAGTTTTTCAACTAGAGGAGCTTGACCAGATAGGTCCTTCTCATCAAAATAGTTTTTCCAGTCTTCTCCTCCTAGAATTTTGTTGAACAATTTTCCAAAAACATCCAGATGTTTCACCTCTTCATCGGCTAAAAATTTAAACATCTTTTTCCCACGTTCATGTTCAGTGACATCGGCCGCATGATTGAAAAATTTACGGCCATTTATTTCCAATTGGATCGCGCCTTTAATGGCATCTTTGATTTGTGGACTGATCTCTGACATTCGTTCTCTCCTTTATGGTCTTTTTTATTCTTCTTTTTGACTTGCTTTGAGGCATTCCGAACAAATCCCATAAAAATAGATCTGACATTCATGGACGCAGTGACCATTGATCTCTTTGACTTCCGGGTTGTCCTTACGAAAGACATCCATGATTTTTCCGCATTCTCTACAAAAAAAATGGTCGTGCTGTTCTGTGTTGGGATCAAAATTGACTTTATCAGAACCAATAGTCAATTGTTTGATTTCCTGAACTTCTCCTAAAATCCTCAAGGTGTTATAGACTGTGGCAAAAGATATCATCGGATATTTTTTCTTCACTTCCTCGAACAGATCAGAAGCGGACGGATGGCTGGAATTTCCTTCCAGATGCTCAATAACCGCAAGCCTCTGGGGAGTCAGCTTAAATCCTTTGGCTTTGAGCTTGCTCAGACAATCTTTGACGTTTTCCATATTCGGTATTCAATCCTTAGTGTAATTGAAAACACACAATATATCAATAATCATTTCAATCTAATAACAATTATTTTAACGATCTCAATCTCCGTAGATGACAGGACTTGCCTGTGGGTCCATGGGATTGACTCTTGAGGCTAGAGAAAAGAGGAACGGATAGCTCTTTTTCATGTGCTTCATGTAAGAAATCCAGGTAGTGGTGATTTGAGAATACGCTCTCTTCAAGTCGTTAGCTAAATGTTCATAGTCTTTGTCAGGCAAAGATTTCAATCGGTCGCCCCTGAATTCCAGTTCTTCTGAAAGATGAAACACTGCCCAGAGAAGATCTGTGAAATCATCATGTTCCAATAGATTAGGATTCTCAAGCAGGCGTAAAAGAAAAGGACGTTTGCTTACCAGATAGTCCCGAAGCTCACACAGTCTGTCTTTATCCAATTTCATTTCGTATTTGAAATTTTTGGCTGCTTTGATCGCCTCATTGAAATGCTTTTTTTCCCATTTGCTGTTGACCTTGAGCTTTTCAGCAAGATAATCGGAATTTTTCACAAAGGTGTTGAACTTGTTGAGCAGATTCAATCCGACCTCACTAAAGAAACTGCCGATCACCATATTCAGCTTTTTCATGAGAGCTTGTTTTTCTTTTCTGGCAAGGATCCGTTCAATAAGCAGGACCACCAAAAGAACATCAATAAATAGAAATCCAAAGTCACCGATCATGTAGATGAAAATATGATGGGCATCATGGAAGATGAGATAGTGCAGGGTGTAAGTAAGGGCAGAGGCAGCAATAAAAAGAAGACTGAGATTTAAAGTCCAGCTGAATATTTTTTTCATTTTTTACTCTCCATTTTTTATAAATGGGCCCAGACTATTCTTGTTTCAATATGTACTCTCCTAACTGGTTTCCGACCTCCCGCACAAAATCCAGCTCTTTCTCTTCAGGTATAAACTTCAGATTCACGCTCTTTTCAGGAACCTTCCATTTGAGCTCTGTGAAGATCTTTTTGATCTCACCCACAGCTTGGCCTCCCCATCCAAACGATCCAAATGCGAAGCCCACCCTATCACGGGGCCTCAATCCTTTCAAATAAGTGAGTAATTCACCCACAGAGGGAAGCATTCCATTGTTTAAAGTGGGCGAACCCACCAGAACCAAACGAGATCTGAGAATATCTGTGATCACATCTGAAATATGGTTGGTCTTCAAATTCCTTAAGGTTCTTTCAACTCCCGCATCAGATAATCCCTTGTCCAGCATCTGAGCCATTTTTTTGGTGGAACCCCACATGGAATCATAAACAATCACGGCCTTCTTTTCTGTTTCATATTTTGACCATTGATCGTAACGCTGAACAATTTCGGGGATCAGGGACCTCCAAATCAGCCCGTGACTGGGACAGATCATCTCAATATCCAATCCTGAAACGACCTTTAATGCGGTTTGGACTTGATCGCCATAGGGCATCACAATATTTCCATAATATTTAGCCGCTTCTTCTTCCACAATATCCCAGCCCATTTCATCCACAAATCTTTCCGAAGATGCGATATGCTGGCCAAAAGCATCATTGGAAAAAAGAATTTTCTCTTCAGGTACATAGGTCACCATATTATCAGGCCAGTGAACCATAGGAGTGTGCACAAATTTCAGGGTCCTTCTCCCGATGTTTAAAGAATCTCCGGATTTCACCACATGGAAGTCCCAGTCTTTTTTAAAATGCCTCCGCAAACCCTTTTCTCCCTGAGTCGAGGTGATGACAGAAGCATTGGGAGCGTATTCAAGTATCTTAGGAATCGATCCGGAGTGATCCATTTCAACATGATTGGACAGGATATAATTGATTTTGGCAGGATCGATCACCTCCCGGATTCGGTCCAGCATCTCATCAAATAAATAATGTTTAACCGTATCTATCAAGACGACTTTTTTATCCAGCACCAAATAAGCATTATAAGTCGATCCCCTCTGCGTCAGATAACCGTGAAAGTCTCTGAGGTCCCAATCAATTCCTCCCACCCAATGAATGCCTTTTTTCAATTCATTCTTTTTATTCATACTCACGCCACTTCAAATGAATCTTTGTCAGCACCACAGACCGGACAGACCCAATCATCAGGAAGATCATCAAAAGATGTGCCGGGTTCGACTCCATTATCCGGGTCTCCAGAATTGGGATCATAAACATAACCACAAACTGAACACTTATACATTTCCATTTTATTCTCCTTTTTTGCTTTTTGGACCTTTAAGGCAATTCTTACATTCACCTTTAAAGTATCCTTGAATATCGATCACTTTATGCCCCTCTATGGTTTTCTTTTTAAAATATTCATATTCCATGTCCAGGTCAATGATAATTCCACACTTTTTACATAAAAAATGATGATGGGGGGACAATTCGATTTCATATCTGGTTTCATTTCCAGTGATAAATAAAGGCCTGATCAGACCTTTTTCTTGAAAAATATCCAGAGCATTGTATACTGATGTCCTGGAAATGGTGGGAATTTCTTTTTTCACTGCAAGGTAGATCTCTTCAGTATCCGAATGTTTTTTGTTTTTTTCAATATAATCTAAAATTTTCAGCCTGATGAACGTGGGCTTGATATCATTCTCCCTCAAAATCGTTTGTAATAGTTCCAATTCAATATTCATTATAAATTATATTTTAATCATTTCTATTCTTTTGTCAACAAACAACCCCTCACCTTTCCTTGCACATGGATATCAGCAGATAAGTGCGGTTTTCTTTGCTTTTCCGTTCTTCATATGATATAAGATTTCTAAAAATTCATGACTTGATGCAACACGGAACTCTTATACTGGAAGACGGCACAGAATTCAGGGGAACCTCTTTTGGGACAATCCTTTCCAACTCTGGGGAAGTGGTCTTCAATACAGGAATGGTAGGGTACAATGAATCTCTGACCGATCCCAGCTATAAAGGACAAATATTAGTGTTCACCTATCCTCTGATCGGAAATTATGGAGTGCCTTCTCAAGAAATCACAGAAAACATCTCTAAGTACTTTGAATCTCAAAACATCCAAGTTTCAGGTCTTGTGGTATCAGATTACTCCAACCACTATCATCATGGAAATGCAGTGAAAAGCCTATCCAAATGGCTCAAGAAAGAAAACATCCCTGCTCTGACCGGAATAGATACCCGGACATTGACCAAAAGACTCAGGGAGAGGGGAACCATGCTGGGGAAAATAGTCTTCAAAAAAGATGTGGACTTCTTTGACCCGAATAAAGAGGACTTGGTGAAAAAAGTGAGCGTCACCAAGCCTGAGGAATACAACCCCAGCGGAGTAATAAAACTGGTGGTTATTGATTGTGGGGTGAAAAACAACATTTTAAGAAGTCTCATCAGACGAAACTGTCATGTTCTCCGTGTTCCCTATGATTACGACTTTTTTTCACATTCTTTTGATGGAGTGATCATTTCCAATGGACCCGGCAACCCAAAAACCTATCAACCAGTTATTGAAAATATAAAAAAATGCATAGATATAGAAATTCCTGTGTTTGGAATCTGTTTGGGAAACCAGATATTGGGCCTTGCTGCCGGAGCAGATACGTTCAAACTCAAATACGGGCACAGAAGCCAAAACCAGCCCTGCCTTCTCAAAGGGACCAGGCGCTGCTATATCACATCTCAAAACCATGGATTTTCTGTGGATTCGGATACTCTTCCAAAGGAATGGATCCCCTGGTTCATCAACATCAACGACCAAACCAATGAGGGAATCAAGCACCGAGAACTTCCGTTCATGTCAGTCCAATTCCATCCTGAACATTCACCCGGGCCAGTGGATACAGAATTTATCTTTGATGAATTTCTCGGGGGCCTGGTTCCGTGAAAAAAATTCTTCTTCTTGGAAGCGGTGCCCTTCAAATCGGACAAGCCGGAGAGTTTGATTACTCCGGAAGCCAGGCTATCAAAGCACTCAAAGAAGAAGGAATCTCTGTCGTTCTCATAAATCCGAATATCGCTACTATTCAAACATCTGATTATCTGGCAGATAAGATCTACTTTCTTCCTGTCAATTCCTATTTTGTTGAAAAAGTCATCCAGAAAGAAAAACCTGAAGGGATCCTCCTGAGTTTTGGTGGACAGACTGCATTGAACTGTGGAGTCGAACTTCATGAAAAAGGCCTCCTCCAAAAATACGGAGTGGAAATCCTTGGAACGCCCATACAAGCTGTGATGGACTGTGAAGACAGAAATCTTTTTTCCAAACGGCTTCAGGAGATCAAACTCAAGATCCCTCGAAGTGTGGCTGTCAGCTCTCCAGAACAAGCTCTTCAGGCAGCAAAAAAAATCGGATATCCGGTCATTGCCAGAGTCGCTTATGCTTTAGGCGGTCTGGGATCAAGTCTGTCTTTCAATGAACAGGAATTGAAGCAAAGAATGCACAAAGCATTCTCCTTCACCAAACAGATCCTCATCGAAGAATATCTGGAGGGATGGAAGGAAATCGAGTATGAAGTCGTCAGGGACAGCCAGGACAACTGCATCACGGTTTGCAATATGGAAAATTTTGATCCCATGGGAATCCATACTGGAGAAAGCATTGTGGTGGCACCTTCCCAAACAATTGACAACCACGAATATCACAAGTTGAGAAAAATATCCATTCAAGTCATCCGACATCTGAATATCATCGGAGAATGCAACATCCAGTTTGCCTTTCATAAAAACAGCGGTGAATACCGAATCATTGAAGTCAATCCCCGGTTGTCCCGGAGCAGTGCACTGGCATCCAAAGCCACTGGATATCCTCTGGCCTTTATTGCTGCGAAGCTGGCATTGGGATTCTCTTTGGTGGACCTCCCCAATTCCATTACCAAAAAAACAAAAGCCTGCTTTGAACCAGCGCTGGATTATGTGGTGGTCAAAATACCCCGATGGGACCTGACTAAATTCAAACGCGCATCTAATAAAATCGGAAGCGAGATGAAAAGCGTGGGTGAAGTCATGTCTATAGGAAGAAACTTTGAGGAAGCTCTGCAAAAAGCACTGCGTATGCTTCAGGTGGGAATGTATGGTCTGGTTTGCAATGATATCCACATCAAAGACCTGAAAAAAGAACTTGAAAATCCCACTGATAAGCGGATATTTGCAGTAGCAGAAGCAGTTAAAAGCTTTTCCATACCCGAAATCCACCGTCTGACTCAAATCGACCCTTGGTTTTTATACAAAATCAAAAACATTGTCCGTTTGCATCAAAAACTCCAAGCACAGTTATTCAGTGAACTTACTGAGGAGCTGCTTATCCAAAGCAAAAAACTCGGTTTTTCTGATAAGCAAATCGCTTTGATATTCGGCAAAGAAGAGCAGGACGTGCGGGAATTGAGAAAAAAACACTCGGTCTTCCCCTTTATCAAGCAGATCGATACCTTAGCTGCAGAGTATCCGGCTCAGACCAACTATCTGTACTTGACTTACAATTCAGTTGAAGACGACATTGACTTTAAGGAAAAAAACAATGTCATTGTCCTGGGATCAGGTTCCTACCGCATCGGTTCCTCTGTTGAATTCGACTGGTGCTGTGTGAACACGGTCATCTGCCTGCGTTCTCTCGGATACAAGACCATCATGATCAATTACAATCCGGAAACCGTGAGCACTGACTATGACATCTGCCACCGTCTGTATTTTGAAGAACTGAGTTTTGAAACAGTGGCTGACATTTACGAGAAAGAAAATCCAGAGGGAATCATCATATCCATGGGCGGACAAATACCCAATAATATTGCCTTCAAGTGCGCCCAGTACGGTCTCAATATTCTAGGGACATCCCCAAAAAATATCGACCAGGCTGAAAACCGTCATAAGTTTTCCTCCCTCCTGGATCATTTGCACATTGATCAGCCTGAGTGGAAAGAACTCACCAATATCCAGGAAGCAAAAGAATTTTCTGAAAAAGTCGGATATCCGGTTCTGATCAGACCCAGCTATGTGCTGAGCGGAGCAGCAATGTCTGTAGCTCTCAATGACAGCGAACTGGTGGACTAT
>WJMT01000114.1 GCA_014727835.1 Candidatus Aminicenantota bacterium | reverse complement strand
TCATCACGGTGTGGGGAGTGGGATATAAATTTTTAAGTTCCGGAGAGGAAAAAAAGGCAGATGCTTAAATCACTCTATGGAAAGATTGCTCTGATTTTGTTTGTTTTATTTCTGGTTATCGGGCTGCTTAATATTTTTCAAATCCTGGTGACCACAAAACTACACATTCAGGAGGTTGACCAAAGACTGAACCGCAATCTGGCAGAATTTCTGGCATCAGAAAGGGATTTTTTTCAAAACGGCCGCGCGAATGTTCCGGAATTAAAAAAAACGTTCGAAAATCTGATGCACATAAATCCCAATATCGAGCTGTATCTGCTCAGTCCGGAGGGAAAAATTTTATCCTATTCTGCGCCCCCAGGCAAAGTCAAGCGGGAATCAGTGGACATGGCTCCGCTTAAAAAATTCATAAACGGAACGGATAATCTGCCCATTCTCGGAGACGATCCCAGGAACCCGAACAGGAAAAAAATTTTCACAGCTGCCCCGGTTCATTCCCAAGGCCTCTTTCAGGGATATCTTTACGTCATCCTGGGAGGGGAGGAATATGATTCTGTATTCCAGCGGCTGGAGAGAAGTTATATTCTCAGATTAGGGCTTTGGATCACCATAGGGGGCGCAGTGTTTGTTTTCCTTATGGGGCTTTTTCTCCTTAATATTCTGACCAGACGGATCAAACTCATGTCTTCAGCTTTGGATTCTTTCAAACAAAAAAATTTCAGCCGTCCCATAGATTTTCCCGGCTGGCACCCCAAAGACCCAGGCGATGAAATCGACCGGCTGGGGAATGTGACGCTTCAGATGTCTGAGCGGATTATAGATCAGATCGGCACCATCAAGCAGGTGGATAATCTTCGCCGGGAGATGATAAGCGATATTTCACATGATCTCCGCACTCCGCTCACCTCTCTTCAGGGTCATCTGGAGACACTGCTTCTCAAGCGTGGTCAAATGAAGAAAGCAGAGCAGGAAAGGCATCTTCAGACAGCCCTCAAACAATCGGAAAGACTGGGACGCCTGATCGCCGACCTTTATGAACTGGCTAAACTGGATTCACCGGATATAGAGCTCAAAAAAGAACCTTTTCACCTGGGGGAACTTATGCAGGATATTTTACAGAAATACCAGCCTGCAGCGGAAAAAAAGGAAGTTGACCTGCGGGCAGAGTTCCCGAAAAACCTTGCTTTGGTCCATGGGGATATCGGATTGATTGAAAGAGCCGTCCAGAATCTGATCGATAATTCTCTCAGCCACAGCCGGCCCGGCGGAAACATCATACTGGCCCTTTCTCCAGAGGCCGAAAAAATATCCGTTAAAGTCATTGATGACGGTGCCGGCATCAACCGGAAGGACCTTCCCCATATTTTTGACCGCTTTTACCATGGCCAGAAAAGGAAAAAACAAGCAGATAAAGAATACAGCTCCGGACTCGGCCTGGCCATCACCAAACGGATTTTGGATCTGCACAGAAGCCCGGTTAAAGTTGAGAGTGAACCGGATAAACGCACTGTGTTTACTTTTTATCTGCCTGTCTCTAAAACCTAACTTAATTTTCCTCCAATAAGGAAAATATCTTACTATTCCTATATGTTATAGAAAATTAATTCTTTTGTGATACTTTTGTGAACTTTTTTTTCTATATTATAAGTGTTTGAAAAAATAAGAAAGGAGAACGAAAATGAAAGAAATCATCATTTTCTTTTTGTTTATATTTGTTGTTTTTACAGGATATGCCAAAGCTGATGCCGATGAAGACGGAGACCTCATTGTCATCCGCTCCAATAAAAAAGCCACACAAAAAAGCCAAGCCAAGGCGACTTTTGCCGGGGGATGTTTCTGGTGCATGGAGCCGCCTTTTGAAAAATTGGATGGTGTCATCGAAGTGACCTCTGGCTACAGCGGCGGAAAGATTGAGAACCCCACCTATGAACAGGTGTCATTCGGAAAGACCAAGCATCTGGAAACAGTTCAGATTCTCTATAATCCGTCTCAAATAAGCTATGAGCAACTGCTTGATGTATTCTGGAGAAATATTGATCCGACTGATGAGGGCGGCCAGTTTTATGACCGGGGCGCTCAGTACGGCACAGCCATTTTCTATCACAACCAGGAACAAAAAAAACTTGCAGAAGAGTCTAAGGAGCAATTAGAACAGTCCGGGAAATTTGATAAGCCCATTATCACTGAGATCCGACCTTATTCCAACTTTTATCCGGCTGAAAACTATCACCAGAATTATTACAAAACCAACTCCGGCCGTTACAATGACTATAAGAAAGCATCCGGACGAGAAAAATTCCTGGAAAAAAAGTGGAAAGAAGATGAAAAGAAGTCCATTGACGAGAAACTCAAAGAATTCGAGAAACCCAAGAAAAAAGACCTGAAAAAAGACCTCTCCTCACGCCAGTTCAGCGTCACTCAAAAGTGCGGAACCGAGGCGCCGTTCAAGAATGAATTCTGGAATAACAAGCGGGAAGGCATTTATGTGGACATTGTTTCCGGAGAACCGCTTTTCAGCTCGACTGATAAGTATCAATCCGGATCTGGCTGGCCGAGTTTCATACGGCCGCTGGAGCCCGATAATATTGTGAAAAAAGAGGACCGGAGTCTGCTTTCAGTCCGGACCGAAGTGAGAAGCAAACATGCAGATTCTCATCTCGGACATGTGTTCAAGGACGGGCCAAAGCCCACAGGACTCCGCTACTGCATTAATTCTGCGGCTTTGCGTTTCATCCCCAAAGAAGACTTGGAAAAAGAAGGTTACGGGAAATACTTGAAGCTTTTTGAAAAAAAATAGAACAGGAGCACTCCCCTGCCCTTGCTTCCCCCAGCCTGGCTGTGGGGATTACCGCCTGCATATTGATCTATTTTTATGTCAGGCATGAGCGGAGTTATGATCAATTCCATGAAAATGCTGACCGGCTGTACCGGGTGTATATCACTGAAGACCTCCCTCAAAGAGACCTGGAAAGATGCCGCTCCTGGACAGCCGTTTTTGTTCAGCTTTCTGGATCAGGATGTGAATCAGCAGTATCAGGAAATCAAACACTGGAGCCGGATTGTGGGTTATGCCTCGGGATTTGGTGTAGTGATCGCCTGCCTGGGCCTTTTTGGGCTGGCGGCTCTCTCAGTCTCCCGTCGGGTCAAAGAGATCGGTGTTCGAAAAGTACTGGGTGCCACCACTACGAACATTGTATTCATGCTTTCCAGTGAATACGTGAAAATAGTTGTTCTGGCCAATATCATTGCTTGGCCGCTTTCTTATTTTTCTATAAGCCTGTGGCTTCAGGATTATGCCTACCGCGTCAACATCAGCCTTTTCAAATTCATTCTCGCTTCGGTTGTTGCTTTGATTATTGCATTGGTAACAGTCAGCTATCAGTCCATTAAGGCAGGACTGAAAGATCCGGTTGAGTCCATCCGGTATGAGTGAGGAAAGATCTATAAATAAAGAAAAGGATCCAAATCCGATTTTTTGTGGGTCTCTTGTTGACCGGACCTGTTTTTTATATGTATTATGGGAGATGAATTTTTTTGAATTTCATAAAAAATCAGATATAAATTAGATCGATTGATACGTTTTAATTAAATTTAGTCTTAAAAACGGAAAATGACAGCGATTTTAAAAATCACTCACTTATCCAAAAAATACGGCCGCACTCAAGTTCTTGACGGATTCACCATGGAATTGGAGAAAGGAAAGATTCACGGCCTTATCGGAAAAAACGGGGAAGGGAAAACCACTTTGATCCGGATCATCATGGGAATCATACCTAAAGAAAGCGGTGAAATTTACTACAAAGGGCGCCTGATTGGTTTTGGCGATACGTCATATAAAAAAGAAATCGGTTATATTGCAGAAGAGTCTGTGTTTTTCGATTGGATGACTGTCAATCAGTTCCTGGCTTTTAACGCTGCCTTTTATCCCCGCTGGAATCAATCCCAGGCTGATGCTTACCTGAAACGACTTTCCCTTAGTCCTGGGATCCGCATCAAATCCATGTCCCGGGGCATGAAACTCAAGCTCGGTCTTATAGCAGCTCTAGCATCAAATCCGGAAATTCTTCTGCTGGATGACCCCACCTCCGGATTGGACGTTCCCACACGTCAAGATTTTCTGAATCATATGATCGGCGAAATAAAAGCTAAAGGCACCACGATTTTATTCGCTACCCATATGGTTCATGAGCTGGAAAACATTATCCAGAGATTGAGCATACTCCATAACGGCCGGCTCATTCTGGACAATGATATCCAAAAAATAAAAAAAGCACAGGGCAAAAACCATTCCATAGAAGAAATTTTTTTAAAACATGTTTCAGAATAAAAAACTTATATTCAAACATTTTTTCATCAAAGAATGGAAAGAAAAGAGTTTGATTTTCTTCCTGGCCGCTCTTTTTCTGGCTGCTCTGACCGGAATCCGCTTTTCCGGACAGGATGAATTGACCATGTATCTTTCCGGGATGTTTGTTTGGTTTTTTCTGCCCTTCTCCGCAGCCATGATCGGTTCGAGCGGTTTTTATCATGAATACAAAAACAATGCCTGGATTTATCTCCTTTCCCGCCCGGTGAAAAAACCGGTTGTCTGGCTTTTTAAATATATTCCCCAACTGACTATGGTCTTAGTGATCTACGGAATATTTCTTTTTTTGGTCCTGGTCCTCCCCGGATTCAAAGAAATTTTGGAGGTCTTCAGCTTCTCCGGACGGCTTTTTCATTATTCGGCACTTTCTTCCAGCCTGCTGATCGCCATAACTGCTTTTTCCCTGGCGTTCTCCTTATCCATTCTGCACGACAAGCCGTTTATCATATTTCTGACTGCGATTTTTATTGGAGCTGGGATATCCTTTTTGGTCAATTTCTATTCAGATTTTCTTTACCGCAATCATTACGGCATGAACAATCTCATAGGGATATCCTATCTTTGGCCGGCTGCGTTCATTTTGGGATCCCTTTACACCTTCAGCCGGGTGGATTTTTCCCAGTCCAAGGCCAAGCTGACCCGCTTTATCCTCGTCACGGCTTTGAGCTTGATTGCTGCCGGAGCCATCAGCACCGGACTGACCCTGGTGGACTGGCATTTCCGGGGCCGCGACTATATGTTCAATCTTACTGTCCTCAGAAATGATGCTTTTTTCAGAACGAAGAAAGGGACTCTTCGTTACGATAAACTGAAAGATAAAACCACGCGCATCACACGCCGCCGCGGACGGTTGGATGCTTCCCGCAGCGGGGATAAAGCTCTGCTGCTTACATATGATTATCATCAGGAGGGAGAGTCCCGAAAATATACCTATACCTTGAAGCTTATCAACCCAGACGGTTCCGAAATAAGAAAATTAGTCCAAACGCAACCCTCCGGAACCCCCTTCACCGGACTCCGAATCAGAAATTTTGACATTTCCCCGTGCGGACAAGAGGTTGTTTTTATCACTGAAAATCCCCGAAACTCAAGAATAAAAATATGGACTCTCCGCAGCGACGGCAGCGAGCAGAGGGAGTTTCTCCCAGAGATTCCTGACTTGGACCAAATCAGTATTGCCGGATGGACCTCAGATTACAGGATAATCCTGTTGGCGGTAAAAAGAAGCTCGGGCCAAGGAACAGAAATGATCCTATTATCCTTTGATCCGGATCACCGGACTTTGAAGAGATTGGCTTCTTTTATAAGAAAACCACATTTATGCAGTGTGTCTTCATCCGGAAAATTTGCGGCATATGTTTATTTTGATCCTGCTTCGGAGGAAGAAGTCCTGGAAATAACGAATCTCTTCTCAGGAGACAGTAAGGAAATCCACCGTGGCGGATCTATTCATGATATCCAGTGGGGGCAGGAGAACGACACTTTGGTTTTCACTCTAGAGACAAATCAGATCGGAATATTTTCACTCGAGACCGGGAAAATTTCCGCATTCGAATTCATTCCGGCCGCTGTTCTGGACAGTCTTTTTCCCTCCCTGGATTGGATCTGCGGTGACCAAAAACTGGCTCTGAGGGGACAAAACAATGAGCCGGAACAAATTCTCATTATGGACCGCAATCTGGAAGTCCAGGAGATCATCGACGCTCCTTCTTCCTTTCGGGCTGTATACAGTATGGACCGGACTATTCTTATCTACAACCAGACTGACAATCAGCTCTGGTGCTATGATATGGATAAAGACAAATGGAAAAACATTTATTAAATTATGAAAGTATATTGAGCGAAGAGGAGTCGAAGGCTTAAAATAGCTCATAAAATAACCTTAACTTTAGTGATATCAACCTCATAGTAGGGTGCGACCGCCAAATTAGTTTAACACAGCAGCTTCAATTCCAGACATCTCAATCTTATCTATATGCTGTCCGTAGAGTGTTTCCGGAGCCACCCAGGCCCTTTTTTCATCCACAATCCAATCTCTCCAGTAAACCGAAGACATTCTGGCTGTAAGCTGTTTCTGTCTTGAATAGAATAGCTTTTGAGAGTATTATCTTGAGAGTACAATAATGACGCACCTCAAAACAAAATGATAGTCTAAATTATAGGATCACTTGGAAGGAATGCTGGAAAAAAAGCGCGCGCAAACAATTTATACCAGCTCTCTAGTTGCATTAATAGGCAATGCCATTCTCTCCGTCAGTAAAGTCGTGGTCGGCCTTGTCGCTCATAGCCTGGCTGTTTTAAGCGACGGTATTGACAGCGCTACTGATGTCATAGCCTCATTCGTCACAATGGTGGCCTCTAAAATAATCTCTAAGCCACCAGATATTCAGCATCCTTTTGGTCATAAGCGTGCAGAAGCCATTGCCACAAAGGTCGTTGCTTTCATTATTTTCTTCATCGGTGCCCAGCTCATTATCACCACCATCAACAGGATTATTCATGGAGAACTTCGTGTGGTTCCAGGGCCGGTCGCGTTTTATGTCACGCTTTTTTCCATTGCCGGAAAAATTTTCCTTGCCGTCTTTCTATTTAAGAAGGGCAGGAAAACAAGGAGCACTATGCTTAAAGCGAATGCTGTCAATATGAGAAACGACATATTCATTTCCCTCAGTGTCCTGGTTGGACTATTTTGCACCTATTTTCTATCATCGCCTATCACTGATTATATTGTGGCTATTTTGGTGAGCCTATGGATCATAAAATCCGCTATTCAGATTTTTTGGACATCGAGTCTTGAGGTGATGGACGGAATCAAAGATGAATCGCTGTACAGCATCATATTTAGTGCGGTAGAAGAGGTCCCGGGCGCAGCAAATCCTCACAGGACACGTATTCAACCCATAGGTGATATGTACATGATCAGCATTGATGTAGAGGTGAGTCCCAAAATAACTGTGGGAGAAGGACATAATGTTGCGATTAATGTCGAGCAGAAGATCAGGGAAAAAGTGGAAAATGTCTATGACGTTGTGGTGCACATTGAGCCGCATGGAAATATCGAAGACCAAGAAAAGTTTGGCGTTTCCAAACAAACAATAGAAAGTTCCTAACAGAAATCCTTACCCGAAGGCAAAAGCATCAATCTGGAGTACATTCCTGTCAACTATGGTTTCGAAGAAACTCTGAAGCTTAAAGTCATTGCCGGAAGGAGCTTTGATCCCTCCTTTCCCACAGATGAAAAAAGTACGGAGCTGTGATCAACCATGTGAATAAGGGTAAAAACGCATTCATGAGTCCTAACGGTCTGATCCATTTAAAGTCTTTCTGACATGCCTTGAGAAGGCGGTTGTCTGCTGTGACCATAAAGGCTTTTTCCTTCTTATCTGCTTATTTTTACGAGCTGGAGAAGGCATCAAGATTGACGGCTGTTTCAGGGAAATTTTGAAGAATTTTTTGGTCGTTTGTGATGAGCTTAATTTTAAGATGTTTGGCCAGAGCCACATACTCGCAGTCATAAGCTGAACAATCACTGGCTGAAAACAGTTCCAGTACCAAATTGGAGGGAGGCAGGATCTCCCGGTCCTCCATGGTCCTAAGCGCTGAATTCATAATCTTTTTTGCTTGTTCGAGCTTCAGAATTTTGCGTCGCATATATCCAGCCATAACATTCCGGAACTCGCTTTCCCAAAGCGGAGGAGCTATCCATTGAGGGTCCTTTTTAAGAGCTTGAAGAGCCTGTGCTGTCCATACACTCTGAACGTGGATATAAATGATAAGATTTGAGCCCACGACAATCATTTTCGGCCTTCATTCTTCCACTGTTCCAGCTCATCATCACGGATGCGGTATTGTGCTGTCAGTTCCCTTATCTTCCGGGTTCGTTTGAGCGCGGCATCCACATCAATAGGGGGTGTTTCAAGCGCTCGTTCAATAACAGCAATCACTTCCTGGTTGATGCTTCTTCGCCTGACTTTAGCGCGGCGTTTCAATCTCTCATAGACATCTTCGGGAATATTTTTAATAGTTAGTGTTGCCATAATGCTGCCTTTATGGAACCATTATAAAACCAAAATGGAAGAATGTCAATTTCCCTTCTCATTCACATCTTAAGCTCCCTGAATAATTGGGAGGTGTTTCTTTTAATCGCCATTTTTTGACCTTTCAGGCGAGTCCATCTTACGGCATCTGCATTGTTACAGGGCAGTTGCAGTGAAGGACCACCACTTAATGCTCTGTGCCTCGCATCTGCTGTAATCTTGACTCGTGAATAATCCAGACTAGTTAAATTGACTAGAATTCTTTTTTCCATGTATAATAAAAAACAAAGTCGTGGAGGGAATATGAGTTTTTTAAGATTGAGTAGAAATCATCACCAGAAGAAAAATTAAATTCCTGTCTACTATCCAAAAATAACAGGATTAAAAATGTTAATTGGAGAAGATTGAAATTAAGACGAGAAGAATTATTAATGTACAGACAGGTGAAGTAAAAACCGGGGACAAAAACACAATATTAAAATCAAACGCAATCGCATCATGTGTTGTGGTTTCAGCTTATGACTCAATCAAAGAATATGGCGCTTTAGCTCATATAATGGTACCAGGCGAAGCATCTGAAAAAAAAGTCTCACACCAAACAAGATATGCAAAGAATGCCATAAATGAGATGATAGAGCAGATGACTCATATGGGAGCAGAGAAAGGCCGCATAGAAACATGTCTGGTTGGCGGGGGGAATGTGCTTAAGAGAGATGATGATACGATTGGTCATGAAAATCTGGCTTCAGTAGTAAAGCTTCTCAATGAAAAACAGATAAAGATCAGAAAAAAAGCTGTGGGGGGCACAAAGAGAAGAACAATCCTTTTTGATATTGAAAAAGGAACGATTCATTACACAGAGGGAAATTCAAAGAAAATGTTACTGTGGAAAGCAGCTCATGGATTTGATAAAAAAAAGGGTGGAGGTCATAATGAAGGATAAAGATCAGCTGCTGACTGAAGTGAAAGAATTGCGCACTAGAGTTGCTGAGTTAGAGAAGGAAGAAACCGAACGCAAGAAAGCAGAAAAGGAGCTAAATGCTGCTAACCAGCAGCTTGATGCGAGCAATCAACAGTTAAGAGCAAGTGAACAGCAGTTGAAAGCCGCAAATCAACAGCTTAGAGCAAGTGAGAAAGAACTTCTAAAAAGCAAAGAAACTGCAGAGAGCTACCTGAACGTGGCTGCTGAGATCATCATCTCCCTTGACTCCAACGGAAAAATAACCTTGCTGAATGAAAGCGGACACAAATTGCTGGGCTATAAAAAAGGCGAACTGATCGGAAAGAACTGGTTCACAACATGTGTTCCTGAAAAATTAAGAACAGAAGTCAGAAAAGTCTTTAAAAAATTGATGAAGGGTGAGGTTGAAAATGTGGCACTCAACGAGAGTCCAGTTGTAACAAAAACCGGTAAGGAAAAAACAATTCTTTGGCACAATTCACTGCTGAGGAATGATGATGGCAAAATAATCGGCACACTCAGTTCAGGTGAGGACATCACTAAACGCAAACTGGCAGAAGAACAACTACAGGAGAACGAGAAAAATTTTCGCGATCTGGTCAATAATCTATTGGATGGAGTAGCCATCGCCGATGAAAATGCTTACCATATTTATGTAAATCCTAAATTTTCAGAAATAACCGGTTACGGCAAGGATGAACTGCTTAATATGACAGGATGGGATTTTACCCGTCCGCAGGATCTCCCCAAACTAAAACAAAGAATGAAAGACCGCATGGCAGGCAAGCCAATCAAGACGCATTATGAGCGTATAATCGTTAGGAAAGATGGAACAGAAGCACCGGTTGAAATGTCAACAACGACAACTATCTGGCAGGGAAAGAAACGTCCAATGGCTATTATCAGAGACATCAGCCAACGTAAAAAATCAGAGAAGGCGCTGAAAGAAAGTGAGGAACGGTACAGAACTCTTTTCGAAACAGTAGCCGAAGGAATTCTTATCGCAGATCTGGGAGACAAGAAATTTAAATACGCGAATCCGTCCATATGCCGGATGCTCGGGTACGAGAGCAAAGAATTACTTGCCATGGGTGTTGAGGACATCCATCCAAAGGAATCGTTAGACCATGTCATCTCCGAGTTCCAGGCACAGGCACGTGGAGAAAAAACACTCGCACCTGACATCCCTTGCCTGCGGAAGGATGGTAGCATTCTATATGCAAACATTAGTACTAAAAAGGCTGTGATCGATGGAGAACAATGTAATGTGGGATTCTTCACTGACATCACCAAGCGCAAACAAGCGGAAACTGCTCTTAAAGAGAGTGAAGAGAAATTCCGCACAATCACAGAAAATTCCGCAGATGCCATTTTTATTACCGATCAGCAGGGTAATTATCAATATGTCAACAAAGAAGCTTGTGAAATGCTTGGCTATTCTAAGGAAGAGCTAACAGAGATGAGCATCGCAGATTTGTCACGAAAAGAACCAGTTGATGAATCTCCCAATATTTTTAAACAGATATTAAAAACAGGCAGGGTATTCACTGAAATTGAATTAAGAAAAAAAGATGGAAATTATTTACCGACCGATCTCAATACTGTGGTTCTGCCGAATGGTTTGGTGTATGGGAGTTGTCGTGATATTACAATCCGAAAAAAAGCAGAAACGCAGTTACAAAAAAGCTTGAAAGAGAAAAATGTGATGCTCCAGGAGATTCACCACCGGGTAAAAAACAACATGCAGATCATCTCCAGTCTGTTAAACCTCCAGTCACAAAATGTTACAGATAAAAAGGCATTGGAGAGCTTCCAAACATGCAGGGAGCGGATCAAAGCTATGGCTCTCATTCATGAAAGCCTGTACGAATCTCAAAACCTAGCAGAAGTCGATTTTTCCAACTATGTCAAAAAAATGACCACACACCTTTATGCATCCCATAGGACATTGAGTGACCGGGTCAATTTGAGTGTGGACATTGATCAAATTTTTTTGGATGTCAACAGAGCGATCCCAGCTGGACTCATCATCAATGAACTGGTCTCCAATGCATTCACACACGGCTTTCCGGAGAAAAAGAAAGGCAGTGTTTCCATAAAAATAAAAGCTGAGGGAAAAGACTCGTATTCCCTTGAGGTGGCTGATACGGGAGTGGGCCTTCCAAAAAGCTATGACTGGAAGAATCCCATTACACTTGGACTTAAGCTGGTCACTGATCTGGTCAAACAGATTGACGGTACCTTAACCATCAGCCAAAAAAAAGGAACTGTAGTGCGGATCAAATTTTAGCTTTCATCTGCAACTTATGGATAATGAATATGTTATGTGTAAATAAAGGTATATTTCTACTCTTAAACGGGGCATTTGCCCCCCGGTTCATCCCGGAAATGGATACCTGGTGACATACCGGCGGCCCTCGCCCACATAAACCAAAGGTTATTTTGTTTATTAAAAAAAGATACCAGGGCCTGTCCCCCAATTTTCCCTGAACTTTAAACCGGTTTTCGCTGAACGATGTTGACTTTGATATTTGGATAAACCATAATATGAAAAAGAATTGGCCGGGGAAAAATGAAAAAGTTAAATGATGACTTATCAATAACAAACATACCCAGCAAAAAGGAATTCCAGCCCTATCTTTCTGAAGTTTTAAAAATGTTTCCTGTTGGAATAGCCTATCTCTATGGGTCCTATGGAAAAGGAACCGAAAATTCAAGCAGCGATATTGATATAGCCCTTGTCTTTAAAAAAAATTTGAATCAATTGAAGAGATTTAAGATAGAGATGCGGATCGCCGGACTCATGGATAAAAAATTCCAGTCCAAATTTGACATTCGATGCATCGACAATGCTCCGCTGCGAGTCAAAGGTGAAATTATTACAAGCGGCCAGCTTATCTACTGTTCAGATGAAAATCTTCGAATTTCTTTTGAAACATTTATCAGAGATCGATACTTTGATTTTCTTCCTGCTCTTCGTTCCATGAGAAGGATTTATTTTACCTCTATAAAAAACGGAGGACTCATTGGTAGAACCTGAAGTTATTGAGAATAAAATAAGGAAACTCCAGGATTATCTTGAAAAATTATCCCAGCTTGTTAAAACTGACAAAGAGGAATTTCTCTCAGATTTCAGAAATACGGAGAGCGCGAAATATCTTCTTCAGGTGTCCATAGAATGCTGTCTGGATATGGCCAATCACATCATTGCCTCTAAAAAGTTCCGCAGCCCCCATGATTATGTGGACTCTTTCCGGGTACTTCATGAACGAGGTATTATCTCTGATCATCTAATCGGAAACCTTGAAGAGATGGCAAAGTTCAGGAATCGGCTTGTTCATATTTATTGGGAAATCAATGATGATCTGATTTATGAAATCATTCAGAACAACCTGAACGATTTCAACCTATTCATTCAATCTATTTTAAAGCTGCTCTAATCTGAATTAATTCTCACTTCATCAATTTCAGCTTTTACTAAATTCCTTTTCAGAATAAGGAAAAATCCAAAGTTTATCAGGTGAAACAAGTCCTCAATTCTCCTGAAGATAATAAGATCCCAGAATCCCTATGGCAATACCGATCACAGAGCCCACAAATCCAATGACTACGGATTCAATCAGCATTTCTTTATAAACCCGTGCCTTTGACTCCCCGATAGCCATCCTGACTCCGATCTCCCCGTAGCGACGGATCCCTGACATCAATCCGGAATTCCACAAAATAAGTGAGATCACAAACAAAAAGACCCCCACGATGATGTAAAGCTCCAGCTTGGATATCCTCAATAATTCTCCCAGATTGTTCTGGTCCTCAAGCGTGAGCATGACCGGAGAGAATTCCTCCTCGGGATTTGAGTATTTTTCATTAAATTCTTCTTTTATCTCATGAGCCTTCTCGGATTGGTAAAGTTCGTTTTCAAAATAACCCAGAATTTCACCGGATCCTGACAGCATATCCAGAGCATATCTCACATCCCCGATATCAGCGATGACGGTGTTTCGATCCAGAGCCTGGACTCCGAATTTGACAGTGCCGGCGATCCGGAAATTGTGGATAGCCATTCCTCCCAGTGCCGAAGAACTGATTAAAGTGGCGGTGTCCCCTACGGTGACATCCAGACTTTTGGCCATGGTAACCGGGATGAGGATGTCACCCTGCTTATCGGGAAGATGTCCTTCTTGAATCGATTTTTCCAGATTAAAGCGCTCCCTCTCTCCGGAATCTTTTCCAAGCAGATCCAGAGCTATCCCAAACACGGTGGTTTGAGCTCTGGTTTCTCCTTTTTCATCGGGAATATCAAGCAGTCCGGCAAACTTGATACGGGGGGTCCAGTCCACTCCGGGATATTCCTTTTCCATATCATGGATGAGTGAATCCGTATTGGTTAGAGCCAGGTCATTGGGAATCTGGTCAGAAATCTCTTTATACGCCCGGGTCATGACTTTCAAATGACCGGTTTCATAAACGGCATTGGTTTTGGTCAGATCATCTATAAATCCCCAGATATAGGTGTACATAAACACACTCATCGCCACACCCACACTCACGATTATGAGAGGAACCAGGCTGCGGTGTTTGTCTCTCAAGATGCCTTTGATGAGAAATCGGATCATTCCTGTCTCCCTGCTAAGACTTTTTGGGGTTGGATATCTGATATTCTGCGGGAAGGGAAATAGCTGACAACGGTCACAGAAACCAGCATCAGAAGCGCGGATCCTATGATGATCTTCCACCCGTACATGGGATAAAGTGTGGTGGAGATCGCCATGCCGAAATCACCGGCGCTCTCGGGTAATTGAATGCCGCTTTTTGCTGACCAGATAAGAAAAGGTGTGGCGTAGATGGCGCCAATGATTAAAGAAAGCACTCCCTGCAATGCTCCTTCCAGAGTGAAAAGTTTGATCACGTTTTTTCTCTCCATCCCCAGAGCCATCAGCATACCGATCTCGCGTTTCCTTCGAAATATGGAGATGACCTGAGTGTCAAACACAGCCAGAAGAGCCATAAACAACAGCAGGAGATACATAAAAGCATAGGAGAATGTCTGGATCTGCTTCATGGCCTCCATATCCCTCAACAAATAGGTCAGAGATTGAAACTCCCACACCCCTCCGCTCTTAAACGTCGGCTCAAGATCCTGCTGGATCACCACTATGGTGGCGTGCTGATCGGTTCCCATCATTTCCTGTAATTTTTGGTAAGGTATCCATATCTGACCTTTATCCACGGCAGGCACCAGAGTATTCATCACATGCACGATCTTTATATCAGCCGCATCAAAGGTGCCGTCTTTATCCCTCCATCTTAAAGTGACGATATCACCGTTCTTGAGTTGAGAGTTCTCAGCCATTCGGGTCCCGATCAGAGCGGGAATGGTATCTGTTTTGACCCGCAGCCTCTCTGCAGGCAGATTTAAAATCTTCTGCTCCGGGTCTATGCC